>NZ_JBWBQS010000021.1:0-78561 GCF_056279125.1 Novosphingobium sp. Sphag1I | reverse complement strand
CAGAAGATAGAGGTGCCGCTGGCGACCACGTTAGCCCGAGGCACTGGAGATGACGTTGCCGAATGTCCCATCCTGGAAGCACTCCAGTTTTTACCCCATCAAGGCAATTGACGCCATCTTTGAGGGATTTGATTTTGTGATGTCAGCTTGGAGTATAGCCTAACCGGACGTCAGGGCGCTACCGCGGTTTCTGTCAGATTAGGGTACTAAACGGAATTTGTTGACGAATGTCGTTGCGTATCATAGATTTCAACCTGACATTTTGATGGAGAGAGTGCGCAGTGAAGGGGCAACGGATCGGCTATGTCCGGGTCAGCACGTTCGATCAGAATGTGGATCGCCAATTGGAAGGTCAGTCGCTCGATCGGACCTTCACCGACAAGGCATCGGGCAAGGACGTCAACCGCCCCCAGCTTGAGGCTCTGCTCACTTTCGCCCGCGAAGGCGATACCGTCGTCGTCCACAGCATGGATCGGTTGGCCCGCAATCTGGATGACCTGCGCAAGCTGGTCCAGGGCCTCACCAAGCGAGGTATCCGGATCGAGTTTGAGAAGGAAAGCCTGTCCTTCTCGGGGGAGGACTCCCCGATGGCCAATCTGATGCTCTCGGTCATGGGTGCGTTTGCTGAGTTCGAGCGCGCCCTGATCCGCGAACGGCAACGCGAAGGCATTGCGATCGCTCGGCAGCGCGGCGCCTATCGGGGGCGGAAACGGTCGCTCTCGGATGAGATGATTGCCGATCTGCACCGCCGCGTTGCCGCCGGTGAACGCAAGGCGACCATCGCGCGCGACATGGGCATCAGCCGCGAAACCCTCTACCAGTACCTTCGCGCCGCTGCCTGACACCAATGTTCACATTATGTCCGGAAAATCGTTGTTCAGCGTACAAAGCTTGAGGTGACGCCTACTCGAGGACAAGGCGAGCGGCGGCAGTCGCGACCGGCCCAACCTCACGCGGGCGCTGGAAAGGGTGGGGCAGGGGGATACCCTGCTGGTCGTGCGCATCGACCGTTTGGCGCGCTCGCTGTCCCACTTGCTCGAAATCGTCGAGACCTTGCGCGCCAAGGGCGCCTATTTCCGGTCGATCAACGATCCAATCGACACCTCCAGTGCCCAGGGGATGCTGATGACGCAGTTGCTCGGTGCCTTTGCCGAATTCGAGCGCGCATTGATCCGCGAGCGGACGCGGGCAGGGCTGAAGGCTGCGGTCGCGCGAGGTGCTCGGCCTGGCAATCCAAAGATGCGGGCCCGTGATCCGATTGCCATCGCTGAGATTCGTCACAGCCACAACGAGCGATACCTGAATGCGCTGATCGACGGTCGACATCGGTGGCTGCCGACGGTTGAGCGGCTCCGGCCGCATTTACCCTGGGCGTTGGTATTGCGCCATATTCTTGCGATCACTCCGCCAGTGCGCTCGTTCAGCGAGCGCACACTGATCAAGGCTTGCCGGACGCTGGTGAAGTCAGGCTACGCCAGCGTCGCGATCCTGGAGCCGTCGCCGCGTCTGCCACCCGACACCCGGGCGGCACGGCTAGTTGCAGATCGGCTGAAGACTCATCCGGAGGCATCGTTGCGTGAGATCGCCGCCTGGCTGTCACGCGACTTGCGAGAGCCCACTCCGCGTGGAGGTCTGTCGTGGACGGCAGAAGGCGTGCGCCGGGTGATCCTGCAGGCCAAGGCGCTACATTTGATCGAGGAATGAGGGCACTCGGTCGAGCATTCGTTATTTTCCGAACGTCAAAGCACCCGAACCAGCGAGAATGATCGCTGCCCCGACAAGGCAGATTACGGAACCGAGGATATCAGTGGTCGTTGGCCGTTGCCCTTCGACCAGCCCCAGCCAAAACAGTGAAGCGACAATGTAAATCCCGCCGTAGGCGGCATAGGCGCGTCCGGCATAGGCCGTGTCCACCCACGTCAGCAGCCATGCAAACGCAACTAGTGCCGCCACGCCGGGAATGGCGACAAGCGCCGGCTTCCCGCTCTTGAGCCAGGCCCAGAAGGCAAAGCAGCCAGCGATCTCGCAAAACGCGCCTGCAGCGTAGATCGCCCAGAGTTTCACGCGGCAGCGTCCGCGATATCTTCGAAGATCGTGCACGGGAGAGCTGGCGACGGACCACAGGTCACATCGCAGCGCCGGGCCATGGCATCGAGCGAGGACTCGAGGCGGGCAAGTTCCAACCGCCGTTCCTTGACCTCGTCAATGCGCTGCTGAACGATATCGCGAGCCTTGATGCAGCCTCCGGCAGCATCGGCCTCGGGAGCCAGCAGTTCCCGAATCTGGTCGATCGACATACCGAAATCACGCGCGCGGCGAATGAATTGCAGGCGCTTCACATCGGGCCAGCCATAGCTGCGACGCCCGCCATCAGTCCTTGCCGCGTTCGGAATGAGGCCGATCGCCTCGTAGTAGCGAATCGTCGGCGCGGAGCATCCCGCAAGACTTGCGGCCTGGCTAATGGGCATCGGCATGGAGAAGGCATCGCATGATGGCGCTTGCTCTTCAAGTTACTTGAACTTGTAGAATGCGGCGACTCGAAACCGAACAAGGACATTGCACATGAAGTTGAAACTGGGACTCGCTGGTCAGGCGCTCGCTTGCGCGGCCTGTTGTGCCCCATTGCTCGTGCCGCTGCTGGCAGGAACGGGTGCGGTCCTTGGCTTTGAAGCCGTATCACTCGACGCGGCCATGTGCATCGGCATTCCTGCGATAGCTTTGGTTGGCGGCGGTGTCTGGCTCGCACTGCACAAGCGTCAGCGAGCCAGTTGCGAATGCCGGCACAGTTGCGATCCCGCTTCGCGCTGCGGTTGAACGGTGTGGCCTTGCCGGTCCCGCTACTCGTTGCCTGCTTTCACTAATCGGGAGCTGGCAAGGCAACGCCAGCGATCGCCTCGATCACGTGGCAATCTGCGGCGCGGCCGCCATCACAGGACGCAGCGACGCCCACCAGCGCGCTGCGCAAGGTTTGCAGGCGGGCGATGCGCTCTTCGATGTCGCGCAAGTGCTGGCGCGCGATTGCCGCTGCTTCACCGCAATCGCGTTCAGGCTGATCCGATAGGGCCAGCAGTGAGCGGATCTCGTCGACCGAAAATCCCAGGCTGCGGCCATGGCGGATGAAAGAGAGGCGGCGGACGTCCGCTGCAATGTAGGTCCGCCTTCCCGAAGCGGTCCGCAGCGGGCGCGGGAGCAGGCCGATGTCCTCGTAGAACCGGATCGTGTTGACCTTGGTCCCAGTTTGCCGAGCCAGGTCGCCAATCGCCAAACGCGCGGGTTCACCCATCGTATTGTCCCATATCGCGAATCGCTCGCAAAAACTGCTTGCTTCTACAGCTACTGTAGATTGTATCGGGGGCCGATGAGCAAGACCAAATTCGCGAATCACGCCCCGAAATCGATCAAGGCCGCTACCCGCGTGCTGCGCCTGGCCGCCTTGCTGGTGTCCCTGCTTGTGGCGGGAACGGCCCCTGCCTTTGCAAACCCGAGCGATGAGGATGTCCAGACGGCCTGGCGGCTGCTCGACTATGTCGCGGTCGATTATGCGGGGGCGGTCGCCGATGGAAAGGTGAAGAGCGCGCAGGAATATGCGGAGATGACCGAGTTTGCCGGCGCGGTCGAAGCCAAGCTCGCGGCGCTGCCGCCGGCAGCGCAGAAGGCCGGGCTGCTGTCCGAGGCGAAAGCGTTTCGGGGCATGGTCGCGCAGAAAGCTGCGCCGAATGATGTAGCGAAGTCTGCGCGGACGCTCGCCGCGCACCTGTTGACGGCCTATCCTGTCCCGCTCGCACCCAGCAAAACTCCCGATCTGGCGCGCGGCAATGCACTCTACGCGCAAAATTGTGCAGGCTGCCATGGCCTGAGCGGCGACGGTCATGGACCGGACGCCGCCAAGCTCAACCCCGTGCCGGTTGCCTTTGCCGATGCGTCGCGTGCCCGAGAGAGAAGCCCCTTTGCGCTCTATCAGGTGATCGGCCAGGGGCTCGATGGCACAGCCATGCGCAGTTTCTCCGAATTGCCCTCGCAGGACCGCTGGAACCTTGCCTTCTACATCGGTCGCTTCGCCTTCCCCAATGCCGGCAAGGGCGAACAGCTCTGGAAGAGCGATGCCGCATTGCGCAGCCAGGTTCCCAACCTGGCCGCGCTCGCCGGGATGACGCCTGCCTCGCTCGGGCGGCAGATTGGTCCTGACAAGGCTGATGCGGTCCTTGGCTATCTACGGGCGCATCCCGAAGCGGTGAGTGAGGCCAAGGCCGGATCGCTGACAGTTGCTCATGAAAAGCTCCAGGCGAGCCTTGCGGCTTACGAGGCCGGCGACAGGGAGGCGGCCAAGAAGCTCGCGCTGTCCGCCTATCTCGACGGGTTCGAGCCGGTCGAGCCGGCGCTCGCGGCGCGTGATGCGACGCTGATGGGGCGGATCGAGACCGAAATGGGTAATCTTCGCGCAGCCATCGGCCGCGGCGAACCTGTAAGCGCGGTCAAGGATCGCATGGCCGTCCTCGATGGGCTGTTCAGCGATGCCGAGGAGGTGCTGTCGCCCGATGCCGCCAGCACGGCGTCCACCTTCCTCGGCGCGTTCACCATCCTGCTGCGCGAAGGCGTGGAAGCGCTGCTGATCGTGGTCGCCATGATCGCCTTTCTGCGCAAGGCCGATCGCGGCGAGATGGTTCGTCATGTCCACGTCGGTTGGGTTGCGGCCCTCGCGGCAGGAGCGCTGACCTGGGCTGTTGCAACCTTTTTCATAGGCATCAGCGGCGCAAGCCGGGAATTGACCGAAGGTTTCGGCTCGCTGTTCGCCGCCGTGGTTCTGTTGTCCGTCGGCATCTGGATGCACGGCAAGTCGCAGGCCGGAGAATGGCAGCGCTATATCAACGAGACACTCGGCAATGCGCTGTCGCGTAGCTCCGGGTGGTTCCTGTTCGGCCTCGCCTTCATCGTCGTCTACCGCGAGGTTTTCGAGACGATCCTGTTCTATGCGGCGCTGACCGCGCAGGGAAGCGGCGCAGTCATTCTAGCCGGCGCAATCTCAGCCATCGTCGTCCTAGCGCTGATCGCCTGGGCCATGCTGCGGTTCAGTGCCCAGCTTCCGGTGCGCGAGTTCTTCAAATACAGCTCCTGGCTCATCGCGGTGCTGGCGGTCGTCCTCGCCGGCAAGGGCGTATCGGCATTGCAGGAGGCGGGGATCATCGACATTGCCCCGCTGGCTCACATGCCTCGCATCCCGGTGCTGGGACTGTTCCCGACCTGGCAGTCGATCGGCGCGCAATTTTTGACGATCGCGGTCATCGTGGCAGGGGGATGGTATAATGAGTGGCTGGCCCGCAAGGCGGTGGCGGCGTGACGGAGTAGTCCCATGGCCGACACTTGCTGCGGTTCAAGTTCAGCACCTGCTTCCTTGGACGAGACGTTTGCGCCTGCGCTTTCGGCTGTGCCTGAGGGTAGCAGCGTCACCCGTCTGCGCATTGCCCAGATGGATTGCCCGACCGAGGAAGCACTGATCCGCAAGAAGCTCGGCACCATGGACGAGGTCCAGGGGCTCGAGTTCAATCTGATGCAGCGCATGTTGACGATTGCCCATCGCACGGGAGCGTTGCCAGCGGTCCAGGCAGCCATCCGCGAACTCGGCATGGAAGCCGAACTCTTTGAACCTAGCATCGACGAGGCGCCTCACGAGGAAGCCGCGAAGCCGTGGTGGCCCTATGCTGCGGGCGGCCTTGCGGCATTGGTCGCGGAGATCATGCACTGGTCCGGATTGCCCGAATGGATGGTCGCGCTGATCGCCTTGCTCGCCGTCGCCGTCTGCGGACTCGATACATATCGCAAGGGCTGGATTGCCCTGCGCCACGGCAATCTCAACATCAACGCATTGATGAGTATTGCGGTGACGGGCGCGCTCCTGATCCGTCAGTGGCCTGAGGCCGCCATGGTCATGGTGCTGTTCGCCATCGCCGAACTGATCGAGGCGAAATCGCTCGACCGTGCGCGCAATGCCATTCGCAGCCTAGTCCAGCTTGCCCCGGACCACGCCACTGTTCGTGAGCCGGACGGCTCGTGGGTCGATCGCCCGGCCGCATCGGTGCGCATCGGTGACGTTGTTCGAATCGGGCCAGGTCAGAGCATTGCGCTGGACGGCACCGTCACAAGCGGTCGTTCGACGATCAACCAGGCGGCGATCACCGGTGAGAGCATGCCGGTCGAAAAGGCACCCGGCGACCAAGTGTTCGCCGGGACCCTCAACGAGGTCGGTTCCTTTGAGTATGAAGTGACCGCCGATGCCGGTCACTCGACGCTGGCCCGGATCATCGAAGCCGTTGAGTCAGCCCAAGGCGCCCGCGCACCGACCCAGCGTTTCGTTGACCAGTTCGCGCGCATCTACACGCCGGTCGTGTTCCTGGTCGCCGTTGCGGTGGCCCTCGTTCCACCCTTGCTATTCGCTGCCAACTGGCTGGACTGGATCTACAAGGCACTGGTCCTGCTGGTGATCGCCTGTCCTTGCGCGCTCGTCATCTCGACCCCCGTCACGATCGTCAGTGGCCTCGCGGCAGCGGCGCGCCAAGGTATCCTGATCAAGGGCGGCGTCTATCTCGAACAGGGGCACAAACTTGCTGTGCTTGCCCTCGACAAGACGGGAACCATCACGCACGGTAAACCCGCGCTGACCGACACGGTGCAACTCGATCAGATGGGTGGCATCGATAGCCTGCGCGTCGCAACCAGCCTTGCCGCGCGTTCCGACCATCCCGTCTCCTTTGCGATTGCCGAAGCAGGGCGAAAGTCTGGTATAGCCTTGCTCGATGTGACCTGCTTTGCTGCGCTGCCGGGGCGCGGCGTGAAGGGCACGATCGGCGGTGTGGACTATCTGCTCGGCAACCACCGCCTGATCCACGAAACCGGGGTGTGTTCCCCAGCGATTGAAACGCAGCTGGCCCAGCTCGAAGCGCAGGGCAAGACGGTCATCGTCCTGACCGATGGCAATGAGCCGCTCATCCTCCTCGCCGTCGCCGATACCATCAAGGACAGCAGCCGCGTTGCCATTCGGAACTTGCACGAGCTTGGCATCGAGACGGTGATGCTGACAGGTGACAACTCCCGTACCGCCGCAGCCATCGCGCAGCAGGTGGGGATCGACAAGGCACTGGGCGACCAGTTGCCCGAGGACAAGCTCCAGGCGATTGAACGCTATATCCGCGATGGCCGGTCTGTCGGCATGGTTGGCGACGGCATCAACGACGCACCCGCACTCGCGCGCGCCGATATCGGGTTTGCGATGGGGGCCGCCGGTTCCGATACTGCCATCGAGACGGCCGACGTTGCCTTGATGGACGACGATCTCAACAAGATCGCCCGCTTCGTGCAGCTTTCGCGCAAAACGCGGGCCGTTCTGGTCCAGAACATCACCCTGGCGCTTGGTATCAAAGCCATCTTCCTGGCGCTGACGCTTGCAGGATTTGGGACGATGTGGATGGCCGTATTCGCCGACATGGGAGCCAGCCTTATCGTGGTTGCCAATGGTCTAAGACTGGTTCGTCAGTAGTGCAAAAAGCAGCAACGCTCCTGGCTTGGCCACCTCAACCGAATGGAACAGCGCTGACATGACCGTACCTTGTGCCACCGGCATCGACACTGGCTTCGTGACACTGGGCTATGCCAAGGTCGCCGTACTGGGAGTGGTTCAGGGGATCACAGAACTCCTGCCGATTTCCTCGACTGCCCATATGCGCGTCGTGCCCGCCCTGTTGGGGTGGCGAGATCCCGGCTCGGCGTTTTCGGCAGCGATGCAATTGGCCGCACTGGCAGCGGTTATGAGCTATTTCTGGCAGGATGTGCGCCGCCTGGCGGTCGGTTCCGGGTCGGCGATCCGTCAACGACGGTTCAACGATCCCGAACTCCGACTCGCGATCTGGATCGCGTTGGCGACGGTCCCGATCACGCTCGCAGGGATCCTGCTGTCAGGCATCCTCAATACATGCGGTTCGCCGCTTCGCGCCTTGCTTGTGATTGGCTGGGCTTGCATCGCAATGGCAGTGTTGATGGCCCTCGCGGAAATTCTGGCACGCCACCGTCGCAGCGTTGAAAATGCATCACTAGTCGATGCACTGCTGGTCGGACTCGCGCAGGTCGGCGCTCTTATTCCAGGCGTCTCGCGCTCTGGATCAACCCTGACCGCAGCACTCGCGCTCGGCTTCAGGCGCGAGGAAGCGCCGCGCTTTTCATTCCTGCTGGGCATCCCGGCGATTGCTCTCGCCGGATCGAAGGAACTGTGGGAACTACATAAAGCCAATCTCGATATGCACGGTTGGTCCATTTTGGCGCTGGGCCTGATCGTCGCATCGATTTCGGCCTTCGTGGCGATCTGGGCGTTGATGCGCATTCTCGAGCGTTTCTCGGCTTGGCCGTTTGTCGTGTATCGCGGCCTACTTGGCATCCTTCTCCTCGTCGCCTCGTCGAAGGGGTGGCTGATATGACGCCGCTGCCCGTAATTGTCACGACCATCGGGTGGACCACCGCCGCCGTCGCCTCGATGGTCGGTGGCTCTAAATAAAATCCAAGTCAAGTTTGCCAATTCCCTATGACAATTATCGCACTTATTTATAATGACGCATCGTCATTTTTCATTGTGGTTGGCAATCGTACGACGGCAATGCTAAGCTGTTCCAAGGAGAATGACTGGGATGATCAGCGAAATTTGCGAGAGCACTTCAGTTATTGCCGAACGCCAGAGACTGGTCAGAAACTACGAAATGTGGCAAGGCTACTTGCCCACATCGCGAATGACTGGTAACCGCCGCCCCATGCGGCGGCAGATCATCTCTATGCTGCTGCTCTTTGCCGTGCTGATCGGTAGCATAGTCATGCCTGAACGCAGCCATGCACAGGATCTGCTTGCCGGTCACAGTAGCGAAATCCTCAATTTCGAAGATCACGTCGATGCCGCGACCAGGCAGAAAGACAAGCAAGGTGGCGATGTGCCCTGTCATGCGGTTGCCCACCACCACTGCACCATCGCAATAAGAACGGATGCCGAGGTCCCAGCTGTGGGGATCTGGTCTGCCGACGCACTGATGATGCCGCAGACGGTTTATCCGCTGACGGCGCTCGGGGCGGCTCCGCCCACGGAGCCGCCCGCCGCCTGAAGGTCATCCACCGGTGCCATACGTGCGCCCAAGGCTCATGATTTTCAGGAGAATATTTCATGCAAGACAGTCAAACGGGCGCGTGCGCGTCCGTAGTGCGCCATCGGAGCGCCCGTACGCCGGTGCCGCGCGTCCTTGCCGCGGCGCTCTTGCTCGGCACGAGTGGGCAGGTCGTCAGGGCCGAAGCGCCGGTCGCCGGGACCACGGCCCCCGCGCCGGTATTCACCCTGGATCAGGCGCTCGCCGCCGCTGGCAACAGTGCGCCGGGGCTCGCTGCGGCTGCCGCCGACCTCCGCGCTGCGCAGGCCGGCCGGACCGTTGCGGGATTGCGTCCCAATCCCGAATTGCAGGTCCAGGTTGAGAATGTCGGCGGGACAGGACAGTTCAGGGGCACCCAAAGCGCGGAAACAACGACCGGGTTTGCCCTGCCGATCGAACTCGGGGGCAAGCGTTCGGCCCGGATTGCGGTGGCCGATGCCCAGACCTGGCGCGCCGAGGTCGAGGCTGCTGTCGTTGCCGCCGACCTGCGCCTTCAGATCACGCAAGCCTACATTGCCGCCATTGCTGCTGAGCGGCGCGTCGAGATCGCCCAGATGGAAGCTGATTTCGCGGCCTTGGGCTTTCGAGCTGCCAGCGCGCGGGTTACCGCCGGGGCAGCCTCGCCAATCGAACAGCAACGGGCCGATGTCCTGCGGATCAACGCCGATGTCGCGCTCGATCGTGCCCGCCGCGAAGCCGAGACCGCCCGGGCCAATCTCGGACGGCTGATCGGTCAGCCGGTCGTCGGACTGCTTGATCGAAACTGGTTCGAACGCGCCGATGCCTATGGTCCGTCAGCTCCGATCAAGGCCGAGGGGACACTGACGCTGGCCGCCGCCGAGGCCGACCTCGCGACTTCCTCGGCGCAGGTGCGCCTCGCCAGATCGCAGCGCGTGCCGAATGTGACTTTAAGCGCCGGTGCAAAGCGCCTGTCCGCGTCTAACGACACAGCCGCAGTTTTCGGAGTTTCGATCCCGCTGCCCTTGTTCAATGGAGGCAAGGCGGCGCTCGATCAGGCAACGGCGCAAGAGTCCGCCTCGGACGCCCGGCGGCGCGTGGCGCTGATCGAAACCGAGCGCGAGATTGCCTCGGCCCAGGCCGAACTCGCCAATGCCGCCGCCAGTGCGCGCGCCGCAGGCGGTCCGGGCCTTGCCGCTGCGTTCGAGGCCGCCCGGATCGCCGGGATCGGTTACGCCAACGGCAAGTTCAGTCAGCTCGACCTGATCGAGGCGCAACGGACCCTGGCGCAGACCCGATCAGCCTATGTCGACGCGCTCATTGCCTATCACACTGCCGAAGCAAACCTTGCACGGCTCGTTGCGCCTGCTCCCGACCGGGGAATTGCGCAGTGAAGCTGGATGCCCTCATTTCCCGATGCCTGCCGCGCGCCGTAACCGGCGCCGGGCGTCGCCCCATTTCGGAGATTACCCATGTACTTTGACGACAAGCGCCTCGTCGCCGGTGTTGCCGGCGCGCTCGTGCTCGCAGCAGGGGGGGGCTTCATGGCTGCCCGCTGGACGAGCGAACCGTCCACCGCCGCCGCGCCGGCCGAGGAAGCTGCTGAAGCGGCTCCGACCTCGCTCGATCTCTCCGCCGAAGCGATCCGCAATTCGGATATCGCCGTCGAAGCGGTGTCGGCAGGCGGGTTCGGCTCCGAGATCGTGGTTCAGGCCGTGGTCGCGTCGTCGCCAACCGGTGAGGCCGTGCTGACTGCCCGCGCCGGGGGTGCCGTCATCCGCGTGTTCAAGCGGCTTGGCGATCCGGTTCGCGCTGGGGAAGCACTGGCGATCGTGGAAAGCCGCGACGCCGGCCAAATCGCGGCCGAACGCTCTTCAACTGCCGCGCGTGCGACGCTCGCGCAGCGCAACCTAGCCCGCGAACGCTACCTCTTCGAACAGAAGGTATCGTCGCGCGCCGAATATGAAGCGGCACAGGCCGAGGCCGCTGCAGCTGAAGCGGAGGCCCGGCGCGCCAACGCGGCCATGGGTGTAGCGAATGTTACACGCGATGGTCGGGGAACAATAGTCAGCAGCCCGATCTCGGGTCGGGTGACATCCGCGAATGCCGTTCTGGGCACCTACGTCCAACCCGAAGCCGAACTGTTCCGCGTTGCCGATCCGCGCCAGATCCAGGTCGAGGCGTCGGTCGGCCCGGCTGACATGGCGCGTCTTGCCGCCGGCAACCGCGCGGTGATCGAATTGCCGGAAGGGGGCACGGTTGAGGGCCGGGTAAGGACGGTAACTCCGACGCTGAACGGGCAAACGCGCTCGGCGACTGCAGTCATCGATGTTGTTGGCGGAACATTGCAACCGGGCCTCGGGGTCAGGGTTCGGCTTTATCCCAGTCTCGGTACACCCGGCAACGCCATCGCGCTTCCCGAAGATGCGCTCCAGTCGCTCAATGGCAAGGACGTGGTCTTCGTGCGCACGACCAAGGGGTTCCGGGTTCAACCGGTGACCGTCGGCCAGCGCAGTGCCGGGCGGGTGGAAATCCTCTCAGGTCTGAAGCCGGGCTTCCAGGTCGCTACTCGCAATGCATTCCTGCTCAAGGCCGAAATCGGCAAGGGCGCGGGCGAGGAGGAATAGACCATGATCGCAAGCCTCATGGCGCTTTCCGTCCGCATGCGCTGGGCGGTGGTGCTGTTCTTCCTCGCCGTTGCCGGCATTGGCCTGTGGCAGCTCACCCGCCTGCCGATTGATGCCGTGCCCGACATCACCACCAAGCAGGTGCAGATCAACACCGTCAATCCCGGCCTCTCGCCGGTCGAGATGGAGAAGCTGGTCACCTATCCGATCGAAACGGCGCTGGCCGGTATCCCCGGTCTGGAAACGACCCGGTCGCTCTCGCGCAACGGGTTCAGCCAGGTTACAGCGATCTTCTCGGATTCCACCGATCTCTACTTCGCCCGCCAGCAGGTTGGCGAGCGCCTGACCCAGGCGGGGGAAAAACTTCCCGCAGGCGTTCAGCCGCAGATCGGTCCGGTGACCACGGGACTAGGCGAAATCGTCATGTATACTGTCGGCTATGCCAACCCTGACGGCAAAGGTGCTCGGCGGGTTGCCGGGCAGCCGGGCTGGCAGCCCGATGGCAGCTATCTGACGCCAGAAGGCCAGGTTCTTGCGGATGAGGTCACCAAGGCCGGTTACCTGCGCACCGTGCAGGAATGGATCATTGCGCCGCAATTGAAGAACGTGCCGGGTGTGGCGGGCGTCGATTCCATCGGCGGCTATGCCAAGACCTTCGTGGTCGAGCCCGATCCCACCAAGCTCATTGCGTTCGGCATCTCCTACAGCGAACTCGCCAAGGCGCTCGAAGCCGCCAACCTTGCGGTTGGCGCGAACTACTTCAATCGCGGTGGCGAGGCCTATCTCGTGCGCGCCGACGCGCGCATCCGCTCGGTCGATGAAATCCGCAACACCGTGGTCGCGACGCGTGGCGGCGTTCCGATCACCGTTGCCCAGATCGCCAATGTCCGCATTGGCGGCGACCTGCGCACCGGTGCTGCCAGCATGAACGGACGCGAAGCCGTGGTCGGCACCGCGTTGATGCTGATCGGCCAGAACAGCCGAACCGTCGCCGAAGCCGTCGGTGCAAAGCTCGATCAGGTCGCCAAGACACTTCCGCCGGGCGTGAAGGTCGAGGTCGTGCTCGACCGCGCCAAGCTGGTCAACGCGACGGTCGCCACGGTCGAGCGCAATCTTGCCGAGGGCGCTATCCTCGTGGCCGCCGCGCTGTTCCTGCTGCTTGGCAACTGGCGCGCGGCGATTATCGCCGTACTCGTCATCCCGTTCTCGTTCCTGATGATGGCGACGGGAATGAACATTGTCGGGGTGCCCGGCAACCTGATGAGCCTCGGCGCACTCGACTTCGGTCTGATCGTCGATGGCGCGGTGATCATCATCGAGAATTGCCTTGCCCGGCTTGCCCACCGGCAGGCCCATGAAGGCCTCGTCCTGTCCTTGCGCGAACGGCTTGAAGAAACGATGCGCGCCAGCCAGGAGATGATCAAACCGACAGTGTTCGGGCAGGCGATCATCCTGCTCGCCTTTGCCCCGCTGCTGATGTTCACGGGCGTCGAGGGGAAGACCTTCTCGCCGATGGCGATCACCATCATGCTGGCGCTCGTCGCCGCGTTCATCCTCGCCATCACGCTGGTCCCGGCGCTGGTCGCGCTGCTGATCCGCGGCGAGGTTGCCGAAAAGGAAGTCTGGCTGATCGCCCGGACCAGGCAGCGCTACCTGCCGCTGCTCGACCGTTCGCTGGAGCGTCCTTGGCGCTTTATCGGCGCAGGGCTGGCCTTCTTCGTCGCGGCCATACCCGCTTTTGCCCTGCTGGGGTCCGAGTTCATTCCCCAGCTCGACGAGAAGAACCTCGCGCTCGCTTCGACCCGCGTGCCTTCGGTCAGCCTAGAACAGTCGCTTGCCATGCAGCGCGGGGTCGAGAACGCGGTGACGAAGCTCCCCGAAGTGCATCTCATGTTCTCGAAGACCGGTACAGCAGAGGTTGCCACCGATCCGATGCCGCAGAACATCTCCGACGGCTACGTCATCCTCAAGCCGCAAGACCAGTGGCCGGATGGCGTGGACAGCAAGCAGGACGTCGTCGAGCGGGTCGAGAAGGCCGCCAAGGGACGGTTAGGCCAGCTCTACGAGGTCAGCCAGCCCATCCAGCTGCGATTCAATGAGCTCATTGCCGGGGTGCGCGGCGATGTTGCGATCAAGCTCTATGGCGATGATCTGGACAAGATGGCGCAGTCGGCAGACGAGATAGTCCGGGTGCTCCAGTCGGTTTCCGGCGCATCGAGCGTCAAGGCCGACCAAACCGGCGGCGCACCAACGCTCGACGTCCGGTTCGACCGTGCGGCGATCGCGCGCTACGGTCTCAGCGTCGAAGAAGTGGCCGATACGGTCGCGGCAGCAATGGGCGGACGCGAGGCGGGGCTGCTCTTCGAGGGCGACCGCCGGTTCGAGATTGCCGTGCGGGTGCCCAACACCACGCGGGCAAACCTTGGCGAGGTCATGGCGCTCCCGGTCATGTTACCGGCGCAGGAGGGCCAGGCGCGCCGTTCGGTTCCGCTGAGCCAAGTCGCTCAGATCCGCTTCACCGAAGGGCTCAACCAGATCACGCGCGAAAACGGCAAGCGCCGCGTCGTGATCCAGGCGAACCTGCAGGGCCGCGATGCAGGTTCGTTCGTTGCCGAAGCGCAGGCAAAGGTTGCAAAGGTGAAGCTGCCTGCGGGCTATTATCTCGAATGGGGCGGTCAGTTCCAGAACCTGCAAGCCGCCGCGGACCGTCTGGCGATCGTCGTGCCGCTTTGTTTCGCCGCGATCTTCGTGCTGCTGTTCCTGGCTCTCGGGACTCTGCGGCGGGCCTCCGCGGTATTCCTCGCCGTGCCGCTAGGTCTTGCTGGCGGGGTATTCGCCCTCGCGGCGACCGGGATCGCCTTCTCGGTGTCTGCGGCCGTGGGGTTCATCTGCCTTGCTGGTGTTGCCGTGCTCAACGGTCTCGTCGTCATGACCGCTATCCGCGAGCGGCTCGATGAGGGGCTTGTCCTCGTCGAGGCGATCCGGGCAGGCATGATTGACAAGATGCGCGCCGTCATCATGACCGGGTTCGTGCCCGCAATTGGTTTCGTACCGATGGCGCTGGCGCATGGCACCGGCGCCGAGGTGCAAAAGCCGCTGGCTATGACCGTCATCGGCGGGCTGATCGCAGCGACGGTCCTGACCCTGCTGGTCCTTCCGGCGATCGCCCGGGTGGTCCTGGGGCCGAAGGAAGGCCTCTCGAATGATAAATTGGATGACGTCACGCCCACGCCGGCGGCGGCGCAGTGAAGGAGATGGACATGAACAAGGCCGCGAGACTGCTTCGCGTCTACACTGACGAGAGCGCCTATGTCGGTGATCGCAAGGTGTTCGAATATGTCACCGCGCTGGCCCGCGAGCGCGGTCTTGCCGGCGCGACGGTGCTCGAAGCCCTGATGGGCTTCGGACACTCCGCGCATCTGCACCGCAAGCACGTTTTCGAGAGCGACCGAGCCCTCGTCATCGAAATCGTCGATGTTGAGGACAAGCTGCGCCGCTTTGCTGCCGAGTTGACCGCCGTTTCCGGGATCGGCCTCGTCACGCTTGAGGCGGTCGAAATCCTGAGCGGGCCAACGGACTTTCAGGACGAGGAACTCGCTGATGGCTGACAAGGCCAAGTTCGACGTTCCGCTGGTCTTGCCCGAAGTCCACGACGCGGCCGACCGCTGCGTTGAGCGGCTGCTGGCGGTGCTGAAGGCGCGCGACGGTGTAAATGACGCGCATGTCGCTGAGTCCAATAGCGACACGCCGGTTCTGTGCGTCCACTTCAATCCCGGCACACTGTCGCTGCCCCAGGTCCGCTCGATCGTCGAGGCTGCCGGCGCCGACATATCGGCGCGTTTTGGCCATGTGGTCTGGGAACTGGGCCAGACGTTTTCTGCCCGCCAGGCCAACCGGATCAGCGATCAACTGGCAAAGACCCCCGGCGTGCTCGAAGCCGGGGTCAGTCCGGCGGGGGTGGTTCGGGTCGAGTTCGACCGGAACCTGATCGACGAACCGGCAGTCCGGGCGGTATTGCAGAGACTGGGGCTGCGCCACAAGACCGTGGTCGAAGACGACCATGCCGGGCATGATCATGGCCCCGGCGAGCATAGTCACGACCACGAGCATGGCGGAGTCTTCGGCTCTTGGACCGAACTGGTCTTCGCGCTCGGCTGTGGTCTCATGCTGGCCATCGGGTTCGCCATTAATAGGTTCGCCGACGCACCCGTATGGCTTCCGCTGGGCTGCTACATCCTTGCTTATGGGCTCGGCGGCTTCTTCACGCTGCGCGAGGCGTTCCAGAACCTGAAGGCCCGGCGTTTCGAGATCGATACGCTGATGCTGGTCGCGGCCGCCGGTGCCGCCGCGCTTGGCGCCTGGGCGGAAGGTGCGCTGCTGCTGTTCCTGTTCAGTCTAGGCCATGCGCTTGAGCACTATGCGATGGGCCGGGCAAAGCGTGCTATCGAGGCCCTGTCGAAACTCGCTCCCCGCACAGCTATGGTCCGACAAAGCGACGGGACGACCCGCGAGATGCCGGTCGAGCAGCTTGCCCTTGGCGATGTTCTCGCCGTTAAGCCCGACGGGCGCATCCCTGCCGATGGGTTCGTGGTCAGGGGCACCAGCGCGGTAAACCAGGCTCCGGTGACCGGCGAGAGCATGCCGGTCGACAAGCGGGCGGTGATGGACGATGCTGCCGCGCGCGCGAATCCCGACCGGCTAGAGGCCGCCTACCGGGTCTTTGCCGGAACGATCAACGGCAGCGGTGCGCTCGAAATCGAGGTCACCCGCCTTGCCAGCGAGTCCACCCTTGCCAAGGTAATCAAGCTGGTCAGCGAGGCCGAGACGCAGAAATCGCCGACCCAGCGCTTCACCGACAAGTTCGAACGCTACTTCGTGCCGACCGTGCTCGGACTCACCGTCCTTCTGCTTTTTGCCTGGGTGGTGATCGACGAGCCGTTTCGCGCGAGCTTCTACCGCGCAATGGCGCTGCTTGTCGCGGCAAGCCCCTGTGCGCTCGCTATCGCGACGCCCAGCGCGGTGCTTTCCGGCGTGGCCCGCGCCGCGCGCGGCGGTGTCCTGATCAAGGGCGGCGCGCCGCTCGAACTGCTTGGCTCACTGGATGCGATCGCATTCGACAAGACCGGCACGCTGACCAAGGGCGCGCCGCGTATCCAGGAGATCGTGGCCGCGCCTGGCATCGACAAGCAGGATCTGATAGCGGTCGCGATTGCGGTCGAGAGCCTGAGCGACCATCCGCTCGCGCAGGCGATAGCCCGTGATGGACGGGACCATATTGGCGATCGTTCGATTCCCGAGGCGATCAACATTGAGAGTCTGACCGGGCGCGGCGTGACCGCCGAAGTGGGTGGTCAACGGGTGCTGATCGGTAAGGCTGAGATGTTCGGCACCGAGGGGATCGACCCCTTGTCCGCCCCGATGGCTGCCGCGATTGAAAAATTGAGGGCAGGCGGCTTTACCACCATGGTCGTGCGCCGCGGCGATAGTGACCTTGGTGCCATTGGTCTCCTCGACACGCCGCGCGAAAGCGCGCGCGACGCACTCTATCAGCTGCGGAAACTCGGTATCAAACGCATGGTCATGCTCTCGGGCGACCACCAGCGCGTCGCCGATGCTGTCGCCCGCCAGGTTGGGCTCGACGAGGCCTGGGGCGATCTCATGCCAGAAGACAAGGTCGTCACGATCAAGAAGCTGCGTAGCGAGGCGCAGGTTGCGATGGTCGGCGACGGGGTCAACGATGCGCCTGCCATGGCGAGTGCTACCGTCAGCATCGCGATGGGGGCGGCAGGTTCCGATGTGGCCCTCGAAACCGCAGATGTGGCACTTATGGCGGACGACCTGTCCCACCTGCCGTTCGCGGTGGGTCTCAGCCGCAGCACGCGTCGGATCATCCGTCAGAACGTGTTTGTCAGCCTTGGCGTCGTGGCTTTGCTTGTACCGGCGACTATTCTGGGTCTGGGAATCGGGCCGGCGGTTGCCATGCACGAAGGTTCAACGCTGATCGTCGTGTTCAACGCCCTGCGATTGCTTGCCTACCGTGATCGCACGGCCGGCAACTAATGAAGGAGGTGACAAAATGACCAACGGAAGATGGAGATTTCGCGGCCTGCCACTTGGAGCCGCTATATTTCTGGCAGGAGGATGTGCGACACTTCCACCTGTCCCAGCGCCGCTTACCGCGAAAGCCAACTCGCGGGTCGAAATCCGTTCGGTCTATGCTCACGCGGCAAAGGATGGGGTGACCGTGGGCGGATTTGCCCGTCGGCGGGGCTTCGGTTTTCTGCCAGGGGGAAGTCATCTTCACGTGACGGCGTTCCGGAAAGATGGGACTAGACCTGTCGAAGGTGATGCGTCCTGGCATCCGCCGGTGCGCCATCGGACGCTGATATCATCTTATCAGGTAAGACTGCACGGCATCACATCCGAAGAGATTGCGCGGATCGAGGTCGAATTTCGAGAAATTCGCGACTAGTCTTGAAGTCTAAACTTAATTCTAGCCCGAACTGGCATCAGGAGAGAGCCGGCTAGGGCTTTGCTAAGAAGTCGGGGCATCGGTACCGGTCAAATTCTAAGGGTGGCATGCGACCTGTTGGCTTTGACCCCTGATCGCATGCTGGCGTTAAAACCCTTTTCAACAGCAATCTGCACTACCCTGGCGCAATTTCGTGACTGTGCCTTGCCTGCCGTCCCAATCGACTTCAAACGATACGTGATCTCCCACCTTAAATCCTTGGAGGACTTCCGGATTGGCGGAGAAGCCCATTTTCATTGCCGCCCATTGTAGAGCCGGAATTTCCTTATGGTCGAGCGTGATTGTCCCTTTGGCGAGATCGACTGCGGTGATGGTTCCGGTGCTGGCGCCATGAACAATCGCAACTGCATCCACAGTGCTTTTGGGGGTGCTCTTGCTGCCCGCTGGAGCAGTTGTGGCACTCGACGATTCGGGTTGCTTGTTGCAAGCGGTAAGCGAGGCCAACAGTGCAAGACTGGAGGTGATGATCAAACCTGACTTCATAGTGCTTCTCCTTCGGATTGATTGCGAAATTGGGTGCGTCGGCGCATCAGCAGGTAGGCCGCAGGGATGATCAGCATCGACAGGAGGGGCGCCGTCAGCATGCCGCCGACCATCGGTGCGGCGATCCGGCTCATCACTTCCGAACCTGTTCCGCCACCTGCCAGGACGGGGAGCAGGCCTGCGAGGATCACCGCAACTGTCATGGCTTTGGGCCGGACGCGCATCACAGCGCCATCGCGGACCGCCCCCACTACGTCGTCATCGCTGTGCGCCTCCAGCGCGTGTTTGAGGTAAATCAGCATGACGACCCCGAATTCGGCCGCGACGCCCGCGAGCGCAATGAACCCCACAGCGGTCGCTACCGACTGGTTGTAGCCGAGCCAATAGAGCAACCACAGACCGCCGGTGAGGGCAAAGGGCAAAGTGCCCATGATCAGCAGCGCTTCATCCCAGCGCCGGAAAGTCAGGTACAAAAGCCCCAGAATGATCGCGAGCGTCACCGGGATTACCAGCTTCATCCGCTCCTTGGCGCGGATGAGAAACTCGTACTGACCAGTATAGGAAACGCTGACGCCGGGGGGCAGCTTGACCTTTGCGGTAATGACGCGCTGGATGTCGCCCACCATGGTCTGCATGTCGCTGCCCCGGCCATCGACATAGATCCAGGTCACAGGTCTGCCGTTCTCGCTGCGAAGCATGGGCGGCCCCTCGCTGATATCGATCCGGGCGACACTGCCGAGAGTGATTTGCTGGCCGGCAGGGGTCAGCACCGGCAGGCTTGCCAGTTTGTCCGGACTGTCGCGGATTTCGCGGGGGTAGCGGACCTGGATCGGGTAGCGCGCCAGCCCTTCGACTGTCTGCCCAACCGTTTCGCCGCCAATCGCGCCCGACACCACCGACTGGACATCGGCCACATTGAGCCCGTAGCGGGCTGAGGCGGCGCGATCGACCGTGACGTCGATGTAGCGCCCTCCGGTCAGCCGCTCGGCCAGCGCCGAGGCGACACCCGGCACCGTCCGGACGACCTGCTCAATCTGCCTTGCAGTGCGATCGATCTCGGCGAGGTTCGAACCGGCGACCTTGATCCCGACCGGGCTCTTGATCCCGGTCGCCAGCATGTCGATGCGATTGCGGATCGGCGGGATCCAGAAGTTGGCAAGGCCCGGCACCTTGACCCGCGCATCGAGCTCCTCGACCAACTTCTCGGGGGTCATGCCGGATCGCCATTGCTCTCGTGGCTTGAAGCGGATGGTCGTCTCGAACATCTCCAGCGGGGCAGGATCGGTTGCGCTCTCGGCGCGTCCGGATTTACCGAATACGCTCTGAACTTCAGGCACGGTCTTGATCAGCCGATCGGTCTGCTGAAGCAGCCGCCCGGCCTCGGCCGGCGAAATCCCCGGCAGCGCCGACGGCATGTAGAGCAGGTCGCCTTCGTTCATCTGCGGCAGGAACTCTCCGCCAATCCGCGACATCGGCCACAAGGTGGTCGCGAAGATCAGGGCTGCGATCACGAGCGTGCGCTTGGGGTGAACGAGCACCCAGTCAATCGCCGGACGGTAAATCCGCGTGAGCCAGCGATTGATCGGATTGGCCTCCTCGCTGGGTATGCGTCCCCGGATCAGGAGCCCCATCAGCACCGGAATGAGCGTGATCGAGAGCAGCGCCGCGGCCGCCATGGCATAGGTCTTGGTAAAGGCGAGCGGCGAAAACAGCCGTCCTTCCTGTCCCTGAAGCGTGAAGATCGGCAGGAACGAGAAGGTAATGATCAAGAGGCTGAGAAACAGCGCCGGGCCTACCTCGGCCGCAGCCTGCGTGACCAGGCGCCATCGCGTCGCCGTGTCCAGTTCGCTATCGGGATGCTCGTGCTGCCAGCGTTCGAGGTGCTTGTGCGCATTCTCGATCATCACGACCGCCCCATCTACCATCGCCCCGATGGCGATGGCGATGCCGCCGAGCGAGAGGATATTCGCGTTGAGGCCCTGCAACCGCATGACGATGAAGGCCATTAGGATGCCGAGCGGAAGCGTCAGGATCGCGACGAGCGCCGAGCGGGCGTGCCAGAGGAACAATGCGCAGACGAGCGCGACGATGACGAACTCTTCGAGGAGCTTGTGTCCGAGGTTCTCCACTGCCCGGTCGATCAACCCCGAGCGGTCGTAGGTCGGCACTATCTCGACGCCCGGCGGCAAGCTTCTTTTCAGTTCATCGAGCTTGGCCTTGACCCCGTCGATGACCGCGCGGGCGTTCTGGCCCTGGCGCATGACGATGACTCCGCCAGCCACTTCGCCGTCTCCGTTCAATTCGGCAATGCCGCGACGCATTTCCGGGCCAATCTGGACCGTCGCGACATCGCCCAGCGTCACGGGAACGCCTCCATCGGCGCGCAGCGGAACCGCACGGAAGTCGTCGAGCGTCTTGAGATAGCCGCTGGCACGAACCGTATATTCGGCGCCGGCCATTTCCACGCTGGACCCGCCAGTCTCCTGATTGGCGCGCTTGAGCGCCTCAGTGACCTGCTCGGTGGTAACCGCATAAGCCGCCAGCTTCTGCGGATCGACGATCACCTGGTACTGCTTGACCATGCCGCCGATGCTGGCGACCTCGGCCACCCCCGGCACAGTCTTCAACTCATAGCGCAGGAACCAATCCTGCAAGCTTCTGAGCTGGGCAAGGTCATGGCCGCCCGACCTGTCAACCAGCGCATATTCAAAGATCCAGCCCACCCCCGTGGCGTCGGGCCCCAGAGCCGGCTTGGCCCCCTCGGGTAGACGGCCTTGCACTTGGCTCAGATACTCAAGAACGCGGCTGCGCGCCCAATAAAGGTCGGTGCCGTCGTCAAACAGCACGTAGACAAAGCTGTCGCCGGTGAACGAATAGCCGCGCACGACGCGCGCACCGGGCACCGACAACATGGTCGAGGCGATCGGGTATGTAACCTGGTTTTCGACGATCTGCGGCGCCTGACCGGGATAGTTGGTGCGAATGATGACCTGCACATCGGAGAGATCGGGCAAGGCATCGACCGGCGTAGTCCGGACCGCGTAAAAGCCGAGAACACTCAGCACTGCTGCCACAACAAGCACCAGATTACGCCAGCGGACAGAGCCGCGGATGATCGCGGCGATCATCGCACATCTCCGATCGGCCGTGCCGGAACACCGCTCAGGCTTGCTTCGGAATCAAGCAGGAACTGCCCCGATGCCGCCACTTTCTCGCCTGGCGCAAGCCCGGTAAGGATTTCTGTTCTGCCCCCGCCCTCGCGGCCAAGCCGGACCTCCGCTGGCCGATAGCGTCCGTCGGCGAGGGCAAGAATGACGAGATTGCGCGCGCCGGTGCGGATGACCGCCTCGCTCGGCACCAACAATCCGGGTTGGCCTTCGTCGCCGAGCGCCACGGTGGCGAACATGCCGGGGCGCAGCAGGCTGCCGCTGTTGGCCAGTTCGATCCGCACCGTGAGAGTCCGGCTTTCGGCCTGCGCTGTCGGCAGGATCGCAATCACGCGGCCCGCGAGGTTTTGGCCGGGAAGAGCGGCCAGCGTCACGTTTGCGCGCTGCCCGACCCGAACAAGGCCCGCCTGCGCCTGCGGCACGGCGGCATTGACCCAGACCGTTCCGATCCCGTTGACCTGTGCAAGGGTCTGGCCTGCCACGAGCGTCATTCCCTGCCGTCCATCAAGCGTCTGGATGACCCCGCCGATTGGCGACGTGATGGTAAGAACGGCGCTCGTTCGCCCGCTGCGCTCCACTTGCCCGATGAGCTGCTCGGGCATGCCCAGTAACCTCAGCCGCTGGCGTGCCGCCGCGGTAAGGTCGGGGCGGCCAAGGCGGCGGACCGCGAGATACTCGCCCTGCGCGCCGCCCCATTCGGGCAATTGCAGGTCCGCTATGGGCTCGCCCGCACCGATAACGTCGCCCGGCGCCCTGCCATAGACACGGGTGATAAAACCGCCCGAGCGCGCCTGGATGATGGCGACATTGCGCTGGTTGAAGTCGATCGTGCCGGTGACCGTGACCGATGAAGGCAGTGTGCCAATCTCCGCCGTGACCACACGCAGGCCAAGGCTCTGCCGGACAGCCGGGTCGATGCTGACCCCCGGGGCCGTGGCGGTTGCAGCCCCTTCGTCGGCATATTTTGGGATGGTTTTCATCCCCATCGACGACAGTGAATTGGGGTTGTCGTAGTGCTCGGCGGGTACCATCGGATCGTACCAGTAAAGGATCTTGCGCTCCGATCCGGCGCCCGTCACGGTACCGGGACTGCTGCTATGACCGAGCCAATACCCGCCCGCGCCTGCCGGCAGGGCGATCGCCAAGATGCCTGCGCCCCAACGCGCGGTCTGCTTCGCGTGCCAGTTCATGGCCGCACCTCCATGTATGTGTAATTGATCCGGACCGCGTCGCGCGCGACATCAGCTTCGCGGGCGAGTGCATCGACTTCAGCTTCGGCAAGAGCGAGGCTCGAGAGGAGCGCGCTGCCAAGATCGAGCTTGCCTGCGGCATAACTCGCCATATCCAGCTCGGCCCGCCGCTTGGCGAGCGGCACGAGTGTAGCCCTGGCGTTGTCGAGTTGCCGGCGATGCATGTCGTAATCGGCAAGATCGGACGTGAGCCCCGCATTCAGATCGCGTTCGCCCGAAGTGCGGCTGAACCGTGCCCGGTCCGCCTCGGCTTCGCGGGCTGCTATCAGCGGATCTTGCCGTTTGCGCGAGAACAGCGGCAGATCGATACTGACGCCGACGGAAACCATGTCGCCATAGGCCGGATCGCGCCGGCCATAACTGGTGCTGACCCGCCAATCCGGCCGCTTTGCCGCGCGGGCAAGATCAGTCTCTGCCTCGGCGGCAGCGACATCGGCATCAAGAGCGGTCAGGCGCGGAGTTGCGCCAATACCGCCCCTCAGCCGTTCACGTTCGACCGTGAGCAAGGGCGGATCGCTGCTAACGTCAGCATCGGGATCGCCCGTCAGGCGCGCGAGCCGGGCTTGCGCCTTGGCCACCTCAGCCTCAAGCTGAGCTTGCCGGTCATTAACCGCCGCGCGCAACTGCTCGGGTTCATAGGCCTGGCTTGGCCGGGCTGAACCCGAGGCAAGCCGCGCCGTAACCGTAGCCTGTAAATCGCCAAGACTCGCATCAAGGCGCCGCAACTGGGCAAGGCGACGTTTGGCATAGTAAAGATCGATCCAGGCAAGCGCCGTTTCCAGGCGGACGTCTTGCGCCGTGACCGCTTGTCCAGCTTCCGCCGCGCCGATCGCAGCCCGCGCGCGGGTTTGCTCCGCCCGCCGCTTGGCCGGGTTGGGGAATGCTTGTTCGATCCCGATCCGTGCGGTGGTCATGCTTTCATCACGCGGACGAAAGGCTGGCGGGCCCGAAATCGGAAAATTATCGATGCCAACGGACAAGGTGGGATCAGGAAGCTGGCCGGCAGCAATCGCACGAGCGTGCGATGCGCGGACGCTGGCCTCACTGACTTTGAGCGCAGGTGCTGCGTTCGCCGCTCGTTCGAGCGCGGCTTCGAAAGTCAGTGGTTCCGCACCTGCCGCGCAAGGCAGCGCAGTGGCCAAGGCCGGTGCCAGGAATAATATACGCATGCAATTGTCTTCCGGTCTGCACGTGCGAGGCCGATTGCGAAGGACTGCCTTTGGCGAATCGGGCGCCGGTGAAGCGAGGGAACTTCACCGGCGCCACGTGCCCGGCCGTCGTGTCTTATCGCTATCGGCCAGGCAATTGCTCAACCTGCCTGCGGCGATCCGGTCCTGTCACAGTCATGCGGCAGCCGGCTCACCAGGTTTTTGGGTGGCGCCAGTCGGATATCCATTTCGCGTAAACCATCTTGAGGGGAGGCCCCAAGTGGATGCATCGCGGGCGCGGATTGACGTGGATCCTTCGGTCCGATGGGCAGAAGCTACGGGGTCGGCAAAGCCGACGTAGCCCGCTCAGCGATCAGCCGATGTGCGCCGGAGGCTCAGGCTCGGGCGGAACCGTACGTCCCCACAGTGCCGCAACAGGGGACACGACAGGTTGGAAAAGCGTCAGGGCCTGAACGTCATCAACAACCTTGCCGGGGAGTAAAGCCAAGGGCACGGTGCAACCCATTTTTGCGATGCATTCCGGGGTCATCCCTTGGCAGGGTTGGTCATCCGATGATGGCTGAACGGTAATCCCCATTGCTTTGGCGCAGTCGGGGTCCATTTGGGTCGTTTCGGATTGTACCGGTTTGAGGGTCATCTGCGCGAAAGCTGATTCCTGCCCCAGAAGGCCAAGGATTGCTCCAATAAGAAGCAGGAAGGCGAGCCGACGATCCACGTTATGTCCTGTCTGGCAGGAACAGCACAGCGTGGGAAGCAAAAATTACCAATGACGGTGCATTCCTGCATGCTGTTATGTCCATGATTAAAACGTATCGCGCAACACGCTGCAGGAATAATCATCAATTCCGACAGTTCGCTCGCGCTTGGGATTGGCCGTTATGGCCGGGTAGTCTGCCGTTGCGCAGCACCCTGCCCACCTGCTGCTTGTATGAACCAGGGACCACGGGCGAGGTGCTTGGCATCAACAACGGCCTGGTTTGCCGCCGCAGCAGCCCAGCGGATCACGGCAACACGGTTGGCCGCCTTTTTTAGTCCTGTGTCCCTGTAATAGGTTGGCCAAGCCGCAGTAGCTGTCAGTCTGGTGAGTCATTGTTTTTGAAAGCATGCCGCTTGTTGCATAAGGCGTTGGGCATGCAATCTTCAGGCGTGGAAAGATCGTTTGTATAGATGCGGGCGGATTGGTCGGGTCCCTAGGCAAGGCCGATGGAGCGCAGGTCGACTGTGTCGAAGTTCATCAAATTTTCGGCGGTCCTTCTCCGTATTTTAAGGTCACGGATGTTGCCTCACGGAAGGGTGACCGCCACGCGCGGTCGGCTCGAATTGACAAGAGCCTCGACCGTGGATTGAGCGTCCCGGCAATTCGTCTGTCTGCCTGCCCCAAACATCTTCGATATCCACTAGGTTTCGTGGACAAAGGTTGACAGAATACTCGTCGGTTGATTCAAGGCTGTCTTTTGGAGGCGGCCTTGGGCGAGCGGGTTGGACTGAGGGACGACGAGTGGGCGATCATCGGGGAATTGCTGCCGCCTGAAAGGGGGCGGGGTTGCCGCCCCGCGCAGGACAACCGGCTGTATTTCGAGGGCATGATGTGGATTGCCCGAACTGGATCGCAATGGCGCCACCTGCCTGACGAATATGGCAAATGGAACAGCGTGTTCCGGCGCTACCGGCGCTGGGTATCGACCGGCGTGTTCGACGCGATGTTGGAAACGCTGACGGAAATGGTCGAGCGAGACGTCACCGCCGACATGATCGATAGCACCGTGGTCCGGGCACATCATTGTGCTGTCGGCATAAAAAGGGGACTCAGGAAACCGAGGCTCTTGGTCGATCGCGAGGTGGCTTCAGCACAAAGCTCCACGCCCGATGCGACGCAAAAGGGCGCCCTCTCGGGTTTGTCCTGACGCCTGGGCAAAGTCACGACATACAGGGCTTCGGCCCGCTGTTCCGCATGATCGCAGACAAGATCGAGGCGCTGCTGGCCGACAAGGGGTATGACGCCGACGCCATCCGTGAGGAACTGACGAAAGCCGACGTCGAAGCGGTCATACCCGCCAAGAGCAACCGGCGCGAGCCCATCGCGCACGACCGCGAAAAATATCGCTGGCGCAACCTCGTCGAGCGCCTGTTCAACAAGCTCAAGAACTGGCGGCGCATCGCAACACGATACGACAAAACCAAGGAATCTTACCTCGGCTTTGTCAATCTCGTGTCAGTCCTGCAGTGGATACCCTTTGTCCACGAAACCTAATAAATAATCGTCTGAGATTTCGACGAAATCGATGGCTTATCTTAAAGAGAAACATACCCGACCGGGAAAACCGGCTTCTGCGGAATTTACTTATAGGCCCTCACAGCACAGGGTTTACGGGCAGATTTCTGGGCAAGGGTCGCCTTTCCGTCCACAATCCCGCGAACGGAAGCTACACCGAATACCACAGTCGGCTGCGATACGTTTTCCAACGAGGAGTGGCAGTGTTGATTAAGCAGGAACGCACAGGGGAGCCGGTCGGTATGATCCAACGCGCAAAACTTAACTTCTATGATTGCGTTCTTCGACCCAATCCATCGCGGACCGTCGTTCGGCCATTCGATCCGCACTACCCACGAGACTTCGCCGGCGGCACGTCACGTGCCCAAGAGACCGTGGACCTGATCGTGGCGCTTGACGAGGTTGAATTGGCGCGCCAGCTAAAAGGCGTCACATTGTCTCTGGATGAAAACCACCGTGACGTGGATACGATGCTGCTTCGGCGGTTCGAGGAGGTCGCTGGCGGTATCGAGGGTGTGGGTCGTATCAACGCCAAGCAGCGGCGGTTGATCGGCGCCTACTTCAGCGAAGAATTTGCGTACGAGGCCGCCGCCTTGTTCAACCCAAGCGCGGTACTCCACCCCGACCAGTCCGGTCTCCCCGAAAACACCCTCCGTTTCGTAATGTCGCTGCGAGGCATTGGCGAGGGACATGTGTCCTCCGTGACGTTCCGCACCGGGACCTGGACACCGGGCGGCGCACTTTTGATCGATGATCCCAGCCCGACATCTGTATCGCCCCTTATCGATACGTGCGGGAGAGGAGAGGGGATAGCAGCACGCCTGTGCTGCGCCGGCAGTCGCACGATCTCGGAGACGGTGCTTTTTCCGGTCCTGCCGAGCCAGAGGCAGGGCATTGAGGATACGCGCCTTGTGCGCTTCTGCGAGGATGACGGCAGCATAGTCTATCATGGAACATATACCGCTTTTAGCGGTGGCGAAGTGCGATCGGAATTGCTGACCACCACCGATTTCCGATCGTTCGAAATGCGCGTTCTGACCGGCCAGGCCTCGAGCGGAAAAGGCATGGCCCTTTTCCCTCGCCGCATTGCGGGTAAATACGCCATGCTTGGACGTCAGGACGGCAAGAATATCTGGCTTCATTTCTCCGATTCATTGCTCAACTGGGAAGGGGGCACAAAGCTTATTACGCCAAATTACCCCTGGGAATTCGTGCAGATGGGCAATTGCGGATCGCCGATCGAAATCGACGAAGGATGGTTGGTGATGACCCACGGCGTTGGCACGGTGCGCAACTATTGCATTGGCGCATGCCTCCTCGACAAGAATGATCCGTCAAAGCTGCTGGCGCGGACTCCGCGCCCGGTCCTGGCGCCCAGTCCGCACGAACGGGACGGGTACGTACCCAATGTCGTCTATAGCTGCGGTGCGCTCGTTCAGGATCGGACCATGTTTCTACCCTATGCGATTGCGGACAGCTTCACTGCTTTCGCTACGGTCTCGATCGACAACCTCCTGAGTGTGATGGAGTAGGCTACTTCAGTTGATGAGAATCGATTACCGCTCGGATGGTGGTGCCCTTCCGGGAAGTCGGACTCCAATTCAGAACGGGCGGGCGGTCCCGAGCATTCCGCAAGACCTCGTCGCTATGTCAGAGCCCTTGAAACCCGCTGTGCCCACCGGCTATCCATCGTCCCAACCTTCAATCGTTCATGTCATGCAAGGCGCGGAACGCCTTGTAGAGGTTCCGAGGATCGAGTTGTCCCTTGAACACTGCGGGCGGGGTCCGGTCGATATCGAGTAGCGCATAGACAGCCGACATAGCGGACCGCACCGAGTACTCGACCGTGAAGACGACGTCATCGGGCTGTTCGCAGAACTGTCCCGTGATGGCGAAGTTGGCATAGCCCTTGGGGTGGACCTGCGGGCGGTCGCCATTGGCGCGATTGAGGAACTGGCTGGTGATGAAGGGCATCATGCATGGCAGGCAGATCACGCCCTCCAGGCTCGTCTGCGCCTGGTCGATCTCTCCCAGGTGGCCGAGCAATTCTTGCATCAATTCGCGCCCGGTGCAGGCCGACATCGGCTTGGCGACGTAATTGCCGGGAGCATCGACGCTGAGGCCATAGCCCCAGAACACTTGCACGTTGTCGGGCTGGCCAATGAAGTGTGGCTGGTGCGGCAGCACGATTGACATCAGCCAATTGGAATCGACGAAGGTGATGAGGCCACCTTCGCCCGGAACGTTGCCAGTGAAATCGCGGATCCGGTCGAACAGCGCCGAGTCCTTCAGCGTGGTGGTGAAGGAGAGCCATTTCGATTCATCGACATAGTCGGTGAATTTGGCGGGCCGGCCCAATTCGGGGCGGCCGGCGGCGATCTTGTCCCACAGGGCCCAGGCCCCGCCGACGCTTTTGTCGTTAAGCGCCGCAGGGCTATCCATCCCGCCGATCGCGGCGCCTTCGGTCATCGATCCCAACGTCGCGATCACCAGGTCGCTGGGCGCGACTTCGACTTGCTCGGTCGTGCCGCCACTTTCGCAGGTCAGGCTCTCGACAAAATTCGTGCCGTCGCGGTCGGCAAACGCGATGTCGGTCACCTTGCTGCCGAGGCGAAACACCACGCCGCGCTCGTCGAGCCATTTGCGCAGCGGCAGCACCAGCGAGTCATATTGATTGTAAAGCGTCCGCATGATGCCGTGCAGTTCGTTGAACCCGGCGACCATGTGGGTGAAGCGCACGAGGTAGCGTTTCAGCTCGATCGCGCTGTGCCATGGCTGGAAGGCGAAGGTTGTGCACCACATGAACCAGAAATTAGTCTTGAAGAACGCTTGGTCGAAATGGTCGGAAATCCGGCTGTCGCCGAGCAGCGTCTCGGGTTCGATCGCCAGCTTCTCGATCGTCAGGATGTGGCGCTCTGACAGGCCGAATTCGGGCGCATCGATCTTGTTAGCGCCCCGCACTAGACGTGACTTGGAACCGGTCTTGATGACCTCGTTCCATTCGAAGATTTCCTGCGTGACGGACTGCTTCCCGTCGAGCGTCGGAATTGAGGAGAACAGGTCGTAGGTGCACAGATATTTGCTTTCCATCATCCGCCCGCCGCGGACCATGTAGCCCGTGTGCGGGTCGCCCGACCCGTCGAGACTGCCGCCGACCCGGTCGAGCTCCTCATAAACGGTGATGGTGTGCCCCGAAAGTCCGCCGTCGCGGATCAGTAAGGTGGCTGCCGCCAGCGAAGCGATCCCGCCACCGACGAGGTGGGCGCGGGTGTGGCTGCGATCGGGCTTTGTCATGCGGACCTCTTTGGCTGGGGGAGTTCGGTTTGGGCGATGGGCTTGGTTGACCAACGTCATCGGTATTTGTCGCGGGCAGCCTGTCGATGCCGTCGCGAGCGAACGCCCGACGCCAGTTCTACCACCTCGGCGGTAACCGCCTCCTGGCGTGTCATCCGCTCGAGCGCTTGCAGCGTCTCGAGCTTAGCGGCGATATTGGTGCTAGCGGATGCCATCGTCGAGACACGCGCTTCATTCTCGGCGGCGAAGCTTTCGGTGGCGGCTTCGCAGATCTGCGCGAAGACATATTCCTCGGTCAGACAATCGAGCAATTTTGGCAGAGGTAGCTGGATCAGCGGTGACGTGGAGGTGACACTGCTAAATCTGGCAAAATCGAGCGGCAACAGGCGGCGCTGCGTGACCTTTAAGCCCTTCCCGGGGGTCCAGACCGGGAATATCAAGTCGATCCGGCTCGCTCCGCTGGTGTCGAGATAGGTCGTGACCGCCTCGATCAGCACTGCGGCCACCTCGATGATGGCGGCAGCGCGCAACGGTGCCGCGAAGGTGGCGGCGAGGGGCAGCCCGCGTTCGCGCGCCAGCGACGCGGTGCGGTCGCCGACCAGGAAAACATGCGAATTTGCCAACGCGGAAGTGGCACTGTCGAGCACGCGATCGGCAAAGGTGCCCGCGAAGCCCTGCTCGGCGCCGAACACGATCACGCCTGGCGGCGCGGTCCGGTGCGACATCGGCGTGACGGGTGACGTGTCGTCGAGCAGCAGCGCCTGCTCGATCGCGCGCGCCGCGACATCGCCGTAAGCACGTGCCGCTGGCAGCAGCGCGCGACCCTGTTGTGCGCGGGCAGCGGCGATACCCCGCATCGCGTTGACCACCGCGCCGAGCTGCCTGACGGTCGCGATTTGGGCGCTGATATCGGCGAGCTGCTCGGTCATGGCGTGGTCTGTCCCACGCTATTGGTCAGTCGGCCCACTGCTGCGATCAGCGCTGCACGATCGGGTTCGCTCAGTGTGCCGCTTTTCTCGACCGATGCGACCGTCTCCGCCGCCTGCGCGTCAAGCCAGGCGGGCAAGCGCGCGCGTAGCTCAGTGACCGTCTCTACGGCGATCGCGTCGAACGCTCCCTGTGTCAGTGCCAGCGCCAGCGCAGTTTGGTCGACGACGCGCAATGGCTGGAACTGGGGTTGGTTGAGCAAGGCGCGCAGCCTTTGCCCACGGTCAATTTGCGCCTTCACGCGCGCTTCGGGCTGCTCGCCGAAGCGCGTGAACATCTCCAGCTCGAGGAATTGCGCGTAATCCAGGCGCAGCTTGCCCGAAACGTCGCGCAGTGCGCGCGCCTGGGTTTTGCCACCTACGCGGCTGACGCTGATGCCGACATCGACCGCGGGCTTGTGCCCTTGCGCGAACAGCTTGGCGTCGAGCGCAATCTGCCCGTCGGTGATCGAGATGAGATTGGTTGGAATATAGGCGCTCAAATTTCCCGCATCGGTCTCGGCGATAGGCAGCGCGGTGAGCGAGCCGCCGCCCTTGGCGGGCGAAAGCTTGGCAGCGCGCTCCAGCAAGCGGCTGTGGAGATAGAAGACGTCGCCGGGATAGGCCTCGCGCCCCGGAGGCTGACCAGTGAGCAAGGCGATCTCGCGGTGCGTGGCCGCATGCTTGGTGAGATCATCGACAACGATCAGCACATGACCGCCGCGATCGCGGAAATATTCGCCCATGGTGAAGGCAGCGAACGGAGCGATCCATTGCAGCCCAGGCGCCTGTGCGGGGCTCGCCACCACGAAGATGCATCGCTCGGGCGCGCCGTGACGACGGACTTGTTCGATTGCCCTCGCGACACTCGACGATTTCTGCCCGATTGCGACGTAGATGCAGATGATGTCGCTGGAGCGCTGGTTGACGATCGCATCGACCGCGAGCGCGGTCTTGCCGGTCGCGCGGTCGCCGACGATCAATTCGCGCTGGCCGCGGCCGAGCGCGAACAGTGCGTCGATCACGAAGGTCCCCGTCTGCACCGGCTGGACAACCAGGTCGCGGTCGATGATTGCGGGCGCGGCGCGTTCGATCGGTTCGAAGCTTTCGGTGGCGATGGCCGCGCCGCCATCGAGTGGCCGGCCGAGCGGATCGACGACCCGGCCGAGGAGTCCTGGTCCGACCGGCGTGCGGACAACCGCGTTGGTGCCGGTCACCATGGCCCCCGCTTTCACGCCGTCGGCATCGTCGAGCAGCACGCAGCCAAGAGTTTCGCCGTCGATTGTCTGGACGAAGCCCGCCTGGCCACCGTCGAAGTGCAGCAGTTCGTCGAGCCGGGCGTTAGGCAGGCCGGAAATCATAGCGACGCCGTCACCGATCGAGTCGATGCGGCCTATCTGGCGCAGTTCGGGGGCGAGGACGGTCGCCGCGACGCTCTGGCGCGCGCGCTCCAGCCAGCTCTCAGGCGTCTCGGGCATCGTTTCCGTCTTTCGCGAGGTTGGCGAGCATATCGTCCAGATCGGCGCGCCAGCTGTTGCGGAGGTGGACGTGCGCGCCGCGCAATTCGCAGCCGCCGATCAGATCCGGTTCCTCCTCGAACGCGAGGTCGAGTGGCAGCGGAAGGAGCTTCGCCAAGGCGTCGCGGCAGCGTGCGCGTTCACTGTCGTGGAGCGGGGTGGGCGTGACGAGGGTCAGCGCGATGCCGTCAAAGCTTCTGGCGCGGTCCACTTCGAGCATGGCGGCGAGCTGGTCGGTCAACTTCTGGAACATTGCCTCGTGGATCACGGCCGACGGCAAGTGCTGGACAAGCTTTGCGGCCAAGTCACCCGCAAGCGTTGCCGCTTGAGTCTCCAGCGCCTTGCGCATGGCGTCGCGTTCGGCGGCGATACCAGCCTTGGCCGCTTCGCCCATCTTTTCGGCATCGGTCTGGGCCGTTTCGAGCAATCGGACGCGGTCGGCGTCGGCGGCGGTGCGAACTTCGGCGCGAAGCCGTTCCGCATCGGCCGCAAGAGCGGTGTTGCTGGCTTTGAGGGCCGCCGCCTCGGTCTCCGCTTGCGCCTTCGCCGCCGCCGCATCGGCGAGCAGAGCGTCGGCCGCCGCCTGACGCGCTGCGATCGCCGCCACCACCGGCCGGTAGAGGAAGCGGCTAAGCAGCCAGATCAGGACAAGGACGTTGATCGCCTGGAGCGCTAGCGTCCACCAGTTGATATGCACTGTTCTGGGTCAGGCGAACGGGTTGGCGAAGAGCAGCAGCAATGCGACGACCAGGCAGTAGATCGCCATGGTCTCGATCATCGCCAGGCCCACGAACAGCGTGCGCGAAACGGTGGCCGCAGCCTCTGGCTGTCGTGCAATAGCGTCCATCGCTGCGGCGACGGCCTTTCCTTGCGCCAGCGCGGGGGCGATCGCGCCGAGCGAGATCGCTAGCGCGGCGCCCATGATGCTTATCAAATGGATCCAATTCATGTCATTGCCTTTTGCTGAATCGAAGTGGTTTCGCTGACCGCACCGCCGATGAAGACCATCGCCAGTGCGCCGAAAATATAGGCCTGTACCGCGCCGGTCAGCAGTTCGAGCGCCATGAGCGGGATCGGCACGAGCAACCCTGCCAGGCTGAGTACGATGCCGATCACGAATACCCCGCTCATCATGTTGCCGAACAGGCGAACGGTCAGCGACAGGCTGCGCGTGAACAGTTCGATCAGGTTGAGCGGCGCGAGCAGGATCGAAGGCTGGGCGAAGCTGCGGACATAGCCGTTAACGCCCAGCGCGCGGATCCCGAACCAGAGCGTCGCGCCGAACACGATCAGCGCGAGCGCGATATCGGTCTCCAGCGTCGCGGTCGGGGGCTCGACGCCGGGGATCAGCGACGACCAGTTGGCGACGAGCAGGTAAAGGAAGAACGTCCCGATCAGCGGAAGATACGGGGCCGGGGCGACTCCCATAGTCTCGCGGATCTGGACTGAAAACATATCGACGACGAGCTCGAGCGCGGCTTGCGCTCGCGACGGCTTGAGCGCGAGGCGACGCGTGATCAGCCATGATCCTACGCTCAAGAGCAGTATGATTCCCCAGGTGGTGACGACCGGCGTCGTAATCGGTACCGGACCGACCATGAGCAGGACTTGCGTGTCGAACGGCGAGCTGATCATGATGGCAGCCTTAGTCGGGGGAGGATCAGGTGCCGCGCGAGCAGGAACCCGCCTGCTGCTGCCACGAGCGCGGGCGCTCCTTGCGTTGCTGCCCAAACGAGCGTCCCGATCGTGACCGCCAGACGTCCGAGCCGCCAGCCCAGTGCCGCGAAGGTGGAGCCGCCGACGACCACGAGGTTGACATCCTTGCGCAGGGACAGGAAATGGATCGCGCCTGCGGCCACGCCGAGGCACCCGAAAGCCGGAATGGCGACCGCCATCATCGCCTGTTGATCCAGCGCCATGCCGACCAACCGCCGAACACTGCGCCGATCATTATCAACGGCGCCGTCCAGAACACTCCGCTGGCGAAATGATGGTCGAGCCAACGCCCGGCGGCGAGGCAAATCAGGATCGGCACGGTGATCGTCCAGCCAAGCGCGCCGATCTGGCCGAGATTGCGCGCCAGCGACGGGGCGCCGTCGCGCGCCCATGCCTTGCGGCGATCGGCGCGCACGCGTACCGCCTTGGTCAGCCGGGTTTCGCGGTCGGGCAGGGGGTCGCTCACGGGCGTATGTCGCTGGTGGCCGCGCCGCCGCGCAGTGCCGCAACCATCTGCCGGATCGCCTGGGTGCGCAAACGCGCGGCGGCGGTGCGGTCGGTCCGGTCCGCGTCGATGCGCTCGCGATAGCGGGCTAGGACGTCGCGTTCGAGCGTGTCGAGATCGTCACCGATATGCGCCTCGCGCGTCGCGACCCGCACGTCGCGACCGCCGCTAACCGTCAGGATGCCCTGGCGGATCGCGCAGAAGCCTTGCCGTCCGTCCGCGTGCCGCCAAGAGACGACCGATATTTCCAGCGCGGTCAGAAAATCGCTATGGCCCTTCAGGATGCCGAAACTGCCGGTCGCATCTTCCGCGCGGACCGCATCGACATCGGGATGATCCGCGACGATCTGCGCGGGATCGGTGATCAACAGCCTCATTTGGGGGCTCCCGCCTGGCGCGCGCGCGCCTCCTCGAAATCGCCGATCATGTAGAAAGCACTCTCGGCCCAGTCGTCTGCCTCGCCGGCGAGGATCGCCGCGCAACCCTTTAGCGTCTCGGCGAGGGGCACCGAGCGCCCCGGCGTACCGGTGAACGCCTCGGTGACGACGAACGGCTGGGTCAGGAATCGCTGCAGCTTGCGCGCGCGATCAACGATGAGCCGGTCGTCGCGCCCGAGTTCCTCGACGCCGAGCAGCGAGATGATGTCCTGCAGCGCGCGGTATTGCGCGATCGTCTCGCGCACCTCTTCCGCGATACGGTAATGCTCGGCGCCCACCACCAGCGGGTCGAGCAAGATCGAGACCGAAGCGAGCGGGTCAACCGCGGGATACATGCCCTCCGCGGCCATCGAACGCGATAGTACGACGGTGCTGTCGAGATGGTCGGAAATGGCGGTGACGGCGGGATCGGTGAAATCGTCGGCGGGCACGTACACTGCCTCAATCGCGGTCACTGCCGCGCCAGCGACGGAGGCGATTCGCTCATGCAGCGCGGCGACTTCGCTTGCCAGGGTCGGTTGATAGCCGACGCGGGACGGCAGTCGCCCGAGCAGCCCCGAAACTTCGCTGCCGGCCTGGACGAAGCGGAAGACGTTATCCATCAGCAGCAGCACGTTGCGGTGCTGCTCGTCGCGAAAATACTCAGCCACAGTTAGCGCAGTCAGCCCAACGCGCCAGCGCGCGCCGGGCGGCTCGTTCATCTGTCCAAAGACAAGCACGGTGCGGTCGAGCACGCCTGATCCGCGCATGTCGTTCAGAAGTTCGTGTCCCTCGCGCGATCGCTCGCCAATACCGGCAAACACGGATACGCCCTCATAGCGCGCGACCATGGCGTGGATCAGTTCCATTACCAGCACTGTCTTGCCGACACCGGCGCCTCCGAACATTGCCGCCTTGCCACCCTGCGCGAGCGGGGAAAGCAGGTCGATCACCTTGATCCCCGTCTCAAATTGCGACGTCGCGGAACTTTGAGCATGGAGTGGCGGCGGCGCGCGGTGAATCGGGCGCAACGTCACGTCGGCGGGCAATGGGTCTCCGCCGTCGCCAATCCTGCCGATGACGTCGATCAGTCGCCCAAGCACCGCAGCGCCAACCGGCACGGCTACAGGGCCGCCGGTTGCCTCGACCGCGACATGACGGGAAAGGCCCGAGGTGGCCTGCAGCGCTACGGCGCGCACCGTGCGATCGTCGATATGGCTCTGCACCTCCGCCATCAGCACGTCGGGCCTGTCCCAGTGAATGAGCAACGCCTCGTCGACCAGCGGGAGCTTCCCCTTCGGGAAGACCACGTCGATGACCGGGCCGCGCACGGCAATAACGTGTCCGGCATCGGATAGGCCTGTTTGGCCTGGATAGGTCTGCGGACGTGGATCAGTGGCGGGCATGATGACTGTCTGCCTGCCTGGATCGAGGGCGCTTCAATTGGCTGTCGCCAGCTGCGTCGTGGATCGAACACCCAATTCAACGTCCGGCATAAGCCAGCTACCAGCCGCGCCGGTATCGATTGGATCCTCGCTGGCTCCGCCGAGGTGGCATGTACATCGTGCGGTCGTCATTTCCGAAATACGTGGCAAGTCAGGCTGGGCAAACGGAGTGCGCCGCATCGCGGTCAACGCCGCGATATAAGCCAGCGTCGATTCCGCGCCCTGATTGGCGTTGCGCCGGTCGGGATGTAATCCATCGAAGCAGGCGCCGCGCTCGATATCCACCACTAGAACGCGAAGATCGTTTTGGCCAAGGAACCAGGCAAAGGCACGGCTCGCTTCACCTTGCCAGACGGCGTCTCCAGTGACACGCGCCGCGGTCAAACAGGCACTGACGGCCGCCCAGGCTTCCAGTGGCTGTTGATCGAAGGGATTCGGATGCCGATGATCGGCACCGAAAGTTTCTGTTCCGATGGGCCGGAAATGACCGCGTTCGGCTGTTTGCAGTTTCATCAGCCAGCGTAGCGAATCAAGGCCTGCATCGAGATAGTGCTCCTTGCCGGTGTCATGGCCGCTGACAATCAGCGCCTCGCACAAACGGGCATTATCGTAGCCCAGCCTATCCTCGAACCAGATCCAATCAGGCCTGGCAGCGTCGGACCAGCGCTGGAAAAGCCGATTGGCTAGCTCGCCCCTGAGGCGCTCAAATCCGCGATGGCGTGGAAAGCGTTCCAGGAACGCAGATATGCCGAGCAAACCATAGGCCAAGGCGCGCGGCGATGTACACGCCATCAAGACGGGCGCGATCTCCAGCACCCGGATTGCGGCCCAGCCATCCAGCGAACGGGCGTCTTTGTGCCGAGCAACGGTGCCTAGCGCCCAAATCGTGCGGCCCAGAGCGTCATCCGCACCATCGCTCTCCAACCACGTCCGATCGAAATTCATGAAGTTATGGACCCGGTTGGTCTGTGGTGACCAGGCGCTCTCGACAAAGGCTGCGTATGTGAGGTGCAACTGTTCCTCTTGCGCCGTCAAAGGGCGCAATGCCGCGAGTTCGGTGAAGACGAGCAGCGCGCGCGCATTATCGTCTAGGCAATAGCCATGTCTTCGATCGGGCACCGCAAATTTGGTGTGCTGCATCAGACCGACCGAATCGGTGAGAGCAGCGAGATGGGCCGTCGAGACATGTGGCAATGGGGTGTTGCCTGGTTGGATCGGTGGAAATCCGATGATGGTTGCGCCTGCCGAACGCCGCTCCAATCGGACGGTTGAAAATACTTCGAAATACTGTTCCGCCACTCTCGGCCAGATCATTGCCCGACCACGAGCATAGGCGTTCGTCCGAATTTCGCTTCGCAATGTATCGTCGTCGATCAATCTGCGAATGGCCGTTGCGAACCCGTCTGCCTGCTCGAACGGGACGAGCAAGCCGCAATTGTCTGCCAGCAGCTCCTGCGCGTACCAGAACGGCGTTGAGACAACGGCTTTGCCGAGCGCAATCGCATAGGCCAGCGTCCCGGAAACGATCTGTGCCTCGTTGGGGTAGGGTGACAGATAAATGTCACATGCGGCCAAATAATCCAGCAACGCGTCAAGCGAGAGGTATCTGCCCACGAACTGGACATGTTCGCTAACGCCCAACTCGCTGGCGAGTGCTGTCAGGCTTTCGCGGTAGCGTTCCCCTTCGTCGCGCACCAGATTGGGGTGGGTTGCGCCGACGATCAGGTAGAGGAGCTTGGGGTTGTCCTGAACGAGACCGGGCAGCGCGCGGATAGCGGTCTCGATACCCTTGCCCGGTCCTAATAGTCCGAAGGTCATCAGCAAGGTTCGATCTGCCAGGCCCAGATCATGCTTCGCCATGGCTGGATCCAGAAAGGATCGATCCGGTACCCCGTGTGGAATCACCGCGATTTGGTCAGCCGGGACGCTATAGACATCCTGCAGGATCTCGCGCCCCTTGTCGGCCATCACTATCAGGCGAGCGGAGCTGGCGATGAGCTGGTCCATGACACGGCGCTGCGCTGGATTGGGGCTGGCAAGGACGGTGTGCAGCGTCGTGACCAGTGGCGCTTTCAGGCCGCGCACCAGGCCGAGGACATGCTCACCCGCCTCACCGCCGAAAATCCCGAATTCATGTTGCAGTGAGACGATCTCGATATCAGCAACATTCAGAAAGTCCGCCGCTACTTCATAGGAGGCGGGGTCTGCGTGTTGAATCTCCAGCGGGACCTGATCGGGATAGGCGTAGGCACTCTTGTCGTCGGTCATGGCAATTGTCGCCGCGGCCACGTTCGGATCGGCAGTGCTCAGCGCCTGCTGGAGATCATTTGTGAAGGTTGCGATACCGCAATGGCGCGGCACGCATGTCCCGATAAGAGCGATGCGGCTAGGCCGGGGAGTGAGGACGGGACCGTTCATGTTCAACCTCTAACCAAATGGATCTCTTTCGAGTCGGCAACACGAACGCGGCGGCGCGTATTGCCATTGCGCAATGCGTCCAGGCCTGCCCGTCGAAGTTCGATGAGGCACTTGCATGCCGAATGTCGCGGTTGCCGCACTATACGTATTGTCCGTGAAACACGCTCCCCTTGCAGGAAAGGGGCCACATCGCAGGTCAAGGCTTCGTTGGCTTCCAGTGAGGCTTGCCAGAATGGCCGATATCGTTTGATCGTGCTGTCACTAAGCGCAGCGACGGACATCCCGCTGTCGGTTTGTCCAGCAGAACTGACTCCCGTATTGGCGTCGGCCCTGAACATGGGTGGCAATTCTGCACGGATTATCGGGTGCAGTTGGGGCGATACTTCGTGGAATGAAAATCTGCCCCGGTAGCCAAGCGACGGGAAATGTTCATTTCTGCGACAGCGCCGGCAGGAATTTGTCGCGATCGACACGTGCGCAAGTGGCGCATCCGATTGTCTTAGATTGGATCTTGGTGCGAGGTCATTGTGCAATCTGGCCTGGTGATAGAATCGCCGATGGTTACGGGATCGCAATGTTGACGGCTCACAGATAGACCTGCGCAAAATGATCGCTCAATGTACCTTGACCATACCGACGCCCTTGATGTTATTGAACGAGTCCGTCTGGTGACAACTGAAGCACTGATCAACGCGCGCGCGTTTCTCCCCGCTGATCATTTTGTCCATCATTTCAAAGTGCATCATATAATGGCTCGGCGGCGCCTTGTGGCATTGCGAGCATTCGGTTGATTTCGGGCTGGGATGCAAGAAGCCGCTGATTTTCCAGCTTTCCGTTGTGTGGCAGCTTGCGCACTCGGGTCCGAAGAATCCCTTATGGATATCCCGAGGCGCGTGGCAGGACTGGCAGTCGAGTTTTGCAACTTGTCCCGTAGTACGCTTCGCAATCGCCTCGACGACCTGGTGATCCATCCTGACAGGACGAATAGTGCGGCCCTGATGCTCGATGTGGCAACCCGTGCACTCCTTCAGGTTGGCGTGGAAGGCGGTCGCTGGTTTCATCAGGAGTTCAGGAGCAGAAGCGTGGCATGCGATACAGGTTGCGGCCTTGATGCCTTGATTGGGAGTATGGCAGCTCTCGCATTTGCCTTCAAGAAACGCGTGTGCGCTTGACAGGGGGCCGGGACGGACTGCCGATGACCATTGAGGCAGCGCCGTGCTCCCCGATCGGTAGACGGTGAAAGGGATGGCGGCGGCGGCGAGCAGCGCGATCGTCGCAAGCACCAGGTAAAGGATTGTGGTTCGCTTCACGGCAGCCACCGAAGGCCGTAATAGTAGCCGCCCCAAATGTGCAATGCCATCAGGCCATACATCACAATCGCAACCGCGACATGGAACACAGTCCACCGCGCGAGGGTGCGCTTGATCGCATCCCGTGCCATTATTGTAAATTCGAGATCTGAAATGGCCCCGAGCAGATGATCGAGCCTCAGTCCTGACGGATCGACGACGCTATCGCGGGTCCAGGCTACGGAAACTGTGGCCAACCCATCGTAGCGGTCGCGAAGCAGCTTGAGCTCTTTTTGCTGAAGCCGGAGATCCTGGCTGACCTGCGCAAGATAATATCGCCCGATGAATCCGCTCGCGACGACCGCGAGCATCGATATCACAAGGCTCACACCGAGCGGACTCTGAAACTTGTGGCCGGAGTGAATGATGCCGAGCAATGCCCCGATTGCGCCGGCGTAGACGTGAAACCCCATTAGCGCCCCAAGCGAGATGGAGCCTTTGGTCCGCTCCTTGATCCAGGCCTGCCGCTTCACCGCCGTGTAGGACAGCAGGAGCAGGAACAGAAGCGCGGCGGCGATCCCGAACATGCTCCCGGCAAGGCTGCCCGGGAAGCGGGGCGCGGAATGGATAAGAAATCCGGGGACGATCAGCGTTAGCACACTGACCAGGCCTCCGACCGTGATTTTTTCGGTTTCGGTCATCAGGCCTCCACCACCAGGTCACCCGTCGATTTTGCCTGACAGGCGAGGATGATTCCCGCTGCCTTCTCATCCGCGGCGAGCGCGTCCTCGACCTCCATGGTTGCCTGACCCTGGCGGAGTGGCACTTTGCACCGACCGCAGGTGCCAGCTCGGCAATCATAATCAATCGCTACGCCAATCGCCTCGGCGGCTTCGAGCACCGACTGGTCCGGCGCGAGGGGGCCTGCCTTGCCGGACTTTGAGAATGTGATGGTGGCGTGTGCAGACGGGATCGGCACGGCCTGATCAGCGGTGAATGCCGGTGTCGCAACAGGTTCCGAGGGTTCGGCTTCCATGACTGGGCCACCCTTGAGCGGAGCGAACTCTTCGGTTTTAACCTGGTCTGATGGGACTTGGAGCTGAGCGAGCGCTTCTTTCACTGCAGCCATCATGGGGGGTGGGCCGCACAAGTGGACTCGTCGTTTCGCAATGTCGGGTACCGAGGCCGCTATGAAATCTGCCGTCATGTAGCCCACCTGGCCTTGCCAATCGGTGCCTTCGGCTTTGGCGACGGTATACGCGACGTGAAGCTTGGGATGGCGACGTGCCAGATGATCGCACTCATCGCGGAAAATGAGATCTTCTGGTGTATTCACGCCGTAAAGTAGAAAAATGTCGTGCTCGTAGGACCGGTCTGTGAGACTTCGCAGAACGCTCATCATTGGCGTGATGCCAACGCCGCCGGCGATCAGAACGATGCCGTCGGCTTCCTTCCCCGTGAAGAAGAACCTGCCGGCGGGGGCAGATATTTCAAGGAGATCGCCGGTATCGGCATGATCGTGAAGATGACGCGACTCCAGGCCATATTGTTCACGCTTGATCGTGAGTTCGATATAGTCGCGCTGGGTGGGGGATGATGAGATCGTGTAGGATCGACGGACTTTCTGTCCGTCGATTTCCGAAGTGATTGTTGCGTATTGCCCCGGCAGGAAAGTGAACGGGATGGGACCGCCGTTCGCCTCCATTAAGCGGAACGTTTTCACGTTCGGCGTTTCGTCGAAGATCGCCTTGATGCGCAGCACCCCCTTCCAAGGGCGTTGAGCGGGCGGCGGAGCATTAGTCTCGGCAGACAACTGTGGCATGCCTGCGAGAACAGCGGGCTGTGCCATCGCTGTGGGTGCAGCCGGAGCGCCAATTGCAGTTTGTGCTGTGGGCGACCCTGGCATCAGTCGCTCGACAAGGCTCGCGATGCGACGAAGCCGAGCCTGCCGCAAGAGCAGGGCGGCAAGGAGTGCCGCCGCGAGCAGTACCATTCCAATGATGTGCCACCAGGAAAGGCCGCTATCCGTCGCCATTTGTTCAGCTCCGCCTATTCCATTTTGGTTCTTGAACCATGTGAGAGCGATCTCGCGGGGTGCCTTGCCTTCCTCCAGTCCCTTGAGGGCGCTCACGCCGCTGTCGGCTTGGGCAAGGCCTTCGCGAGCCCCCTTGATGGCGTCACCGGCAGCTACGAAGTCGTTGGACGCAAGCGCGTGATGGAGTCGGGATTGCTCGGCAGTCAGCACTTCGGTCCCCGAGCCGAGGCGCTTTAGCGCTTCGGCTCGAACGGCCCGCCGCGCTTCGTCGGTCAGCGCTGGCCATTGCATCAGCGAGGGGTAGAAGGGTTTGGCACCCATTGGCCCGCAACAGCCGGAGGGCGCGGCTGTGCCACCCATACCTCCCGGCCCGGCAGATCCGGCCGACGGTGACATCATCTGCTTCATCATGGCGGCCATTGGGTCAGTGCCCGAGCCTCCCATGGGTTGTGTTGCAGGCATGTCGGTGCCGCTGGCTGCGGCAGGCATGGCTGGAGCTGCCCCGCCTCCGCCTGGATGATGCGAAGCGTGCTCGTCAGCGGTTTGCGCCACGACCGACGGTGATGTGAGCATCACCGTCAGTGCGATCAGAACCCGGTAGCCAATCCGACTCCAGAGAGTTCGGTGAGTAGTGATTTGATGGAGCGGACGCTTCATGCTGATAATCTTACATATCGTCCTGCATGGGCATTGGCTTGTCGGCGGGCATCGGTGCAGGCTTTGCGGCGGCCGGCTTGGCGTGCCTGCGATGTCTGGGGCTGTGCTTCGACCTTCCCATAGTTTTCATCTTCTTGGCGCAGCATCCTGACTTGTCCTGTGCCATAACGGGTTTAGGCATTTGCATGCCGCCTTGCATGCCGCCTTGCATGCCGGGCATCGCGTCATGACCTTCCATCATCCCACCGGACGGCATTGCACTGCCGTTGGGAGACATGGGGGGCTGGGTTGAGGCCTGTCCTGTTCCTTGGCTCTGGGCCGCAGCAAGGCTGGGAGACAGAAGAACGCCGCCTATCAATGCCAGCGAATAAAGATAGGAAGTGCGACTTTTCATCATGATCTTTCCTCCGTTGAAAAACGACCGGCGATAATTTGGCGAGCCGCGATGCCCCTGATGGACGACTCCTCAAACTGGCTGATATACGTAGTGTCCGTGAACCCAAAAAAGTGGGGCACGGAGCGGCCGATGGATGCGCGCTGGCGGTAGAGCGACGACTGTGTGATTGGGTGCATGTGCTAGGTTTCGTGGACAAAGGTTGACAGTGGACTCGTGCCTTGATTCAAGGCTGCCTTTTGGAGGCAGCGTTGGGCGAGCGGATTGGACTGGCGGACGACGAGTGGGCGATCATTGGTGCGCTTCTGCCGTCTGAGTATGGTCGCGGTTGCCGACCGGCGCAGGATAACCGCCTCTATTTCGAAGGCATGATGTGGATTGCGCGGACAGGCTCGCAGTGGCGACACCTTCCTGACGAATATGGCAAGTGGAACAGCGTGTTCCGCCGCTATCGGCGCTGGGTTACGACTGGGGTGTTCGACGCGATGCTGGAAACGCTGGCTGGAATGGTAGAGCGCGACGCCACCGCCGACATGATCGACAGCACCGTGGTCCGGGCACATCATTGTGCCGTCGGCATAAAAAAGGGACTCAGGAAACCGAGGCGCTTGGCCGATCGCGCGGTGGCTTCAGCACCAAACTCCACGCCCGATGCGATGCCAAAGGCCGCCCGCTCGGATTTGTCCTGACACCAGGGCAGACCCACGACATCCGGGGCTTCGGCCCGCTGTTCCGCATGATCGCAGACAAGATCGAGGCGCTGCTGGCCGACAAGGGGTATGACGCCGACGCCATCCGCGAGGAACTGACGAAAGCCGACGTCGAAGCGGTCATCCCAGCCAAGAGCAACCGGCGCGAGCCTATCGCGCACGACCGCGAAAAATACCGCTGGCGCAACCTCGTCGAGCGCCTGTTCAACAAACTCAAGAACTGGCGGCGTATCGCAACACGATACGACAAAACCAAGGAATCTTACCTCGGCTTTGTCAATCTCGTGTCAGTCCTCCAGTGGATACCCTTTGTCCACGAAACCTAAAACCGAACTGCTATTCAGTCATCGCGGTGGACTCCTGTTGCCCTTTGCCAAGGCCAACGGCCCTTAATCTCAACTTCAAGAGAGAAGCTCAGAAATGTCCTTATAAGCACAATGCCCGCAAGAACGGCCAAACTGTTCAGCGTTGGCTGAATAGCTATGGTATTGATTATGTCCGCTGCAACCAGGAATTCGAGACCCAAGAGGATGGCTTCCCCCAGATTTGAGCGGAAACTTCCAACAGAACCTTCATCGGTCAAGCCCTTTGCCGCTGTCAGTAGGAATCTGAGAAGCGAGTAACCCGCACCGACGACAATGATCGCCGTACCCGTGATTTCTATCGCACGCGTGATCCAGTGGATAGCCTCGATGAGAATGCTGTCCATCAAACTACCCCCCCGTTACCACCGGCATTGCCGGGCCATTTAGGTTATAACTTTCCGTCTAGGAACGAGTTTTTCTTCTCAAATCGAGATATAATGCTCATGCAGGGATCAAGGGCATCGGTGCATTACATGCCGGACCCTTCGTCCGGTAATGGCAACAATCCGTTTGGGGCTATGTTCAATTATATCCATGCGCTTCGTTAACGGCCCTGCAATTGATCCCTTCGGCAATGCCAATGAGTAGAATAACGTGTTCCCTCGCAGGACCCATTTGCTGACCTGCCCCCCGAAAGATCCCTCATTCTGATGTAGAGTCTGCCACAGGAAGGAGCAGACGTATGAGGAAGAGCCGTTTCACCGAGGCGCAGATTATCGGGATGATCAAAGAGCAGGAGGCTGGGCTGCCGACTGTGGAGGTTTGCCGCAAGCACGGACTGAGCACGGCGACGTTCTACAAGCTGAAGGCCAAATACGGCGGATTGGAGGTATCCGACGCCCGCCGCCTGCGACAGCTTGAGGACGAGAACGGGAAGCTCAAGCGCCTGTTGGCGGACAGCATGCTCGACAACGCCATCCTGAAGGATCTGTTGGGAAAAGTTTGACGACACCGGGCCAGCGGCGGGACGCGGTGCTGCGGGTGTTGCGGGAATACGAGATCTCGCAACGCCGGGCCTGCGGGCTGATTGGTGTCGATCCCAAAACGGTTCGGCGCGAACGCCCGCCCGACCACAGCGCCATCCGTGACGCCATGAAGGAGGTTGCGGGCAAGCGCCGCCGCTTCGGCTACCGGCGGATCGGGATCATGCTCGAACGCCAGGGGATGATCATGAACCACAAGAAGCTCTACCGGCTCTATCGGGAGGAAGGCTTGTCAGTGCGCCGGCGGCGTGGGCGCAAACGGGCGCGGGGCAGCCGCACGCCGATGCCTGTGCCGCTAGCACCGGGGGCACGCTGGTCGATGGACTTCGTGTCCGACACCTTCGGCGCCTCGCGCAAGTTCAGGATTCTGGCCATCAATGATGACTGTTGCCGTGAAAACCTGTGCCTGATCGCGGACACCAGTATATCCGGGGCACGCGTGGCACGCGAACTCGACACGCTGGTGCGGCTCTACGGCAAACCGGCTTGCATTGTCAGCGATAATGGCACCGAGTTCACCAGTCGGGCCATCCTCGAATGGGCCGCCAGGAACCAGATCGAATGGCATTACATCGATCCCGGCAAGCCCCAGCAGAACGGGTTCATCGAGAGCTTCAACGGATCGCTGCGCGATGAGTTCCTCAATGAGGAACTGTTCGACAGCCTGGCCGATGCCCGCCGGAAGTTGGCCATCTGGCGCTACGATTACAACCATGTCCGGCCCCATTCGTCTTTGGGAAATCGGACGCCTGGCTTTCGTAAATATCCTGAACACTTGCATCGGCATTACCAAGGATCGACTGAAATCCGGCCTCATAGGTATCGCCGTGGCCCATCGCCTTCTCGAAGATAGACGGATTGGAGGTGACGCCAGTTAGGCCGTCCTCGCCGACAAGCTTGCGCAGCCCGCCGTCTGCGAGGAACTTGCGGTCAACGAAATCGAGCCATACTGCCTGGCCCATTCCGCGAAGCTCGTTCAAGCGGCTGGTCATCTGCAGCTCCTCTCGATCAGACGCCCCGAATGGCGCTCTTATTATTGAGAATGACGCATGATATCTCACTAAGCTGAGCGTATTGGCTAAGGCTCTGAGGCTACCCAACGTGATCGGGCTGACGTTCCGGCCGACACAAAGACCCAGGACACTTGGCCCAGCTTCTCAGTTTTATGCACTCCTCGAGGCCAGAAAATTGTAAAGCGGCCCGAAGACGAGCGCGATGTACCAACCCCAGCCAAATGCCTCGCCAAGGCCGAGCAGAAAGGTCTTCCAACTCAGCAACTGGAACCCCGGCAGAAAGATGGCGAGGGCGGAATGCTGCACCGGTAGGCCGGGCAGGAAAAGGTAACCCAAGATGCACAGAATGTAGCTCACCGAAAAGAACAGGCTCAGTGCAAACCCACTGGTGAAAACCGGGATCAAAGCCGGCTGATGGCGATCATGCGGCATGGCGTGGTTCTCCTGATGGCGCGATATTGCCAGGCGCCGCATAGAGCTGCGGGTTGGCTTCGAACTTGTCACGGCATGCCCCCGAGCAGAAATGCCATACCCGGCCTCCGATCGCGGCGGTCTTGGCGCTGGCTGTATCCACAGCCATGCCGCATACCGGATCGACTGCTTGTGCCGTATGATCCTGCATGTCGTTGTCATTCCGGTGATGTCTATGGTGCCCCATAACGTGCGCACCGCAGCCGAAGCGCATCATGAACATGAAGAGCAGGCCCCAGACGAGAAGGTATGCGACAGTTCCCACGATACGCTCCTCTTAATTGCTGCGCTAGCGACCGCTTGGACTGTGATCGCGGTATCCAAGTCTCGGAATGAAACCGGGCACGAGTGCCATGTATTGCCGGTATTGGTCGCCAAATTCGCGGATTGCATCACGCTCTTCATGGCGGGCGAGGCGCACATACATAACGACCAGAACTGGAAACATCGCGAGCGTTAGCAAGGTCGGCCACTGCAGCAGGAAGCCGAACATCACTGCGATGAACCCTGTATATTGGGGGTGCCGCATCCGTGCATAGAGACCGGTAGTGGCCAGTGCATGATGCTGTTGGGCGGAATGCAGAGCCTTCCAGCCAGATGAAATCAGCATAAAACCACCGCCAATGAAGACGAAGCTGGCAATATGGAATGGACCGAAATGCGGATTTACGCGCCACCCGAACATCATTTCGAGAAGGTGTCCGGCGTCATGTGAGAACCAGTCGATCCCTGGAAAGCGCGATTGCAGCCAGCCTGACAAAATATAGATCGTCAGAGGGAATCCGTACATTTCTGCAAATAGCGCTACGAGAAAGGCGCTGAACGCACCAAAACTGCGCCAATCGCGCTTGGTTTCAGGCTTGAAGAAACTGAAAGCAAAGAAAATGAAGATCGCCGCGTTGACGAATGCTAGTCCCCAAAGGCCATAAGCCGGAGTGTCAGAGTGGGTCATTTCCCATCTCCACTGCTACGGTGATGCCCTTTGTGCATGAACAAGTGCATGATCGGGCAAATCAACAATATGGCGTACGGTAGAAAACCAAACAGGTGAGCACGATGCTCGGTCACAAGGTAATATCCACCGACGAGAAAAAACGTCAGGAACGCGAGTTTCTCGAACCACCAACGGCCATTCCGCACTGATTTCGGCGCAGCATTTTTCCTCTTATTGTCATTGCCGCAACAATCCATGGCACGTCCCGCATTTAATAGGAGTGGCCATGGTGGCTCGCTGACCTCAATCCCTCCATCCGTAAACACCACATTTTGACAAGCTTTTGGTCAGGTCCGACCGAGCGGGCTGGCGATAGCCTTGATCCCCTTGAGACCCGAGCCGAAGCGCGCGATGGCATCCCGATGTCGAGCAAGTTCGCCATACGGAAGGTAGGCAATATCCAGATCGCCGATGCGGCTGAATGCAGGGCGCTGGAGCTGCGCTCGCACGTCGCCTTCGCGCGCGTCAGGTGCGACCAGAAACAAGCCTGCCGTAGCGTGAAGGCTGTCGCCACTCAGCGCCAGGTCGAGCATGCGGACGATACCCGAATAGATTGACGTCGTATGCTCGACCTCGAAGGCGGCGGCGACAGACTGATTGGCTTCGTCGATCCATAAGACATCGATCAGACGAATGGCATCTGCTCCTGGACAACTCATCAGGTTCGGGGGCAGTTGGTCCAAGCATCCTTTCGACAAAGGCGCGTTTTGGTAAAGGCGCCCCCGGTCATTGGCGGCAATCCAGACGCTAAACCCCAGGGACTTGCCAAGATCGCGCAGCCAGGCCTGGACCTCTGTATGCGTGCGGTCGCTCTCCTGGTTGGATAGCGATAGCTTGTTCAAGCTTTCGGCTTCGGATCGTGCAGCCTGCAGTCGCGCATTCCAGTCGGTGACGCTGGAGGCATCGGTCGTTTGGGGCGGCACTGGGTAGCGTCCTGAACCGACGTCAAACAGAAACCCGCCGATCGCGCCGAGATCGTTCGAAAGCAGATCGCGATAGCGGTCATTGAATTCGATGACCCCGCTTCGCATTGCGAGGAAGTGCGGCCAGCTCCCAAGCTTCACGTTTGCGTTTGCTACGGCGTTATAACCCTTCACGATTGCTGTATTGAACGGCGGGATGAGCGTTGGGTGCAGAAAATAAAGCAGGTTGGCCACCGCTGGCCCGAGACCCTTGATCTTCCTGCGGTCGATTGCGTGGATGTGGTTGATGATCGCATCAGCGGTGTCGCAACAGGCGCAGTTGGCGAGCAGTTGACCAAATGCTCTCTGGTTCGCGGCGTCTTCGTAGATATCGGGTATGCGTAGTTTGGGCTTCCAGAGGAAAGCGTGATCCGCGCCCCGAAAAATCTGTCGCTGTTCGGCAATCGAGTGAACGACCGTTTCCAGCGAGGAGTTGCGGTAGGTCACGCCAAATGTGCCTTGCTCGATCTCAGATACGACTTGTGCTATGCCGCGGCGGATTGAGCGGAAGTTCTTCAGGCGCTCCTCCCAGAGGAACCAACCCCTGTAAGTCGCACCGGGATCTTCGCGCCACTGCAGGATCAATTGGCGCACCAAGGCATTCGGAACGCAGGATTGATCATTCGTTTCGATTAGTTGGCTCATGGCTGCAGGGATGCGATTGCGCTTTCGAAAGCGCAAGGAGTTTCCCGGTCCCCGCCTTTCATTTGTGACATAATTGCATCAGGCTATCCGGCTCACGCAGCCGAGTTGGTTGACTGACATTTGGATAGGCGCCATTATGAAACGATAAAGATCTGCCCGCAGGAGGAACACCTTGTTCATGATGGGACGGATCTATGGAAAAATACATTCCAATTGCAGCCATGGTCACGATGGCTTTGGGGGCCTGTGCTTCTGTTCCCGCTACCTCGGCTGAGGTGGAAAGCTGCCGGAAGATGGAAAGTGATATGGGTCTCGGGACCCGGCATGACCATCAGGAGATGAAAGGCATGGGGTTGAATCCCATGAACATATCGCATTCTCGGTGCATGGAAATCCTCGGCAAGACGCAATAGATTGCGAGCCCAAAGGATGTAAGCTTATCTAAATATGATAAAGGTCCGCCACCCAACGAGGCGGCGGACCTTGGAAGCATGAGGTGCCAGCGATTACTATCTCGGAGTTATCGCGGTATTCAGCAGCAGCCGCCACCTGATTTCTTGGGAGCAGGCGGCGTCGGCGAGGTCATTGGCATCTGCCCCCCCTGCATCATGTGTCCGCCTTTCATCATATTCCCTCCGGACATCATGTGACCACCGGACATTTTATGTCCGCCCGTCTGGCCCGCCGGACGGTGCTGAGACCCTGCAGAGTGCTTGGGCTTCGGCTTTGCAGGATGTTTGTGAGCGGGCAAATCCTTCATGCCGGGGGGCATTTGATCGGCTAATGCCGGAGCGGTGCCGGAAGCCAGCAACCCTAGGGCGGCAAAAATCATCGTTGTCTTGCGCATACAGCGGTCCTTTCCTTGGCAGCCTTGGTTAGGCCAGCCTCAGGGGCCTTATGTGGCGATCAAGATTGGCATCGATATACGTATATAACGAATGCTTCGGATCTAGCGCGGAATTCCCCGCAGGTCGGGTGGAGCCGGGCAGGGGCTTAGTCGGAAATAGCCGGACTGAGCCCCTGGTCAATGAGGGTTGCCCAGAGAGCCTCGGCGCTATCGGCATACGAAAACAAGTCGCGGTCTTCGCTGTCGATCATGCCGTTCTCGGCGAAAACATCCAAATTGATGGCGCTTTGCCAATAAGCTCGATCAAACAAGATGATAGGGACCTTAGGAGCCTTGCCGGTCTGCCGCAATGTCAGAATTTCGAACATCTCGTCCATGGTTCCAAATCCACCTGGGAAGACCACCAGCGCACTGGCGCGCATGGCCAGATGCATCTTGCGGATCGCGAAATAGTGAAAACGGAATGTGAGTTCGGGCGTCGTGTAAGGATTTGGGACCTGTTCGTGAGGGAGCGTGATATTGAAGCCGATAGAAGGCGCGCAGACGTCATGGGCGCCGCGGTTGGCCGCCTCCATGATCCCTGGTCCTCCTCCTGTGGCGATCACGTTCATGCGTTTGCCACCATTGCGGGTCAGCGCGCCCCCCTTCTTGGAGGCGAGCCGGCCGAACTTGCGGGCTTCGTCATACCAGGCGCCCCTCCTGCCTGTCTGCGCCTCTCGAACGCGAGCACTTCCAAATACGACAATGGTTGAAAGGACGCCCCATTCGCGCAACGCTTCCTCCACCTTCTCGTATTCGAGCATGAAGCGAACTCCGCGCATTGAGTCCCCAAGAATGAAGTCCTGATCCAAGGCGGCGAGCCTGTAAGATGGCAAATCCGCTGCGTGGTGGCTGGGGAAGCAATGCTCACAGGGATGTGGCGTTAGAGCGCTGCAGAATGGGGTATCATCTGGAGTCACATTCTTGTCCCGTTCAAAGCATGTATCTTGTGGTCATCGGTTTTTTCAGGCTGCGTTCGCGAGACTGTCTCAGTGCTGGCGCGACGAATGCCGCGCCATATGTAAACATCACATGTTCCCGGCTGTGTCCGTCTGCGATCATTACGTATGGTCGCAGCCCAATGGGCTAGCCAATCCATGCAGAAATCCACAAGCGCGGGAGCGATGTCCATGCACGGGCACAAGAATCGACACCAGAAGGACAAAACTCGGGGGCATTTCGTGCCAAGCGGGCCCCTCAAGCCACGTTTGAGGTGGAGCCAAGACCTGCTGGCGGAGGATTGGCGATCGGGTTCTTCGGGGCGAGCGGCACCGTCACCGGATCGCGCTATCTCCTCGAGGATGACAGCACGCGCTTGTTGGTGGATAGTGGACTGTTCCAGGGCGGTCGCGATTTACGCAACCTCAACTGGGCTCCCCCTCCGCCAGAAATTGCAGGGGTAGAGACGATCCTGCTGACGCACGCGCATCTCGATCATTCCGGTGCCATTCCGCGTTTGGTCCGTGATGGTTGGAGGGGCCGGGTTCTCACCACCCGGGCAACAGCCGAGCTTTGTGAACTACTTCTACCGGACAGCGGCCACCTGCAGGAAAAGGATGCCCAGTTCGCAAACCGTCGAGGCTCTTCGCGGCACCAACCTGCGCTGCCACTTTATACCCAGAACGATGCGTTGAACGCGCTGGAGCACTTTCAGGGCGTCAGATTCGATGAGTCCATCGAAGTTGCCCCGGGAGTTTCGGCCCGCTTCCACCGCGCCGGGCATATTCTCGGAGCAGCTTCGATCGAGATCGACTGGAAAGGAACCAAGGTCGTCTTTTCGGGCGACCTTGGGCGTTATGACGACGCTGTGATGTTCGATCCCGCTCCTCCGCCGCTGGCTGACTTTCTGGTCGTCGAATCTACCTATGGCGATCGGGAGCACGACGCTGTTTCACCTGAAGAAGCCTTGGGTGAGTGTATTGAGCGATGCGTTGCCCGGGGGGGTACGGTCGTAATCCCGGCCTTCGCGGTGGGGAGGGCCCAATCGCTCCTTTACTACCTGTCTCTCTTGAAGAAGGCCGGTCGTCTTCAGGGCGTGCCTGTCTACCTCGACAGCCCCATGGCAATCGACGCCAGCGGCATCATGTGCGCAAACTCGGGGGATCATCGCCTGTCGCATGATGAATGCAAAGCCGCGTGCGCCGTAGCGCACTATGTACGCGATGCCGACGAGTCGAAGGCGCTGACGGCGGATAGCAATCCCAAGGTCATCATTTCGGCAAGTGGCATGGCGACCGGCGGGCGTGTCCTTCACCACCTCGCACAGTTTGCCCCGGATCCGAAGAACCTGCTGCTTTTTGCAGGCTTCCAGGCAGCCGGTACCCGAGGTGCGGCGCTTGTCGCCGGGGCGACCTCGGTAAAGATTTACGGCGAGATCGTGCCGGTTTTTGCCGAAGTAACCAATCTTTCGATGCTGTCGGCCCATGCTGATTGCAACGAGATCTTGCGTTGGCTTTCTGGCATGCCGCAAGCACCGAAAATGACGTTCGTCACGCACGGAGAGGCGAGTGCCTCTGCCAGTCTGGCCGAACGGATTCGGCACGAGCTAGATTGGACATGTACCACGCCTGCTCTCGGAAGCTGGGGCGATCTCACCTCCCGCGCGCATGGCTCATGAAAATGTGACCATTACGTATGTTGAGCTTGGAGCTTGGTCCTTACTCCGGACTTTGAAGAACGGCTCTTCCCCATAAGGCCTGGGGGCGGCCTTAAATAATTCACGAAGGAGTCGAAAATGATCAAGAAGTCTCTCATGGTTGCGATTGCAGGCATATCGATGCTTGGAGCTGCCCCGGTCCTCGCTCAAGGTATCGGCCACACGTGGTTCATGCGCGGTACTGTTGTCGCCGTCGACAAGACCGGCACTGTCGTCTGCATCGGCAAGGCCGATGGCGCAGAAGTTGGCCAGACCCTGAATGTGGTCCGTGCCGTCTATCACCCGGGTCCGAACAAGGGCACAGGCGCTCCTAGCTACCATCGCCAAGATGTCGGTCATGTTCGCATCGACCATGTTTTTGATGACCATTTCGCCCATGTCACTGTCGTGGACGGAATGCCTGCGAAGAACGACATCGTCGAACTGGCTCGCAGCCACTGATCCCTCGTGGTCATGACCGACGCCTGAACGTGCTGCTGTTGGGTTCTCTGCACGGAGGGGCCAGCAGCAACCGGCGCTGGTGACAAGAACTGGAGGATTGCGTGGCCAAGGCTCACGTGATGATGGCATTTGAGGTGCCCCTCTTCGCAGCCAGCGTACCAGCAAGCGCTCAAGGCATTGGCCATACCTGGCTCATGCGAGGTTCGATCATCGGAATTGACTATCGCGGGCCCATTGTTTGCATTGGCCGCGTTGACGGTGCTGAAATCGGACAAGTGTTTAAGATCTATCGCCCCGCACCGGTCTACCTTCGCAGGCGTCACGCCGGGCAATATCGCCAGAAGACTGTAGGTCACGTATCAATCGATCAGATAATAGATGACCATTATGCTCATGTATCGGTAGTTGATGGTGAAATAAACATGATCGATATTATAGATTTATAACGACACCATTGATCGGTCAGTGAACGCACAGCGTTGCTTGTAGACAACACGCCCAAAAAAGGCGGCGATCGGCAAGAGTGAACATCATTGGCTGCAGGTACAAATGAAAGATAAGCTTGGGCCTGCGGATTGGAGACGGATGCTATGGCCAATTTCAAGATTGGCGAACTCGCTGCTGCAGCGGAGGTGGGTCGCGACACGATCCGCTACTATGAAAGGCTTGGCCTTCTCCAGGCATCCGCGCGAAGTCAGGCAGGATACCGCTTGTACAATGACGATGAGCTCGCCCGTCTGAAATTCATTCGGTCGGTGCAGGATCTCGGTTTTACGCTCGAGCAGACGCGAGACCTGCTCGAAGCATCCGCAGCTGCTCCGTCGCGCGTCGAAGATTTGCTGGCTGTAACCCGCGGAAAACTGATCGCCGCAGAGAGCAACATCGGCCGCTTAAGGCAAGTTGAGCAGTTGCTTGCCGATCAATCAAGCGCCTCTCAAGCTTCCTGTTCGCAACCCCTCTGGATGAGGCTGAGAACCGAGAAGAGTTCTGCCGAGCACTTGAACAGTGATTTGGCAGAATGCCCAGTGGACCAACTCGTGTGAAAGGATCGATCATGACCAATTGGAATCGTAAGGCTCGGTGGATGACCGGCAGTCTGGTAGTGGCAGGCACCCTTGTGCTTGCCGGCTGTAACGGCAAGGATAAGGGGGCCACGCCGACCCCAACGTCCAGCGCGGCAACAAATGCCACAGATAGCCAGACATCATCTGTGCGTGATGACGCCACAGCTGCAAGCGCCACAGCAGCTGCGGAAGATATGCACAATCGCATGGAAACAGATCAGCGGCAGAGGATGGATCACGACAACATGCGGATGGGGCCAGGCATGAACCATCCTGCTTCACCAGCCCCCAGCACCCCGCCGGCAGATCCTGCCGCGGGCATGCAGGGCGGGGGAATGAAAGATATGTGATCAGGATGGGCGGAGGAGAGCCCACGGTGTCACCTTGACTGGCCGCGAGCCGACGCTGTCGGCTCGCGGTCGGCTGGGACGATAGTGTCCTGGCATGCCACAGTCTCGCGGGCTTCAAATTTTTCTGCAAGTAGCTTGGGTTCCAATTAAGGCATTACAGGAGAATAAATCCAGTGTCTGGATGAGTGAATTTTACCTTGATCCGGAGAAAATGTATGTTGGAAAGACGCAAACTACTGGGAGGGGGAGCTGTTCTGCTAGTGGCAGGTGTTACTGGTCAGGCCAGTGGCAAGAATGATGGCGAACGCGGCATGCCTATGCCAATGCCGATGAAGGATTGCATCGATCTGTGCTGGGCGTCGCATGTGATGTGCCTGGAGACAGCCGCTGGCCTTACCGTGATGGGGGCCAGCGCCACTGCATTGCAACTCGCTGCGATGTTGAGCGATTGTGCGGAGATCTGCCAAACTACGGCAAACTCCATGATCAGACGTTCGCCCTTGCATGCGGTGCTCTGTCAGGCTTGTGCCGAGGTTTGCGAGAGGTGTGCCCGCGCCTGTGGCCAACAAGGTAGCAACCCCTCTCTGGCACGTTGTGTGGAGAGTTGTCGGAGCTGTTCGGAAAGCTGCAGGCACATGGCGACGATGGGATAATAGGATCTAGCTTCGCACATTACGTATACCGATACGGATGCCAGCATTGCATCAACGTGGTCTCAATTTGGTGTTCACGAAGTAACGCAGCAATAGCTGGAGATCGGAATATGCGTTGGTCAGCAATTTATCTTGCTCTTTTGGGGCTGGCTGTGGCCGGATCCGGCTACGTGTTGGCCGATGAACTTCCTCCCGGCATGAAAGTGGTGCAGGCGCCAAAGCCCAAGGCTACACCGACTCCGTCAGCTCCAAGTAAGGAGCACATGCAGGGCATGGATCATGGCGCGCAGCAGATGCATGATCGGATGATGCATGATCATCAAATGGGCATGCAGAACATGCAGCAATCTTCTGGAGGCGGAATGGCACCCGATGCTGCACAAAGCCAGACACCGATGCCCATGCCATCGGGAAAAGCTTGTTGCCCACCCAAAAGCATGAAGTCGGCGGATAAGCCTATGCCAATGAGCGACATGTAGAGTTCGGCTCACGGAAATGTCCGGGGCTGGGCGGCCCGCCGCGCGCCCCTGCGGCGGGCCCTTCATGCATCGCCGCACCATGTCACCAGATAGCCAAATGAGAGAAATGCCATGATGCGGAAGGTTCTTGCGACAGTTTCAATGGCTGCAGTAGTCGTTGCAGTATCGCCAGCATATGCGCTTGGCATCGGCCATAGCTTCTTCATGCGTGGTGAGGTCGTCCGTGTCGATTCTGGCGGAGCTGTGGTCTGCCTCGGAAGGCTTGATGGAGCGCATCAGGGCCAAGTTTTGGAGGTATATCGGCAGGCGCACCGATATCGCAAATTGGTCGGACATGTGGAAGTCGATCAGATATTCGACGAGCATTTTGCCCATGTTCATATAGTAGAAGGCGATCTTAAGAAAAGCTATTGGTTTATTCTTCCGCGACATCACAATAGTACTACGGACAAGTCTCCTAAAAGTCAGTAGTTCGCAAACCCAACGTCAATTATATAAGGATCTCCTTCTCGTGAATATGCCATTCGTTATGCCTGCAATTGGACGTCGACGGTTTGTTCAAGGCCTCCTTGTTGGAGGGGTGGCCTCCAGTCTTGCGTTGCCCGCCTGGGCCTCCGGATCAGACGGCGGCGCCGCGCTTTCGGGTACGGAATTCGATCTCGAGATTGCAGGTTTGCCCGTAAATTATACGGGCAAACGTCGTATTGCGACGGCAGTGAATGGCCGCGTTCCCGCGCCGACGTTGCGCTTCCGAGAGGGCGATACCGTGACGCTGCGAGTCCACAACAAGCTGGACGAAATGACAAGCGTGCACTGGCATGGCCTGATCGTACCGGCCGAGATGGACGGAGTACCGGGCATCAGCTTTGGCGGGATCGCACCGGGTGAAACCTTCACGTACCGCTTCCCCATCCGTCAGTCTGGCACGTTCTGGTACCATGCACATACACTCGCGGAGCAGACTGGGCTTTTTGGGGCCATCGTGATCGAGCCACGGGAAAGACAGGTCAGGCGTCCAGACCGAGACTATGTCGTGATGCTGAGCGACTGGACCGATGAGCCGCCCTTGCAGGTGTTCCTCAATCTCAAGAAGCAGAGCAATTACTATAATTTCGGACAGCCCACTGTCGGCGACTTCGTCAAGGATGCCGGGGAAATCGGACTCGCGGCGGCCATCAAGAAGCGGCAGATGTGGAATGCGTCGCGGATGAACCCGACTGACTACAGCGACGTTTCGGCCGCTACCTATACCTATCTTCTGAACGGAACGACGGCGGCGGGCAATTGGACTGGGGTGGCCAGCCCCGGTGAGCGGGTTCGCTTACGCTTTGTCGGTGCCGGCACCGCAACGTTCTTCGACGTTCGCATTCCCGGATTGCCCCTGACGATCGTTGCAACGGACGGCCAGAAGGTGGAGCCGGTCACAGTCGACGAATTCCGGATCGCGCCGGGCGAGACCTATGATGTCGAATTTACCATGCCCGATGCCAAGCCTTACACGATCTTCGCGCAATCGATGGACCGGACAGGTTTTGCGCGGGGCACGATCGCGCCCTCACCGGGCATGACCGGCCCGATTCCTGCCCTAGATCAGCGTCCTTGGTTGGAACCTATCGATATGATGGGCGCGATGGCGGCAATGGCAGGCGGACACACTGGTCACGGCATGATGGAGATGCCGCCGCCGGCGAGGCATGCGCGCACCGAGTATGGCGCCAACAATGACATGCGGGTGGATAATCCGCGCACCAACCTCGACGATCCCGGCGCTGGATTGCGCGGTCGTCCATGGCGCGTGCTCACTTATGCCGACCTCAAGAGCCCGAATGGAGACCCTGATCCCCGCGAGCCTGGGCGTGATATCGAACTGCACCTGACGGGTAACATGGAGCGGTTCATTTGGTCGCTTGATGGGATCAAGCTCAACGATTCCAAGCCATTGCATTTCCGGCCAAACGAGCGCCTGCGGGTCACCTTCGTGAACGACACGATGATGTCCCACCCCATGCATCTTCACGGGATGTGGAGTGACCTGGAGGACGCGGCAGGCATGTTCCAGGTGCGCAAGCACACGATCGTTGTGCAGCCTGCGCAGCGCCTGAGCTTTCGCGTAACCGCAGACGCCATGGGCCGATGGGCATTCCATTGCCATCTGCTTTACCACATGGCTGCCGGCATGTTCCGCGAGGTTGTCGTCGCATGAGCACCACAACGAACATTGTTGTTCTTGCCGCTATCGCAAGCCTCGCCGCAGCCTTTCCCGCGGCCGCACAGGAAGCTCCTCCTGCGCCGAAGGAAGATCATTCCGGCATGGATATGTCGGGCGACATGCAGGGCATGGATATGCCCGCTGCTCCCACGAAAATGGAGATGGGCGGGATGCAGGGCGGCAAGGCCCCTGCGGACGCGCGAAACTCCGACGATTATTCTGACGGCTACCGCAATTCGACTTTGCCCAACTACGAAATGGCCGATCAGATCTCGATCCCGAAAGTTCTCGTAGACGAACTGGAGTTTGCCAGCGGCAACGAAGGTCAGGGTATCGGTTGGTCGGTCCTGGTGATCAACGGAACCGACAGCAACAAATTATGGCTCAGGTCTCAGGGCTTGAAAAACAGCAAGGAAGAACGGCTTGATCCCGAATCGGGCGCCGAAGCCCTCTGGTGGCATTCGACCGGGCCTTATTGGGGAACGTTGGTCGGTGTGCGCCAGGATATCGGCAAGGGAGCGACTACCTGGCTTGCTGCCGGCGTAGAGGGTTTGGCCCCTTATTGGTTCGATGTGCAGTTGACGGGCTATGTAGGCTCGGACGGGCGCTTGGCGGCTCGTGCCAAGTTGTCTTATGAAGCGCTGCTGACCAATCGTTTGATCCTGACCCCTCAGGTCGAGGCCAATGTCTATAGCAAGCAATCTCGAGATCGCGAGTTGGGCAGCGGGTTCAGCAACGTCGAATTGAGCGCGCGTATGCGCTACGAGGTTTCGCGAAAGTTCGCACCGTACATCGGCTATGTCTGGGAACGAGCGCTCGGGGGCACTGCTGATTTCAGGCGGTCGCGTGGAGAAGGACCAGGCGAGCACCGGTTTGTAGCTGGTCTGCGGTTGTGGTGGTAAGGGGAGGTCCCAAGCTCTCTGCACATACTGGAACCCGTCTGAACACTGACAGTCCGCCCCGCCGATCCGTGAAAGTAGCCGTGGCTCCTGCAATGCTAGCAATAGGTGCGGCAGCTGCGGCAAACACAGCATTTCTCCCCTGGCTCCCTGACCTTGTTGACCAGGAGCTTGGTGGCAGGGGCGCGATCAATCATGCGATGCACGTGGCGGTTCTTAGCGCCATTTTTCCGCTGGGCGGCATGATCGCGGCCCCTTTCGCCGGGGCACTTGCCGACCGCTACCGATTCCAATTGTTTCTGTTCTTTGCAGTCTTGGCGCTGGCGGCATCCACGGCGCTCACCGGTGCTACGTCACTTGTTGTGTTATATGGTCTGCGTGCCGTCGCGGGATTGGCTTTTGGCGCGATTGTTCCGCTCTGCCTTCTGGTCGGCCATCAAGTCGCCTGCGATCCGCATGAGAAGGCGGGCCTTTTTACGATGCTGACAGCCTCCTTGTTCCTTGGAGACTTTGCGGGTCCCCTCCTTGCCGAGGGATCGGCACGGATATTACCCGACATGCCGCTCCTGGCTTTCGGTATCGGCATAGGCTTAGTGGGCTCTTTGGTGATGGTTGGATCGTCCGAGAGCCACTATTGTAGAGTGCCCCACGACGACCTGCCAACAAATGACAATTCGACGTTGCTCGTGTTACTGTTGCTGGGTCTTACAATCACCGGAACGGGCGGCCTCGCAGCCATTCATCTCAGCCTCGTTCTGCATCGCCCCGATGCGCTGTTCCAGCGTGAGCATATCGCATGGATGCTCAGTCTTTGCGGTCTGGCCATGTTGGGTGCCCAAGGCTTTCATGCCCGGTTCAACTGGCTTGTAGATCGGCCTGTCGGCCTCGCGGCGGTGATGTTGATCGTGCAAGGCATCGCGCTTTGGCAATTCTCCGCTGCGCGCACTGGCCCTGCCATTGCGGCCACAATTTTTGCCGCGGGGTGGAGTGCAGCGACTTTGCGACTGATTGCCAGCTTCTGGATCAGCACGTCTAGGAGCCGTTCGGGCTTCAGACTTGGCCTTCAGCACGGCTTTGCAAGTATCAGCCAGGTCGGCGTGCCAATCGCGACGGCATTCCTACGCAGCGAATGGCACAAAACTGTCCTCTGGAGCATTATCGCCGTTTGTACGGTCTTGCTCTTTGCGCTGCCCCTCATCTGGCGCAAGGATACTTCACCCGGGTAAGTCCGGGGCGCATTCAGCAATCGCAATCAGGTGCGCAGCTGCCGCCTTGATGCGCACAATCGCCAGCCTGACGACATTCGCAGAAGCGTTGCAGCGCGTCGAGGATGGGCCGCCTGATAAAGGGTTTCGCGACAACTTCTGCATATCCGCAAGCCTTGGCGCGCCGCGTCAGGTCATCGCTGCAATAGGCCGTAATCAAGATGGCGTCCCCGCGCCAGCCGGTTTTCCGGAGCGCTTGGAGTAAGCTGATGCCGTCGATATCAGGCATATTGTAGTCGGCGATGATGCAATCGGCCGAGCGCGCCTCGTGATCTGCCAGTAAGGCAGACGCGGTTGTGTAGCAGTGCGCGTCGTAGCCCTTCGCGTGCAGCAAAAGTTGCAGCGATCGGCGAATGCTAGCCTCATCGTCGGTGACGAGAACCTTGAGTCGCTTTACGTCGAGGTTGATGAGTCCGTCGGACATGGGTTCCGAGATTGTGAAAATCGATTCCAGCGACAGTCGCAGAGTGCGCGAAAGCAGTCCGTACGTAGATATCGCAGCCGCGGCTCGAATCCGCTAAAGGCCCGCTGCAATAGCTATTCGCAGAAGATCGGAAAGGCTGTGGACGTCCAGCTTCTGCATCAGGCTCGCCCTGTGCACTTCGACCGTGCGGGACGAGCAGCCAAGGTCATATGCAATCGTCTTGTTCGGGTAGCCCTTGGCGAGGCCTTCGAGAATTTCCCGTTCGCGCGGTGTCAACGCTGCAATCTTGGTGTGAGCCTCCCGCTCTTCGATTTCACGCGCGTCATTCTGCTCCAGTCGCCCGAATGCGCGCTCCAATGCATCGAGCAGTGTGGCCTTTTCAAAAGGCTTTTCGAGAAACTCGACGGCGCCGGCCTTCATGGCCTGCACAGCCGTGGTTACATCACCATGTCCGGTCAGAACGATGACCGGCATGTTGATCCCGCGCTCGGCCATCACCCGCTGAACCTCGAGCCCATCCATGTCCGGCATCCGCACGTCCAGCAAAACGCAGCCAATTGGAGCGTGTTTTGCGTGCTTGAGAAACTCGACTCCAGAGCCGTAGGGATGAACCTTGTACCCGGCCCGGGACAGCACAAACCCGGCAGACTTCCGGATTGCCTCCTCGTCATCCACAAGGTGCACAACGCGGTCAGCGTTCATCATCTTCCTCCGCATCGGCATCGATCAGGGTGAACTTGAAAATGGTGCCGCCATCGTCCGGATATTCTGCTGCAATGCGTCCACCATGGGCCTCAACGATCGTTCGGCAAATCGATAGCCCCAGCCCCATCCCGTCAATCTTGCTGCTGACGAAGGCTTCGAAAAGGCGGGGCCTGATTTCTGCGGCGACACTCGGCCCCGTATCCCGAACGCTGATCTCGATGAACCCGTCGGGACGCTTGCAAGTTGCGATATGAAGATCCCGGACTGTTGACGAGGCCATCGCTTCGACGGCGTTTCGGAGCAAATTGACCAGGACTTGTTGGATCTGGACCTTGTCCACCAACACATGCCTCGCGCGCGGATCAAGGTTCACTAGGGTGCGAACACCCCTTTCCTTGGCGCCCGCAAGAGCCAGCTGGGCTGCGTCGTCGATAACTTGGCTTAGCTTCTCAACATCCTTGTCGACTTCACCGCGCGCGACAAATTCACGCAGACGCCTGACAATGAAACCGGCCCGAAAGGTCTCCTTGGCCGCCTCCGACAGGGCCTCCTGAACTATCGCCATCGGGGTGCCTTGGGGATCGGAGAGAATGTCTCTCGTTTCCTCAAGGTAGTTGGCAACTGCCGTCAGCGGCTGATTCAGTTCATGCGCCAGGGTGGATGCCATGGTCCCCATCGCGCTGAGACGCGACACATGGATCAGTTCGGCCTGCAGCTCGCGCATTTTGAGATCGTCGCGTTCTTTCTCGGAGAGATCACGGACGAAGCCAGTAAAGACGCGGTCTCCGTCATGCCCGGCGACGCCGACCGAGAGGTGCATGGGAAAGTCTGTTCCGTCACGACGACGGCCTGTCACCGTGCGCCCGATCCCGATGATACGAGGCTCTCCTCCGTCTCGGTAATGCCGGATATAGTCGTCATGCCGCTCCTTGTCGGGCGGAGGCATTAGGCAGCTCACATTGCAGCCCACGACCTCGCTTTCTTCATATCCGAAGAGGCGCTGTGCGGCGGCACTGAAGGATACGATCAGTCCGAGTTCGTCGATGACGATCATCGCGTCCGGGACGGTATCCAGGATCGACTGGAGGTGCTGCTCACGCGTGTCGTTCACCGCGCGAATGGCCGCCTCGTGCGTGATATCCCGGGCAATGACATGGAAGCCGTGCAGAGTGTTCTCATGTCGCAAGGCCGTAATCGTCATTCGCGACAGATATTCGGTGCCCGAGCGCCGCAAACGCCACATTTCCCGCTCGTAGCCATCCTCGCGCGCCGCTGTGGCCAGATCAATATCGGGCAGGCCCGCGGCCCTTTCTTCAGATGAATAAAACAACTCGTGCGAGCTGCCCACGCACTCGGCAGACGCCCATTGGTCCGCTCGATGGCCTTCGCCATTGAGCGCGAGGATCTTTCCGTGCGGATCAAGAATGAGCTGAACGTGCTTCGCCGATTGCGCAAACGCAAGGCGCACAAGATCGCTCAGTTCCGCATTGCCGCCGGCAATTTCATCCATGCCCCTTTGTTCGCCTCCAGACTAGAACCAGAACCGGACGCCCGCCACGAAGCTTGTGGCGTGAACATCTTCCCCACGAGCCCTCGCGTAGCTGGCTGTGTCTCCAAGCTTGCGGTAATACGAAACGCCAATGTAGGGCGCGAACTGACGCTTGATCTCGTATCTGAGCCGCGCGCCGAGTTCGACATTTGACAGGCCAGAGCCAATCGCAATCTCCGGAATGTCCTGCGCGGAGAAATTGATCTCGACGCGTGGCTGGAAAACGAGGCGCTGTGTGATGCGCTGGTCGTAATAGCCTTCGACCCGTCCAATGACCTCGCCCTTGTTCGACAGGAAGACGCCGCCTTCGACCTCGAACATCCCGGGAGCCAAGCCCTCAAAACCAATGGTTGCATAGGTGCGGCGCGGCGATGGTCCTATATCCTGCCGTACACCGGCCTGCAGATTGAAGTAGGGGTCGATGGCATGGCTGTACAGAAGTTGCACATCGCCACTGTCCAGACCACGGCGAAGCTCGCCTTCACCTTCGCTCTTGATCCACAGCCGATTGATGTCGCCGCCGTACCAGGCCTCACCATCCCATCGATAGCCATCACGGCCGCGATGAGCCTGATATTCTGCGATGTTGAGAAGTGCCGCGCCGAAATTGAGCCCCCCGCTCTCCTTCATCATTTCCGCATGAGCGCGCGCCATTTCGTCGGAAGGGAATTGACGGTCGGCATAGCGATCCGTTGGGACAGGGGGTGGCGGCGCACTTCCAGCAGGCAATGCAGTGCCCGACATGGCCATGCCTTCTGGGGCCGCTTCGCCTTCCGCAGCTGGCATCGGCATTTCGCCCATTGTCCCATGGTCCATCGCCCCATGGTCCATCACGGCGTCGCTTGTTGGTCCGTGGTTCATTTTGCTGTGATCGACCTCAGGTGCCGCAGGCAGGGCTGCAGGTGCCGGGGGTTTCTCGACGGGAGCAGGCGTCGCTCGCTTTGGTTTTGCGGGAGACGCCTTGGCTTTTTTGGGGGTTGCCTTTTTTGGAGCCGGCATTTCCATGCCCGGCATGTTGTCCATCGAATGGTCCTGTGCCCACGCCGGAACGGACAGGCCTAAGGTGGCCGCCGTTATTAATGCTGTGCGAAGCGTGCTCATGCCGCGTCTCCCTTGGGACGGACACTGACAACGCGCATCATGCCAGCATGCATGTGGTAAAGGAGATGACAGTGGAATGCCCAGTCGCCGACAGCATCGGCCGTGAAGTCCCACGTGGCGATCCCGCCAGGTTGCACGATAACTGTGTGCTTTCTTGGCGCACGGTCGCCATGGCCGGTGACCAATTCGAAGAAGTGTCCATGAATATGGATGGGGTGCGCCATCATGGAATCATTGATCAGATTGACGCGCACCCTCTCGCCTTCGGTGAAAGGGATCGGCTCATGAACGTCTGACATCTTCCGCCCGTCGAACGACCACATAAAGCGTTCCATGTTCCCGGTAAGATGGATATCGAGGCTGCGCGACGGAGCCCTGACGTCGCGATTTCGCTCGAGTGCTATAAGGTCTGTATACACGAGCACCCTGTGGCCGACATCCTGCAGGCCCTGTCCCCGGTCCCCCATGCGATCGACTGGCATGGGGGAGATTGTCTGGACTCCAGGGTCACGCTTGACTTGCGGCGCATTGCCGAAGTCGCGCATCTTCATTGATCCCATCTGGTGGCCTGAATGGTCCGCCATCCCGGACGCTCCGTCCATTCCCGCCATGCCGCCATGGTCCATGCTGGCCATCGAGGAGTGATCCATACCCGACATGTCTGCGGGGCCGGATGGCGCACTCGTGGTCCCCATCTCCATCGCCGATCCGGCAGCGGCAGCGGCAGCAGCCGTTGCCAGACCTGCGGACGCGTTCTGTTCAGCGGTTGGGTCAACTCCGCGACCCTTCATGTCCATCCCCCCCATGCCGGGCATGTCCATTCCCATGTCCTTCATCGTCGCCAATGGGCGCTTGCGAAGGGCCGGAACCGCAGCGCTCATGCCTGGGCGCGGAGCCAATGTGGCACGGGCCATGCCGGAACGATCAACGGCTTCGCCGACAAAGGTATAGGCCAAGTCTGCGGTGGGGCGGACGACAACGTCGTAGGTCTCGGCAACCCCGATTTGGAACTCGTCAACATCGACAGGCATGACATTTTGCCCGTCAGCCTGCACAATTTGCAGGGTGAGACCCGGAATTCTGACATTGAAGGTGGTCATGGCTGACGCGTTGATTACCCGCAGGCGCACGCGCTCGCCCGGTTTGAAGAGGGCCGTCCAATTGTCTTCCGGTCCATGCCCGTTGACCAGGAATGTATAGGTCGAGCCGGTCACGTCAGAAATATCGGCCGGATCCATGCGCATCTGACCCCAGTCGAGACGCTCCTTGAGGGGCTGATCCTTCCCTCCGAGCAGGCCTGACAAGGTCTGACGTTGAAAGTTGAAATGGCCCGGATTGGCCTTCAGCCGACGGAAGATCGCAGCAGGAGAAAGCGGGCTATGATCCGCAAGCACAATGACATGCTCCCGCTCATATTGGACAGGATCCATCCCCGCCGGATCGATCACGATCGGTCCGTAATGGCCTTCCTGTTCCTGCAGTCCCGAGTGACTGTGGTACCAGTAAGTGCCGTTTTGCTTTACATCGAACTCATAAAGATAGCTTCCGCCTGGCTTGATGCCGGGGAATGACACCCCGGGCACGCCATCATGTTCCGGTGGAACGAGCAGACCGTGCCAGTGGATCGAACTGTCTTCCTCAAGCTGGTTGTGGACGTGCAACCGCACCCGCTGACCTTCGCGCAGCCTGATCAGGGGCGCTGGAACCGTGCCGTTCACACCGATCGCGCGGAACGCCTTCCCGTCAATCATCATCGATTGGCGGGCGATTGTGAGCTTGATGTCTTCACCGCTGACGGTGGGAAGCGGCGCTGCGATGCCGGAAGATACAGGTTTGGCCCATGCCGGAAAGAAGGAGGCAAGGGCGATACTTCCTCCCACCAGGGCTGAGCCACGAAGGATTTCTCTACGTCCGACAATGACTGTCATGAGGGTGTTTCTGCCTATGAGATCGGGGCCGCTGTCATTGAATACGCAGCCCGTTGCTCGACCCCTCAAATTTTTTTGAGTTTGTCCGTCAAGCGTGCTCGCGCCCGATAAACTCTCGCTTCGACAGCCTTCTCGCTCAACCCCAGGATCTGCGCGGTTTCCGCCTGTGTGTGCGCATCAATGGTCCGGAGGATGAGGGGTTCGCGCAATGAAGCGGGCAATTCGGAAATTGCCTTCAGGGTCGCTTTTAATTCGGATCGGTCGGAGGCCGCTATGTCAGCTCCTGGAGCCGGATCAGCCACTTCTTCAGCTTCCGTCAAAGGGGCTGCTGCAAGCATAAACCTGCGCACCAGCGCACGCCGCCTCCAGTCCTTGCACTTGTTCAAAGCAATACGAGCCAGCCATTGCTTGAAAGGGCGCGCCCGATCGAAGCGGTCAAGGGCGCCAAACGCCGCGATGAATGCCCCCTGTGTGACATCCAGGCTTTCATCCGCATCGCCGATCTGCGCGCGAACAAGCCTGTACACCCAATCACGATGCCGGCGGACAAGCTCGCTACAAGCGGTCTGGTTTCCGCCGATGGCTAACGAAGCCAAGTCCTGATCTTCGAGCTCAGAGAGCTGCCCTGTCACTGCTCCCTGCCTGTGAGCGCCTTGACGATCGCCCGATCAAATTTGGACGCCTGTTCCGGGGTCAGGGCTGATCGCATCGCAAAGATATGTTCAAGCGTTTCCTTCTGCATCTGCCCCATCGCATCGTGCGACCGGTCGATTGCCTCGGATACCTTTGGGCCATATCCATGCTCGGACTCGATCGCCTCGGCGAGACGTGCGTTGTCCGCGCGAAGTTCCAGTTCCAAAGCCTGGCGACGCACCGCAAAACGCTGCTCGATCACCTCGATCTGTGCTTCCTGTTTGCCATCGAGTTCAAGCTGGTGGTGCAGCATCTCATGCAACTCGCTTTCCGGCGAGCCAGAGCGGATCAAGGCCTGACCCGCAAGTGCTCCAATGACCGCGAATGCGAATGCAACGAGCGCGAAAACGAGGGTCTTTCGCCAAGCCATGTCAGCGCGACATCAGCAAGGTTGAAGGTGCCAGAGCGACCGGAACGCCGAGAGGGGAAATGGGTGCGGCGTCGGCAGGTGCACCGGACATCATCGAACCACCAACCCCGATGAACAAGGCTATCGCTGCCGCGAGGCTGAGGCCTGTTCGGTTGATTGGAACGATGGCCCGCCGTCTGGCAAGCTCCGACAGGACAGCGTCGTCAATCAACGCGAGGCGAGCGGGGGTCGGCTCGTCGCGCAGTCGTTCAAGAAGTCGATCAATGTCTGTCATGGCTCAAATTCTCCCATATCCATGGATGAATACGCAGCAAAGGTGAAATGCCCTCATCGGGACCCAGAAAATTTTGAGGGGTGTCCAAGCGCGGCGCGTATTCAACATGGGCACCCTGAGCCCCCAAAGGAGCCATTCATGAAAAAGTTTCGCAGTTTGATTGCAAGCGTCCTGGTTGCCGGAGCCGCGATTGCCACGCCGGCGCTCGCCCATCCGAAGCTCGTGACAGCACTGCCGGCCGACAAGGCCGCCACTGCCCCGACCAATCGCATCACCCTGACGTTCAGCGAGCCTCTCGTCGCCGCTGTTTCGGGCATGGAAGTCACGATGACCGGCATGCCAGGCATGCCCAACCACAACATGAAAATGACCGGTTACAAGACTTCGGTCAGTGATGATGGCAAGGCCCTGATCGCGACATTCGGGAGGCCCCTCATGGCGGGCACCTATAGCGTGCAGTGGCATGTGGTCTCGAGCGACACACATCGCATTAGCGGCACTCTCGCTTTTACCGTGCGCTGATCGCGTGGCGGACTGGGGGATCATAGCCCTGAGGTGGGCGCTGTTCGTCAGCCTTGGACTATTGTTCGGGCTGACCGCATTCAAGCGCCTGTCGCTCGGCGGTGATCACCCGTCCGATGCCGATGTCCGACATTCATGGGTAATATTGATTTTAGCGGTTTTGGCGGCGGCGCTGTCGGTTATTGGCTTCGCCATGCAGGTCAGCAGCATGACCGGTATGCCGCTTGCCGAGGTGGACCGAGCCACCGTTCAATCTCTGCTTGATGAAACGGCATTGGGCCTGGCTCTCAAGGTCCGCCTTGCCGCCCTGGTAGCGGCGATTATTTTGGCTCTGGCAGCATCCCTGTGGCGTTTGTCCAGTTCGACGGCTCAGGCATTGGTAAGCGGGGTGGCTTTGGCCACCTTGGCCTGGTCCGGTCACGGCGCGGCAACCGATGGGACGGTCGGATGGGTGCATCTGGCAGCCGACATTCTTCATCTCATCGCGGCTTCCATCTGGATCGGCGCATTGGCAGGATTCTTGTGGATGCTGTTTCGTCCGGGAAGTGGCGAAGTCGGCAAGGCACGGCAGACTTGCAGAGTGCTTGCCGACTTTGCAACGCTGGGGTCCACATTGGTTATGGTTTTGCTGCTGACCGGCCTCGCAAACGCTTACTTCATTTTGCGCGACGGAGATCCCTGGGCTGCTCTGGCGGCGCCCTATGGGCAGTTTCTGGCCCTCAAAATAATCTTGTTCGTCGGCATGCTCGCCTTGGCTGCGGTCAATCGGTTCCGGCTCACGCCCTCCCTCATCGCAGCCGTCGAGAGGCGTGATCCTGAGCGAACCCTTAAGCCGCTGCGACGGAGCATAGTTCTGGAATTTGGCTTGGGGATCGGGATATTGATCCTGGTGGCATGGCTCGGGACGTTGGCACCAAACCCAATGCCGGGGGCATCGTGAACCCTCCGATATGCGCGGTAGCTGGAGAACAGACACATGACTCCTAATCACACTGGCAACCATCAACCAGAAACTGTGCGTGATCCCGTTTGCGGCATGAATGTCGATCCGTCCGTGACCCTACATCATGCCCATCATGGTGATCGAGCGTTCCACTTTTGCAGCGACAAATGCCGCACCAAATTTGTCGCTGATCCAGAGCGCTATCTGGCGCCCGCTGAGTCCGTCGAAGCGCCCGCCGGCACGATCTGGACCTGTCCGATGCACCCCGAGGTTCGGCAGGATCACCCAGGGGCTTGCCCGATCTGCGGTATGGCGCTTGAGCCGGCGGAAGTAGGTCTCGACAGCGGTCCCAGCCCAGAAATGATCGACATGACCCGGCGGTTCAAGATCGGCCTTGTACTGGCGCTGCCCGTGCTGGTGCTGGAGATGGGCGGCCACATTTTCCCCGCGCTTCATCACATCGTACCGATGCAGCTCTCGACCTGGATCCAACTCGTGCTGGCTACGCCGGTCGTGCTTTGGGCGGGTTGGCCTTTTTTCGTGCGGGGTTGGGCATCGCTCAAGACCCGGAACCTTAACATGTTTACCCTGATCGCGATGGGCACCGGGGTCGCATGGGTCTACAGTATGTTCGCCGCGCTTGCGCCTGAGTTGTTCCCACCGGCGTTCCGCAATGCCGATGGGAGTGTTGCCGTCTATTTCGAAGCCGCTGCGGTGATCACCGTGCTGGTTCTCCTGGGTCAGGTCCTGGAACTCAGGGCCCGCGAGCGCACCTCTGGCGCAATCAAGGCATTGTTGGGCCTTGCTCCCAAGACCGCGCGACGCCTTCTTGCCGATGGCAGCGATGAAGAGGTCAGCCTCGAAGCTATAGGGGTCGGTGATCGCTTGCGTGTCCGTCCTGGCGAAAAGGTGCCTGTCGATGGAACGGTCGAGGATGGCCGCTCTTCGCTTGATGAATCCATGGTGACCGGCGAATCCATGCCCGTTACCAAGGCCAAGGGTGACACCGTTATCGGCGGGACGCTCAACCAGACCGGCGCACTGGTGATTGCCGCGACCAAGGTGGGGCGCGACACCATGCTCGCCCGCATTGTCCAGATGGTCGCCGAGGCGCAGCGCTCGCGCGCGCCGATCCAGCGCATGGCCGATCAGGTCTCGGGCTGGTTCGTGCCCGTCGTTATCGCCATCGCCGTGCTCGCGTTTGCCGGATGGGGCATCTGGGGGCCAGAGCCGCGCTTTGCCTATGGCCTGGTTGCCGCCGTCGCCGTGTTGATCATCGCCTGTCCCTGCGCCCTGGGTCTCGCCACGCCAATGTCGATCATGGTTGGCGTCGGCCGGGGTGCAGGCCTTGGCGTGCTCATCAAAAATGCCGAAGCACTCGAGCACTTGGAGAAGGTTGACACACTAGTTGTAGACAAGACCGGGACGCTGACCATGGGCCGTCCGGCGGTGACTGCGATCGTGCCTGCGCCAGGTCACTCGGAAGAAGACGTGCTGCGTCTTGCTGCGGCGGTCGAGCAATCGTCCGAGCATCCGCTTGCGCTCGCCATCGTCGAGGCCGCGAAGGCGCGTAGCCTCGTGCTGGCCCAGGTCGCCGAGTTCGACTCCCCCACAGGGCGGGGCGCTCTGGGCACAGTCGACGGCAAGCGGATCGTGCTCGGCAACGCACGCTTCCTGACTGAGCAGAACATCGACACGTCTGCGCTTGCGGCAGCAGCAGACAATCTGCGACGCGAAGGCGCGACGGCGATCTTTGTCGGCGTTGATGGACAGGCCGCTGGCGCCATCGCGATCGCCGATCCGGTGAAGCCGACGACACCCGAGGCACTCGATGCCTTGCGCCGCGAAGGCATCCGCGTTGTCATGCTGACGGGTGACAACCGGACCACGGCGGAGGCGGTCGCGCGCAGGCTCGGGATAGACGAGGTCGAGGCGGACGTTCTCCCCGATCAGAAGAGCGCTGTTGTCGCGCGCTTGAAGAGCGAGGGCCGCGTGGTTGCCATGGCAGGCGACGGCGTGAATGATGCCCCGGCGCTTGCCGCGGCCGACGTCGGGATTGCCATGGGCTCAGGGACTGACGTCGCCATCGAAAGTGCCGGCGTGACGCTGCTCAAGGGCGATCTTATGGGCATCGTCCGCGCCCGCCGCCTGAGCCAGGCGACAATGTCGAACATCCGCCAGAATCTGGTGTTTGCCTTTATTTATAATGCCGCCGGCGTACCGGTGGCGGCAGGTCTTCTCTATCCGCTGTTCGGCATCCTGCTATCACCAATGATTGCGGCGGGAGCAATGGCGCTGTCATCCGTTAGCGTGGTGACGAATGCGCTTCGACTTAACCGGGCCACCATTTAAGCAAGCCGCGACAACAGGACGTCAGATTTTCATGAGATCCCTACGTACCAGAGTGCATTTGACAGCAAGCCGCATGCACAAATGGCTGTCTCTGATCGTTGGATTGCAGGTCCTCATCTGGATGACGAGCGGCCTTGTGATGAGTGCTTTGCCCATAGAGCGCGTGCGCGGAGAACACCTTGTCGATCGCAAGGCACAGCCGCCAATCGCTGGTATTTCGGCTGTGCGCCCGCTTGGCGAGTTGCTGAGCACGATACCCGGCCCAGTCGAAGAGCTTACTCTTCGCATGCACCACGGCCGCCTGGTGGCCGAAGCGAAGACAAACGGAAGGACCTTGTTGTTCGATCCGTCTACCGGCGTCCGAATGCCAAGGATCTCTATGGATCAGGCGGCTGAAATAGCTCGGGAAAGCTGGAAGGGCGGCGGGAACCCTGCGCTCAAAGTCACCCAAGTCGAGGACCTGTCACCGGAATTCCGGGGACCGTTACCCGCCTGGCAAGTTGCCATCGACGGTACAACGCACGTTTATGTTTCCGGTGAGACCGGGAGGATCCTCGCGGTCCGGACCAGCACCTGGCGGGTCTACGACTTCTTGTGGGGCTTGCACATCATGGACTGGAAGGAGCACGACAATTTCAACAACATCTGGCTAGTGTCATTCGCTGCCTCGGGCATGATTTTTGCTCTCACCGGCCTCGCGCTCCTCATCATGCGGTTCCCGATCAAGATAAGAAGGCGCCGGGCGACAATTTGATCCAGTTCAAGGCAAAAGTTGTTCTTGTAATTAATTGATCACGAATGATTGGAGGTACGAAGTGAAATCAATAATTCTGGGTTTGGCTTTGCTTGCGAGCCCCGCGCTTGCCGCAAGTGACGTGGTGATGCACCGCGATCCGGGTTGCGGTTGCTGCGAGAAGTGGGCGGCGCAGGTGAAAAAGGCCTTTGGTCGCAATGTGAGGGTGATCGATGATCGCAACAGGGTGGCCTTCCAGCGCAACTCTGGCGTCCCGAGCGCATTGGCATCTTGCCACACCGCCGTTATCGACGGGATGATCTTTGAAGGCCATGTGCCAATTTCCGATATGCAGCGGGTGCTCAAGCTGCGGCCTGCCGGAGTTAAGGGCTTGGCTGTAGCGGGGATGCCTCTTGGGTCTGCGGGAATGGATGTTCCGGGCGTTCCAGCCCAGCGATACAACGTCATCGCCTTTGGCGGAGACGGGACGCGGATCTATGCAAGACATTGAGGGGCGAGGCGGCTCGTAGAGTTGCCTTTGGCGTGTCAAAGTTCTGTTCAGCTGCTCGATTTTCCGGGTCTGCGAGGCGACGATATCGTATTCTTGTGATAGCAAACGTCCGGGGCCATGCAGCGTCAAGAAAAGAGGCTCGCTGAAGCCGCAATAACACTTTACGGAACATCTGCTCCATCCCTAGGCAACGCGACATATCTGTCGTTGGGCCGCTGCTTGGCTCGTCTGATGGGTTTACGCAGAGATTGACTCTGCTTTCGATCTTTGATTTTCTGATACCGCGCATTCCCTGTCAGATCCGCACGCCACCTTGGAAGGGTGCGTCGTGATTTCATCCAATTGTAGTTTGATCGTCGTTGCCGCAATGATTTGCGTCTCGGCCGCGAAGGCTAGGGAAGTCTACCTTGTCAATTTTTCTCCGTTTTCCGCGACAGCCAGAAATGAGCAAGGGGCTGTCGGAGCCGCGTTAAGCACCCACTTTGAAGGGTTGGTTGAGCCGGCCGATGCGCGCCGAAGCGCTGATAGAACCCACGCTATTGGCGGAAACGACCCGTCAGGACTTTTCGAACCGAAACCTCTGGCGATCCTGGCGCCTTCCACCTCGTCATCGTGCCTGCAGAATAGGTATCGCCCGACCTGGTGGTTGTCTCCTGAGGTGGAGAACCGCCGCGTAGCCTATTTTGCAGCAATGACCGCAATAGCTTGCGAAAACGGGCTTCCTGAGAGCCTTCTCGACGCGGTCATTGCTCAGGAATCAGGATACAAGGCTTGGGCACTAAGTGGGGCGGGTGCGATGGGCATGATGCAGGTCATGCCGGCAACAGCGAGAAATCTAGAGCTTAGTAACCCTTGGGATGCGCTGGCCAACATGAGGGCAGGGGCACGCTACCTTCGCCAGCAGCTTGATCGCTTTGGACGCGTCGATCTGGCCTTGGCTGCGTACAATGCGGGGCCAGAACGTCGTTCACTCTCGCTGGGCAATATTCCTGCAATCCCGGAAACCCGTAATTACGTGCAGGCCATCACAACCAATTGGGTGCGCCTCACCAAACTTGGAGGCTCAAATTCGACCGCTGCCGCGCGGGCTATGGCGGCCAACATCGCAGTACGAACCTCAGGCTACCGCGAGGTGTCTCTCATAACCTACGAGGGCATGAATGCGGCAAATCCGATATAGTGCGCATACAGGATGGCGATGGCCAGAATGCTTGGAAACCCGCAGAGGTAGCTGAGTTGAAAATGCAGCCAAACCTTCGGGAACCAGAGCAACCAGCGCAGCACTAAACCCGTCGGCGGCGCCATCACTCCCGTACGGATGTCGTAGATCGTCTTGAGGAGCGCACACCCCGAGCAAATCGCAGCGAGCAGCCCAACTGCGGCATAGAGATGGGTCCACGCTGCAATGTTCTCGGGGCCCATGCGTACTCGATCAGGCCTGAAGGGTCTGGCTGTTCTGCATGACCCGCTCCTGGTGCGAGAGAAGCAAGTCATATGCTCGCCGTGCAGCTTCGTGGATTACCGCCGGACGCAGATCCACCTCGATCGAGCCTCGCCGGCAGGTCAATACCTCGAGATAGAAGGGGGCGTTTGCGGGAGGGGGCGGAATCCTACGCCAAGCTCGCCCAGATAGCCGGCGCGAGATCTTACTTGTTGCTGCCTTCTACGGTCGCGCCAGAAAGGCGACGGCTCAGTTCTATCCGGCGATGGCTACGCATTTTGAAGGTGTCTGGCCCAACGCGCCGATACTCAATGAAGCCGAGAGAACGCCAAAATCGCTCTGCCGCTTCATTCGCTTCCAGCACGGCCAACCGAATCTCTGTGGCACCTCTCGCAGCGGCCCAGCTTTCGACCGTCGAGTAAATTGAGCGTCCGACGCCACGACCACGCTGTGCGGCATCTACGATCATGAAGCCGAGATACCATGTGCCATCACGCGGATAATCGCGGAGGATGGCCGCGATTGCATATAGGCCGCCAGGCCCCTTCCATCCCAGGACAGCTTGATTGTGGGCGCTCTTTTCGGGCGGCACATCGGAGAAAAGCTCGCGAGCATCGTCCAGCGTGGGCGCGGCCCCGTCCTGCAACAGGAAATAGTCGCTGCAACGGTTGTACAGGTCTGCAACGTCTGCGGCGTCCGCTTGGGTAAGTTTGATCGGGGCTCCCGTCATCATCATCGCGTTTTGGCAGCAAGCACGCGCTGACCGTAATCCCGGAGTTCCCCGTTGGGACCGACATAGCGGTAGAGAGTGACGCGCTCGATCCCGAGTTCCTTGCAGAGGTCGGAAACGGACGTGTCGCGTTGGGCCATAGCAGCCTGAGCGAGCCGCACCTGGGCCTTGGAGAGGGCGAACTTGCGGCCACCCTTGCGTCCCCGCGCGCGGGCAGCGGCCAGGCCAGCCATGGTGCGCTCGCGGATCATATCCCGCTCAAACTCCGCCAGTGTGGCAAAAATGCCGAACACCATCCGGCCCGATGGCGTCGTGGTGTCGATCTGCGCGCCCTTGCCGGTGAGCACCCGCAGACCGATACCGCGATCCGACAGATTCTGCACCGTGCTGACCAGGTGGGTGAGCGTTCGGCCGAGCCGGTCGAGCTTCCAAACGATGAGGACATCGCCGTCGCGCAACGATTTCAGGCAGGCGGCAAGACCGGGGCGATCATCACGGCTACCGGATGCACGATCATCATAGATATTGCCTGGCTCGACACCGGCAGCGCGAAGGGCATCGTGCTGCAGGTCGAGCGACTGCGAGCCGTCGGCTTTGGACACGCGGGCGTAGCCGATCAGCATGGATCACAAACGAAGGTTTGAGGTGGCGGGGCGAGCATAGGCATTTGACTATGCCATTGTGTATCTCAACCAGCATCGCAATCAAGCTATCTCAAACATTGAGTCGGATAGAAAAAGGAACATGCATGCCCCGTCGCGTGACCCTGACCGATCGCCAGCGCGACGCGCTACTCCGTTTGCCGGTCGATCAGGGCGAGTTGCTGCGGCATTACACCCTCAGCGACGAGGACCTCGGACATATCCGCCAGCGCCGTCGCGCCCACAACCGTTTCGGCTTTGCGCTGCAACTGTGCGTGCTGCGCTTTCCCGGTCGGGTGCTGGCACCGGGCGAAGTAATCCCGGCGCCAGTGACAGATTTTATCGCGGCCCAGCTCGGGCTGAGCGGCGATGATCTGCTTCCCTATGCCTCGCGCGAGGAAACGCGGCACGAGCATCTGGCAGATCTGCGCAGAATTTATGGCTACCGCGCCTTTTCAGGTCGCGGCGCGCGGGATCTGCGTGAATGGATCGCGCGGGAGGCCGAGACGGCAACATCGAACGAGGATCTCGCCCGCCACTTTGTCGAGGAATGCCGCCGCACACGCACAATTCTTCCAGCTCCCTCAACGATCGAGCGGTTGTGCGCCGATGCATTGGTCGATGCCGAGCGCCGGATTGAGGAGCGTATCGCTGGACGGATCACGCCGGCTCTTGGCGAGCAGTTGGCCGCCTTGCTGGAGGATACGGTGGACGGCCGCATCACTCGGTTTGTCTGGCTGCGGCAAATTGAGGTTGGCGCGAACTCCGCCGCTGCCAATCGTCTGATGGATCGACTGGAATATCTTCAGGACGTCGATCTTCCCGCAGACCTTGTGACCGGCGTGCCTCCGCATAGAGTGGCCCGGCTGCGCCGGCAGGGCGAGCGCTATTATGCTGATGGTATGCGGGACCTGCCCGAAGAAAGGCGGCTAGCGATCCTCGCGGTGTGCGCGCTGGAATGGCGGGCATCGCTGGCCGATGCCGTGGTGGAAACCCATGACCGCATCGTCGGCCGTCTCTATCGAGCATCCGAGCGCCTTTGCAGCACCAGGATCGCCGACGAAAAGGCGGCCGTTCGGGACACACTGAAATCCTTTGCCGAAATCGGCGGTGCATTGCTGGGGGCACAGGACGATGGCACGGCGCTGGACGGGATCATCGCCATGGGGTTTGGCTGGGAGCGGTTCAGAACCCTCGTCGCCACAGCGGGCGCACTGACCAACGTGCTCGCGGCCGACCCGCTCAGCCGTGTGCTGGACGGCTATCACCGCTTCCGCCTCTATGCACCCCGGATGCTGCGCCTCCTCGACATGCAGGCGGCGCCGATCGCGACGCCCCTTTTGGCGGCAGTCGCAATCCTTCAACGCGGCATCAAGGCCGCGCCGCCAATCGACTTCCTGCGCCCGAACTCGAAATGGCATCGCCATCTTCGCGTTCAGCCTGCCGGGGACCACCGGCTGTGGGAGATCGCCGTGCTGTTCCATATCCGCGATGCCTTTCGGTCTGGCGATATATGGCTGGCGGGGTCACGTCGCTATGCCGACCTTAAGCAAATACTGGTCCCGGCCCAGGCGATAGAGCAGACCGCTCGCCTTACCGTGCCGCTGCGACCGCATGAATGGCTTGCGGAACGTAAGGCCCGACTGGATGAACGGTTGAAGGAACTCGGCCGTGCGGCCCGGGCTGGAGCAATCCCCGGCGGCATCATCGAGAATGGCAGACTTCAGATCGACAAGCTCAAGGCCGACACGCCGGAAGGTGCAGAGGATCTCGTGCTCGATCTATATCAGCAGCTTCCGCCCGCAAGGATTACCGACCTGTTGTTGGAAGTCAATGAGCGGACCGGATTTTCCGAAGCCTTCACCCACTTGCGCACCGGCACACCCTGCGTGGACCGGATAGGGCTGATGAACGTTCTGCTGGCAGAGGGCGTCAATCTCGGCCTGCGCAAGATGGCAGCGGCGACCAATACGCACAGTTTCTGGGAATTGCTGCGGATCGCGCGCTGGCATATTGAAGGCAGTGCCTATGATCGGGCGCTCGCCATGATCGTGGAGGCACATGCCGATCTTCCCATGGCCGCGTTCTGGGGACAGGGGCACTCCGCCTCCAGCGATGGACAGTTCTTCCTCGCCACCGAGCAGGGCGAAGCCATGAACATGGTCAACGCCAAATACGGCAATGTCCCAGGCTTGAAAGGATACAGCCATGTCTCCGATCAATATGCGCCGTTTGCTACCCAGGTCATCCCGGCGACCGTCAGCGAGGCCCCCTATATTCTCGACGGGCTGCTCATGAATGACGCAGGCCGCCATGTCCGTCAGCACTTTGCTGATACGGGCGGATTTACCGATCACGTCTTCGCCGCCTGCTCACTTCTCGGCTACAGGTTCGCGCCACGCATCCGCGACCTGCCACAAAAAAGGCTCTATGCCTTCACTCCCGGTGCGACGCCAGCCAATGTGCGGGGCCTGGTCGGCGGTAAAATCAATGAGCCGCTCATCGAGCGGAACTGGCCCGACATCCTGCGCGTCATGGCCACGATCGCCGCCGGCATTGTCGCCCCCAGCCAAATTCTGCGGAAGCTGGCCTCCTATCCTCGCCAGAATGAATTGGCCCTTGCTCTTCGGGAAGTCGGCCGTGTCGAACGGACGCTGTTCATGATCGACTGGATTCTCGACGCCGGTTTGCAACGCCAGGCCCAAATCGGCCTCAACAAAGGCGAAGCCCATCATGCGCTGAAGCGCGCCATCAGCTTCCATCGGCGTGGCGAAATCCGGGACCGATCAGGCGAAGGTCAGCACTATCGCATCGCCGGCATGAACCTGCTCGCCGCCATCATCATCTTCTGGAACACGATGAAGCTCGGGGATGTCGTCAGCAGCCGAGCCGCCAATGGCGCCGCTGTCCCGCCCGATCTCCTCGCCCATGTATCCCCCCTGGGCTGGGAGCACATCAACCTCACCGGCGAATATCGCTGGCCAAAATCCTTAGCGTAGGATTTCGCCCCCTCCCGCAAACACCCCCATGGGGGCTAAATGTGACGAAACAGAGGACCGGTCTGCGATAACGGAAGAGACCTGCGCCATATCTCACCTTTTTCACAGGGCACCGGTTTATCCCCTGCCGAAGATGTACCGGTTAAATGCCGAATGCGGCAGTCTTGGTGGCAGATTGGATCTATCAAGAAAAGTCTGAAGGCATTTTAGGTGGCCTTAGACAAGTTTTAGAGCCCGCCCCGAAAGTTGTTGAGCAATACCAGCATGTTGTGATTCACGCCCCTTTGCGAAGAGATGGAGTGTATCATGGCATGGACTGGCATT
>NZ_JBWBQS010000020.1:0-82690 GCF_056279125.1 Novosphingobium sp. Sphag1I | reverse complement strand
CCTCCACCGCCTGGGCAACGATCGCTTCCATCCGCATGCTCACCCGCAGAACTGCAAGGTATTGCTATGTTTGGTGATCTTTCGAGTCAGGCACTTAACCCCCTTCAAAACCCAAACCCCATAATTCACTACCCGCCCCGGCCCCCATGCCCTAAAGGCGGGTCAGCATTATGGAGGCATCATGGCTGATCTTTATTTGAAAGCGCTGGAATCCGAGCGCAAACAGCTTTGGGCCACGTGCCGGCTGAAAGGGCTGGCCAAGGACACCCCGGAACGCCAGCGGATCGCCCAACTCGACGAACTGCTGCGCGCGCACAAGGCAAAGTCGGCCTGAACGGGGCGGGCTGTGAACAAGGTCGTCGTCAATTTGAGCGCAACCTTGGCGCATGGCGACATGACGGCGACCAATGCCGCCGAGGCATCGAAGAGTATTGTATCATGTGATTTGAAAGGGAGGGGTTTTTATTAAATCCTGATACTCCTTCCAAAATCGATATGAAATGTATTGCGTCCTCCAGTTAATGATGCAGCATCAATTTGCTGACGAATCAACTGGGGGGTGTTTCGATGAGGGCGTTTTCTGTATCTTTGGTGCTTGGCCTTTCCACGTTACTGACCGGTTGTGCTGATATTGGCGCGGGGCGGCCATTGGTCATTCAAAAGGATGGTTCAACCAATTATCCAAAACTTGGCGAAAGCGGGCAATATGCTGGCCTTTACAAGAGTTTGTATATTGCAGAGCAAGCTGTCCTGCCCAAAGAAGGGGCTGGCGCTCCAACTCCCCAGCAATTGGCCGCCTTTCGCGAGGCGGGCTTCGATCTGGTCCAGCAATCTTGCCAATTCTATATTTCGGCAAAGACGCGGCAACAGCGTGGGGTCAACACGTGGAGGGATTCTTTTGGTCCGGTAACCGCCTTGGTAACTGGCGCCATCCCCTTGATTGGCACGGGTGGCACGGTTGACAAGAATGTTGTTCAGGCGCTTTCGCTGGCAACAACGGCGGCGAATTCGGCCTTTGATATTTATGAACAGCGCTTTCTGTTCGGCGCCAAAAATGTCGAAGGTATCCGCAATCTGGTCCTTGAGGCCTTGAACGCTCACGCGCAGGCATCGGTCAAAATGGACAAGACGGAGCCTTTGACCTACGGCAAGGCCATTCTTCGGATAACTGAGCATCAAATTATCTGTTCGCCCAGTGCGATTTCCGAATTGGTGACCGCATCCATCAATGCCGCCACCCCTGTTTCAAAGGCCGCCGCAACGGGCAGCAGCAATCTGAAGACGACCGTCGTAGAGAACCCGGTTGTCGCGACGGTTGCTGTCCCGCCAACGGCTGTCACACCTGTCGTCCAGGCCTCGGCGCAGTAGAGCAGTAGAAATGCGGTAAAGGGCGCAAAAATGATGGCGCGTCGAGAGGCTGCGGTTTTCGGTTGAGTTTGCGAAAGGTTGACCCAAGCGCCGAATAGGCGTAGGGCGCGCCAATTCTTGCGGGGATGGTCTTGTTCCGTCCTTTGCACAAGAGAGCTGAACATTGCCGGTGCGTGCCGGGTTTTTGTGGGTCATCCTGCTGAAAGCCTTGTGTTATCCGTCAAAGTAACCCGGCGCCTTTGGGCGGGGTGGAGCGTTTCGGTTCGTCTTTGCGCGCATCTGGCGTCGTGCCGGGTGATTCGCGTGAACGCGTTCGTTTCCTTCATCCTTTAGCATTGGGCGCCAGATGGTCATGCGGCCTTTGGGCCAAATGGCTTGTTCGCACCGGAAGTCGCGATGCCCAAGGGGCGCGCAACGGAAGGGCGCTTTTGTGGCGGTCAATCGCCGTCACGCAAACAAGGTGAAGAGATTCAATGCCTACTATCAACCAGCTGATCCGCCACGGGCGCGAACCGCAGAAGGCCAAGAGCAAGGTTCCCGCTCTTGAGCAGAACCCCCAGAAGCGCGGCGTCTGCACCCGCGTGTACACGACGACCCCGAAGAAGCCGAACTCGGCTCTTCGTAAGGTTGCCAAGATCCGTCTGACCAACGGTCGCGAAGTGATTTCGTACATCCCGGGTGAAGGCCACAACCTGCAGGAGCACTCGGTTGCTCTGATCCGCGGCGGCCGTGTGCGCGACCTTCCCGGCGTTCGTTACCACGTTCTGCGCGGCGTTCTGGATACCCAGGGCGTTAAGAACCGCAAGCAGAGCCGTTCGAAGTACGGCGCCAAGCGTCCGAAGTAAGGCCAAGCGCCTTTCTTTTTGGTCTTATAGATTTAAGGAATACAAACGATGTCACGTCGTCGTCGTCCCGAAAAGCGGGAAATCCTGCCCGATCCCGTCCATGGCGATCAGGTCCTGTCGAAGTTCATGAACAACCTGATGCTCGACGGTAAGAAGTCGGTTGCGGAAACCATCGTGTACAGCGCGCTGAACACCATGCAGACCCGCGCCAAGGCTGACCCGGTGCAGCTGTTCCATGACGCCCTGAACAACGTGAAGCCGCAGATCGAAGTCCGCAGCCGCCGCGTTGGTGGTGCGACCTATCAGGTTCCGGTCGAAGTGCGCCCCGAGCGCGCCCAGGCTCTGGCGATCCGCTGGCTGATCACGGCCGCTCGTAACCGCAGCGAAACGACCATGTCGGCTCGTCTGTCGGGCGAACTGCTGGATGCTGCGAACAACCGCGGCAGCGCGGTCAAGAAGCGCGAAGACACGCACCGCATGGCGGACGCGAACCGCGCCTTCTCGCACTACCGCTGGTAAAAGGTGTGGGGCGGGGCCGTTTTGGCGGCTCCGTCACAGGCTTGTCACTATTCCGAACCTAAGGGCGGGGATCATTCCCTCCCGAACCCAAGGAAAACCCCATGGCACGCAGCCATCCGCTCGAGAAATACCGCAATATCGGTATTATGGCGCACATCGACGCCGGTAAAACCACCACCACCGAGCGTATCCTTTATTACACCGGCAAGTCCTACAAGATCGGCGAAGTCCATGACGGCGCCGCCACGATGGACTGGATGGAACAGGAACAGGAACGCGGCATCACGATCACGTCGGCCGCGACGACCTGCTTCTGGAACGACCACCGCATCAACATCATCGACACCCCTGGCCACGTTGACTTCACGATTGAAGTTGAACGTTCGCTGCGCGTGCTTGACGGTGCGGTTGCGTGCTTCGACGGCGTTGCCGGCGTGGAGCCGCAGTCGGAAACCGTGTGGCGTCAGGCTGACAAGTACGGCGTGCCGCGGATGTGCTTTATCAATAAGTTAGACCGTACTGGCGCTAACTTTAAGTACTGTGTGCAGTCGATCATCGACCGCCTCGGTGCGAAGCCGGCAGTGCTGTACATTCCGATCGGTCTCGAAGCCGATCTGAAGGGTCTGGTCGACCTGGTTCACAACCGTGCGATCATCTGGAAGGACGAATCGCTGGGCGCCGAATTCTTCTATGAAGAAATCCCGGCTGAACTGGCTGATGAAGCTGCCGAATACCGCTCGAACCTCATCGAACTGGCCGTCGAACAGGACGACGAGGCGATGGAAGCCTATCTCGAAGGCAACGAGCCGGATGTCGACACGCTCAAGAAGCTGATCCGCAAGGGTACGCTCAACCAGTCGTTCGTTCCTGTTTGCTGCGGTTCGGCGTTCAAGAACAAGGGCGTTCAGCCCCTGCTCGACGCCGTGGTCGACTATCTGCCTTCGCCGCTCGACATTCCTGACGTCCAGGGCGTCAAGATGGACAGCGACGAGCCCGACAGCCGTCCCGCCACCGACGATGCGCCGTTCTCGGCTCTGGCCTTCAAGGTCATGAACGATCCCTTCGTGGGTTCGCTCACCTTCATCCGCATCTATTCGGGTACGCTCACCAAGGGCACTTACCTGAACTCGGTGAAGGACAAGAAGGAAAAGGTCGGCCGTATGCTGGAAATGCATGCGAACGAGCGTAAGGACATTGACGAAGCCTTCGCGGGCGACATCATTGCTTTGGCCGGTATGAAGGAAACGACGACCGGTGACACGCTGTGCGCCGAACGTCAGCCGATCGTGCTGGAACGCATGGAATTCCCCGAGCCGGTTATCGAACTGTCGGTGGAACCCAAGACCAAGGCTGACCAGGAAAAGATGGGCGTTGCCCTGAACCGCCTGTCGGCTGAAGATCCTTCGTTCCGCGTTTCGACCGATCACGAATCGGGCCAGACCATCATCAAGGGCATGGGCGAACTTCACCTGGACATCATCGTTGACCGCATGCGTCGCGAGTTCAAGGTCGAAGCCAACGTCGGCGCTCCGCAGGTGGCCTATCGCGAATATCTGGCCAAGCCGGTCGACATCGACTTCACCCACAAGAAGCAGTCGGGTGGTACGGGCCAGTTCGGTCGCGTGAAGGTCAAGGTCCAGCCGGGTGAACGCGGTTCGGGCATCACCTTCAAGGACGAAATCAAGGGCGGTAACATTCCGAAGGAATATATCCCTGCGATTGAAAAGGGCTTCCGTGAAACTGCCGCTACGGGCTCGCTCATCGGCTTCCCGATCATCGACTTCGAAATCGTGCTGTATGACGGTGCGTACCACGACGTCGACTCGTCGGCTCTGGCGTTCGAAATCTGTGCTCGCGGCGCCATGCGCGAAGTGGCTCAGAAGGCCGGCATCAAGGTGCTGGAACCGATCATGAAGGTCGAAGTCGTCACCCCTGAAGAATTCATGGGCGACGTGATCGGCGACATCAACAGCCGCCGTGGTCAGATCCAGGGCACCGACAGCCGCGGCAACGCACAGGTTGTCGAAGCCATGGTGCCGCTGGCCAACATGTTTGGTTACGTGAACCAGCTGCGCTCGTTTACCCAGGGCCGCGCCCAGTACACGATGCAGTTCTCGCACTATGACGAAGTGCCGGCGAACGTTGCCACCGAACTGAAGGCCAAGATGGCCTGAGGATAAATTGATGCTGTCGGGGCTGGGGTGCAACATGCGCTTGCCAGCGCCGACAGATCACGCTAGGGGCGGCGCCTGAATTTCAGGCGAGTCTGGCAGGTGCCGTCTCGTGCAGAAATCTCATTTGAACGAAAAGAAGGTTTGAAACATGGCTAAGGCTAAGTTTGAGCGGACCAAGCCGCACTGCAACATCGGCACCATCGGTCACGTTGACCACGGCAAGACGACCCTGACGGCTGCTATCACCAAGGTGCTGGCTGAAACCGGCGGCGCGACGTTCACGGACTACGCGAACATCGACAAGGCTCCCGAAGAGCGCGAACGCGGCATCACGATTTCGACGGCTCACGTCGAATACGAAACCGCCAACCGTCACTATGCTCACGTCGACTGCCCGGGTCACGCTGACTACGTGAAGAACATGATCACCGGTGCTGCCCAGATGGACGGCGCGATCCTGGTGGTGAACGCTGCTGACGGCCCGATGCCGCAGACCCGCGAGCACATCCTGCTCGCGCGTCAGGTCGGCGTGCCCGCTCTGGTCGTGTACATGAACAAGGTTGACCAGGTCGACGACGCGGAAATCCTTGAGCTCGTCGAGCTGGAAATCCGCGAACTGCTGTCGTCTTACGACTTCCCCGGTGACGACATCCCCGTGATCCCGGGTTCGGCTCTGGCCGCTCTCGAAGGTCGTGACGATGCCATCGGCAAGGAATCGATCTACAAGCTGATGGAAGCTGTGGACAACTACATTCCGCAGCCCCCCCGTCCGACCGACAAGCCCTTCCTGATGCCCGTCGAAGACGTGTTCTCGATCTCGGGTCGTGGTACGGTTGTGACCGGCCGCGTCGAAACCGGCATCATCAAGGTTGGTGAAGAAGTCGAAATCGTTGGTCTGAAGGCTACCGCCAAGACCACCGTGACCGGCGTGGAAATGTTCCGCAAGCTGCTCGATCAGGGTGAAGCTGGCGACAACATCGGCGCTCTGTGCCGTGGTATCAAGCGTGAAGACGTTGAGCGCGGTCAGGTTCTGGCCAAGCCCGGCACCTGCACCCCGCACACCAACTTCGAATCGGAAGTGTACGTGCTGTCGAAGGATGAAGGTGGCCGTCACACGCCGTTCTTCGCCAACTATCGTCCGCAGTTCTACTTCCGCACGACCGACGTCACCGGCTCGGTCACGCTGCCCGAAGGCACCGAAATGGTCATGCCTGGCGACAACGTGAAGCTGCAGGTTGAACTGATCGCGCCGATCGCCATGGACGAAGGTCTCCGCTTCGCTATTCGCGAAGGCGGCCGTACCGTTGGTTCGGGCGTTGTGGCCAAGATCACGAAGTAATTAAAGCTTGCCCGTCGGTGGATTTCGGTCTACCGGCGGGTTCGTTTTTCGCCGACTGCTTGGTTGCCTGTTTTCACGGGTGAGGCGGTCGGATTTCTTTTTAGCTCTTTCTCATCGGTAGCAGGACATGGAAGCTCAAAACATCCGCATTCGCCTGAAGGCATTCGATCACCGCGTGCTGGATCAGGCCACCGGCGAGATCGCCGACACCGCCCGTCGCACGGGCGCACTCATTCGCGGGCCCATTCCGCTGCCGACCAAGATCGAGAAGTTCTGCGTTAACCGCGGACCCCACATCGACAAGAAGTCGCGCGAGCAGTTTGAAGTTCGCACCTACAAGCGTCTGCTGGACATCGTTCAGCCGAACGCCGCGACCGTCGATGCGCTGATGAAGCTCGATCTCGCCGCAGGCGTCAACGTTGAAATCAAGCTGGCATAAAGGGATTGCGTCTGCTAAGGGCGCGACCTCTGGCCGCATTTGATTCGGCCATTTGCCAGAAATGGTGCCTGCGCAGGCAAGCCTGCAAAGGAATATGGGATACCTCCGGAAGTCTCGCTGATCAGTAATGATTGGCACTTGTTCCGGGCAGCGTCCCCCGTCTTGTCGGGCCTGAGATGGCTTGACGTTCAGCCCGGACGGGGCTCGCTTCGCACATTTGGGTTGACACGCCTGTGGTGGATGGTCCGCTGCAGGCCTCTGTAAGGAGTAAAAGGTCATGCGCACCGGCGTGATCGCTAAGAAGGTGGGGATGACCCGCCTTTTCCAGGAAGACGGACGTCACGTTCCCGTGACCGTTTTGTCGCTGGAAGACTGCCAGGTGGTTTCGGTTCGTACCGCTGAGCGCGACGGTTATGTCGCTCTGCAGCTGGGTGCGGGCGCCGCCAAGCAAAAGAATGTCAACAAGCCGCAGCGTGAACAGTTCGCCAAGGCTGAAGTTCCGCTGAAGATGGAAGTTGCCGAATTCCGCGTGGCCGATGACGCCGTGCTGGAAGTTGGTTCGACCATCGCTGCCTCGCACTTTGTGTCGGGCCAGTTGGTTGACATCACCGGCCACACTCAGGGTAAGGGCTTCTCGGGCGCTATGAAGCGCTGGGGCTTCGGCGGTATGCGCGCCACCCACGGTGTGTCGATCTCTCACCGTGCGCATGGTTCGACGGGTAACCGTCAGGATCCGGGTCGCGTCTTCAAGAACAAGAAGATGGCTGGTCACCAGGGTGATCGTCAGCGCACCCAGCAGAATCTCGAAGTTGTCCGCACCGATGACGCGCGCGGCCTGGTTTTCGTGAAGGGCTCTGTGCCCGGCGCGAAGAACGGCTGGTTGCTCGTCCGCGATTCGGTCAAGGTTGCTCGTCATGCCGACGCTCCGTACCCCGCCGCGATCAAGTCGGCTGTGGTCGATGCTGCTCCGGCTGTCGAAGCTGCCGAAGGTCAGGAGGGCTAAGTCGTGGTCAAGGTAACTCTGCAAAACCTCGACGGTTCGGCCGCTGCTGGCGAAATCGAACTGAACGATGCTGTGTTCGGCCTTGAGCCGCGCGCCGACATCCTTCACCGCGTTGTCACGTGGCAGCTCGAAAACCGTCGCGGCACTGCCCGTGGCGCTCGTGAGCGTAGCGATGTGGCTCGCACCGGCAAGAAGTTCGGTAACCAGAAGGGTGGCGGTACCGCTCGTCATGGTGACCGCAAGGCTCCGATCTTCATCGGCGGTGGTAAGGCTCATGGTCCTCGCGTCCGTGACTTCAACCTGTCGCTGAACAAGAAGATCCGCGCTCTGGGTCTGAAGCTTGCTCTGTCGTCGAAGGTGAACAGCGGCCTGGTGGTCGTTGAGAATCTCGAACTGGCTGAAGCCAAGACCAAGGTGCTGGCCGCGACGCTCGCTTCGGCTGGTTTCGCTGGCAAGGTGCTGGTGATCGACGGCGAAGCAGTGAACGAGAACTTCGCTCGCGCTGCCGGCAACATCGTCGGCGTAAACGTACTGCCCGCCGTGGGCGCCAACGTTTACGACATCCTGAAGCATGACACGCTGGTGCTGACCCGCGCCGCTGTCGAAAAGCTGGAGGCCCGTTTCAATGGCTAAGGACAGCATCGACACGCGTCATTATGACGTGATTGTGGCGCCCCACATCACCGAAAAGACCACGCTCCTTTCCGAGAACAACGCTGTTGTGTTCAAGGTTGCTGAGCGTGCGACCAAGCCTGAAATTAAGGCTGCGGTTGAAGCTCTGTTCGGCGTGAAGGTGACGGGTGTGAACACCCTGACCCAGAAGGGCAAGACCAAGCGCTGGAAGGGCAAGCCCTACAAGCGCACCGACGTCAAGAAGGCCGTTGTGACCCTGGCTGCTGGCCAGTCGATCGACGTGACCAGCGGGATCTGAGGGCGGTAGAACATGGCACTCAAGAGCTATAATCCGACCAGCCCGGCCCGTCGTGGCCTCGTCCTGGTTGACAAGAGCGCCCTCTGGAAGGGCAAGCCGGTCAAGGCGCTTACCGAAGGTAAGAGCAAGACCGGTGGTCGTAACAACAAGGGTCACGTGACCAGCCGCGGTATCGGTGGTGGCCACAAGCAGCGCTATCGTTTTATCGATTTCAAGCGTCGCAAGTGGGACCAGCCGGCAACCGTTGAGCGTCTGGAATATGATCCCAACCGCACCGCGTTCATCGCCCTCGTCAAGTACGAAGACGGTGAGCAGACCTACATCATCGCACCGCAGCGTCTGGCCGTTGGCGACACCATTGTCGCTGGCGAAAAGACCGACGTGAAGCCCGGCAACGCCATGCTTCTGTCGCAGATCCCCGTTGGCACCATCATCCACAACGTGGAAATGAAGCCGGGCAAGGGTGGTCAGATCGCTCGTTCGGCCGGCACTTATGTGCAGGTCGTTGGTCGTGACCGTGGTCTGGTGATCGTTCGTCTGAACTCGGGCGAACAGCGCTACCTGCGTGGCGATTGCATGGGCACCGTTGGCGCCGTGTCGAACCCCGACAACGCCAACACCAACCTTGCAAAGGCCGGTCGCAACCGTTGGCTTGGCCAGCGTCCGCTTACCCGCGGCGTTGCCAAGAACCCGGTCGACCACCCGCATGGTGGTGGTGAAGGCCGTACTTCGGGCGGTCGTCATCCTGTTACGCCGTGGGGCAAGCCTACCAAGGGCGCTCGCACCCGTCATAACAAGAAGACTGACGGCATGATCATCCGCTCGCGTCACGCGAAGAAGAAGAGGTAATCGACAATGGCTCGTTCCGTCTGGAAAGGTCCTTTCGTCGACCTGCACCTGCTGAAAAAGGCCGAGGTCGCCCAGGATGCTGGCAACCGTGCCGGCCCGATCAAGACCTGGTCGCGTCGGTCGACGATCCTGCCGACGTTCGTTGGTTTGACGTTCAACGTCTACAACGGGCATAAGTTCATCCCCGTGTCCGTCAATGAGGACATGGTCGGCCACAAGCTGGGCGAATTCGCGCCGACGCGCACGTTCCCCGGTCACGCCGCTGACAAGAAGGGCAAGCGCTAATGAGCAAGCCTAAAGCCCCCCGTCGCGTTGGCGACAAGGAAGCGCTGTCGGTTGGTACCACCATCCGTGGCTCGGCCCAGAAGCTGAACCTGGTTGCGGCCCTTATCCGCAACCAGAAGGCTGAAGACGCGCTGAACATCCTGTCCTTCTCGAAGAAGGCCATGGCGGTTGACGCTCGCAAGGTGCTGGCTTCGGCCATCGCCAACGCCGAAAACAACCACAACCTCGACGTGGACAGCCTCGTCGTGGTTGAGGCTTCGGTCGGCAAGTCGATCACGATGAAGCGCTTTCACACCCGCGGCCGTGGCAAGTCCACCCGCATCCTGAAGCCCTTCAGCCGTCTGCGCATCGTGGTGCGCGAAGTTCAGGAGGCCTGATCCATGGGTCATAAGAGCAACCCCATTGGTCTGCGCCTGCAGATCAACCGCACGTGGGACAGCCGTTGGTACGCCGAAGGCCGCGCCTATGGTAAGCTGCTTGAGGAAGACCTCAAGATGCGCAAGTTCATCTTCAAGTCGCTGCCGCAGGCCGCGATTTCGAAGGTGGTGATCGAACGCCCAGCCAAGGTGTGCCGCGTTTCGATCTTTGCGGCCCGTCCGGGCGTGATCATTGGCAAGAAGGGCGCTGACATTGAAAAGCTGCGCCTTCAGCTTGCCAAGTTCACCGGCAGCGACGTCAAGCTGAACATTGTCGAAATCCGTAAGCCGGAAATCGACTCGAAGCTTGTCGCCCAGGGCATCGCCGATCAGCTGATTCGCCGTGTTGCCTTCCGTCGCGCCATGAAGCGCTCGGTTCAGTCGGCTCTGCGTCTTGGCGCGGAAGGCATCAAGATCACCTGTTCGGGTCGTCTTGGTGGCGCCGAAATCGCGCGTATCGAATGGTACCGCGAAGGCCGCGTTCCGCTTCACACTCTGCGTGCTAACATCGACTATGCCGAAGCCGAGGCGCTTACCGCCTATGGTATCATCGGTATCAAGGTGTGGATCTTCAAGGGCGAAATCCTTGGTCACGATCCGATGGCGCAGGACCGTCTCATGATGGAGGCCCAGACCTCCGGCGTGCGTCCTGCACGTTGAGGTTGAGGTAACAGATCATGTTGCAACCGAAGAAGACCAAGTTCCGCAAGGCGTTCAAGGGCCGTTTGCACGGCAACGCCAAGGGCGGCACCGACCTGAACTTCGGCTCGTATGGCCTTAAGGCCCTCGAGCCGGAGCGGGTCACCGCTCGTCAGATCGAAGCTGCACGTCGTGCCATTCAGCGTCACCTGCGTCGTCAGGGCCGCCTGTGGATCCGCGTGTTCCCCGATCTGCCCGTCTCGAAGAAGCCTGCTGAAGTCCGTCAGGGTAAGGGCAAGGGTTCGATCGAATATTGGGCTGCTCGCGTAAAGCCGGGCAAGATCCTGTTCGAACTGGACGGCGTTTCGGGTGAGCTGGCTGCTGGTGCGTTCGAGCGCGCCGCAATGAAGCTGCCGATCAAGACCAAGGTTGTTGCCAAGCTTGGCGACACCTCGCACCTGGGAGGCGAATAATGACCAAGATCGCTGATCTGCGTGCCAAGAGCGATGACCAGCTGGTGGCCGAGCTGGGCGATCTGAAGCGCGAGGCCTTCAACCTCCGCTTCCAGGCCGCCACCAACCAGCTTGAGCGTCCTGCACGCATCAAGGAAGTGCGCCGCGATATCGCCCGCATCAAGACGCTCCAGAGTGAGCGTTCTGTTGCAGCGAAGGCGTAAGGAGACAACCATGCCCAAGCGTATTCTGGTCGGGACGGTTGTTTCCGACAAGACCGACAAGACCGTGGTCGTGAAGGTCGAACGTAAGGTGAAGCACCCCCTTTATGGGAAGATCATCCGTCGTTCGAAGAAGTATCACGCCCACGACGAAGACAACGCCTTCAAGGCTGGCGAAGTTGTCCGCATCGAAGAAACCGCCCCGATCTCGAAGCTGAAGAGCTGGAAGGTGATCGAGCGGGTTCAGGCGGGCAAGGGCGTCGCCGTCGAAGCGGACGTCTAAGGTCGTTGAAAAAATCTCTGGCGCTCTGACCCGAATCGGGTTAGGGCGCCGGACCGCTTCACGGTGCCCGTTCGCGCGGGCGCCGTTTTTTGGAACTGCCGGACTTGTTCCGGCAAGCCTAACGTAAGGAACCGGATCCATGATCCAGATGCAATCCCAGCTTGACGTCGCTGACAACAGCGGTGCCAAGCGCGTCCAGTGCATTAAGGTGCTGGGTGGATCGAAGCGTCGTACCGCTGGCGTTGGCGACATCATTGTGGTGTCGATCAAGGAAGCCCAGCCGCGCGCCAAGGTCAAAAAGGGCGACGTTCACCGTGCGGTGATCGTTCGTACCCGCAAGGACGTTCGTCGTCCCGACGGTTCGGTTATCCGTTTCGACGGTAACGCGGCTGTGCTGATCAACAAGAACGCTGAGCCCATCGGCACGCGTATCTTTGGTCCCGTCGTGCGTGAACTGCGCGCCAAGGGCTACATGAAGATCATCTCGCTGGCTCCGGAGGTTCTGTAATGTCCGCTGCTAAGATCAAGAAGGGCGACAATGTGATCGTCCGTTCGGGCAAGGACAAGGGCCGTACCGGCACCGTTCTGTCCGTCCTGCCGAAGGAAGGCAAGGTTGTGGTTGCCGGCGTGAATGTCGCTGCCCGTCACCGCAAGCCGACCCAGGTGAACCCGCAGGGTGGCATCGAGCGCCGTGAAGCGCCGATGGCTATCAGCAAGGTTGGTCTCGTCGATCCGAAGACCGGTGCGGCAACCCGCATCCGCTTCGAAGAAAAGGACGGCAAGAAGGTCCGCGTGGCCGTGAAGTCCGGGGAGGCTATCGATGGCTGATAAGTACACTCCGCGTCTCAAGACCAAGTATGACGCCGAAATCGTAGCTGCGATGACGGAAAAGTTTGGTTACAAGAACGCGCTCGAAATCCCGAAGATCGAGAAGATCACGCTCAACATGGGCGTGGGTGAAGGCACGCAGGACCGTAAGAAGGTCCAGACCGCTGCCGCCGAAATGGAAGCCATTGCCGGTCAGAAGCCGGTGGTGACCCGCGCCAAGAAGTCGGTTGCGCAGTTCAAGCTGCGTGAAGGCATGGCGATTGGTTGCAAGGTTACGCTGCGTCGCGAGCGTATGTACGAATTTCTTGACCGTCTGATCACGGTTGCGATGCCCCGCATTCGCGACTTTCGTGGCCTGAATCCGAAGAGCTTCGACGGCCGTGGCAACTATGCCATGGGTCTGAAAGAGCAGATCATCTTCCCGGAAATCAGCTACGATCAGATCGACAAGGTGCGTGGCATGGACATCATCGTCACCACCTCGGCCAAGACCGACGAAGAAGCACGCGAACTGCTGCGTCTCTTCGGTTTCCCGTTCACTGCCACCGCCGAAGCCAAGCAGGCGGCGTGAGCGAGCAAGATTGAGAAAGAGAGCTTAAGTCCATGGCGAAACTGAGTTCGATCAACAAGAACGAGCGTCGTAAGGCCCTCGTCAAGAAGTACGCTGCGAAGTACGCGAGCCTGAAGGCTATTGCTGACGACGAATCGGCTGATGAAACCGAGCGTCTGATTGCCCGCCTCAAGCTGGCCGAGATTCCCCGTAACGGGAACCCGACCCGCGTGCGCAACCGTTGCGCAACCACCGGCCGCCCGCGCGGCTACTATCGCAAGTTCGGCCTGTGCCGCGTTGAGCTGCGTGATCTCGCCAACAAGGGCATGATCCCCGGCGTGACGAAGTCGAGCTGGTAAGGAACCAAAGCGATGGCATTGACCGATCCTCTGGGTGATATGCTCACCCGTATCCGCAACGGCCAGCAGGCGAAGAAGGATTCCGTCCTTTCGCCGGCTTCGAAGCTGCGTTCGCGCGTCCTCGAAGTGCTCCAGCGCGAAGGCTATATCCGTGGCTATTCGGAAGACGCTACTGGCGTTCACCCGCAGCTGCGTATCGAGCTGAAGTATTTCGAAGGCGAGCCCGCGATCAAGCATCTCGCTCGCGTCTCCAAGCCGGGTCGCCGTGTGTACTCGGGCAGCAAAGAACTGCCTGTGGTGCGTAACGGCCTCGGCATCACCATCGTCTCGACGCCGCGTGGCGTGCTCTCGGATGCCGAAGCGCGCGCTGCCAACGTCGGTGGCGAAGTGCTGGCGGAGGTGTTCTAATGAGCCGCATTGGTAAGAAGCCTGTTGCCATTCCGGCAGGTGTCTCGGCGAACATCGCCGATGGCCTTCTGACCGTGAAGGGCCCCAAGGGCACGCTGACGCTGAACCTGCGCGATGAAATCAGCTATGCTGTTGACGGTGACACCATTCTGGTGAAGCCCGCCAACGACACGAAGCAGGCTCGCGCTTTCTGGGGTATGCAGCGCACGCTCGTCTCGAACCTGGTCACCGGTGTTACCGAAGGTTACACCAAGACCCTGCAAATCACTGGTGTGGGCTATCGCGCCACCGCGCAGGGCAAGGTGCTCAAGCTTCAGCTGGGCTACAGCCACGACGTCAACTTCGACGTTCCCGAAGGCATCGAAATCAAGACTCCGGATAACACCACCGTCCTGATTTCCGGTATCGACAAGCAGAAGGTGGGTCAGGTTGCGGCCGAGATCCGTCGCTGGCGTAAGCCCGAACCCTATAAGGGCAAGGGCATCAAGTACGCTGGCGAGTTCATCTTCCGCAAGGAAGGGAAGAAGAAGTAATGGCCAAGCTGTCTCTGTTCGAGCGCCGTCGTCGGCGCGTTCGCACCGCTCTGAAGGCTCGTGCCGGTGGGCGTCCTCGTCTTTCGGTGCACCGTTCGGGTCGCCACATCTACGCCCAGATCATCGACGATGCTGCTGGTCGTACCCTCGTTTCGGCCTCGTCGCTGAAAAAGGGCAGCAAGGTTATCGGCGCCAACGTCGATGCCGCTGCTGTTGTGGGCAAGGAACTGGCGGAAGCCGCCAAGGCCGCTGGCGTCACCACTGTCGTGTTCGATCGCGGCGGTTTCCTGTTCCATGGCCGCGTCAAGGCGCTGGCCGATGCCGCCCGTGAAGGCGGGCTGGAGTTCTGACAATGGCTGACGAAACCAACCTTGAAACCGGTGCCGTTGTCGGCGCTGAAGCTGCTCCCGAGGGCAACGAGCGTGAAGGTCGTCGTGGTCGTGGTCGCGGACGTGATGGCGAACGTGGCGAAGGCCGCGGTCGTGGTCGCCGCGATGACCGTCGCGGCAAGAATGACGAGGAACAGGGTGAAGAGCTGATTGAAAAGCTCGTTCACATCAACCGCGTCAGCAAGACCGTGAAGGGCGGTAAGCGCTTTGGCTTTGCTGCTCTCGTCGTTGTCGGCGATGGCAAGGGTCGCGTTGGCTTTGGTCATGGCAAGGCACGCGAAGTGCCCGAAGCCATCACCAAGGCGACTGCCTCGGCCAAGAAGAAGATGGTTCGCGTTCCGCTCAAGGAAGGCCGCACTCTTCACCACGACGGCAAGGGCCACTTCGGCGCTGGCAATGTGAGCGTTCGTTCGGCCCCGGCCGGTACGGGCATCATCGCTGGCGGCCCGATGCGCGCTGTCTTCGAAAGCCTGGGCGTTCATGACGTGGTGACCAAGTCGGTCGGCACCTCGAACCCCTACAACATGATCCGCGCCACTTTCGACGCTCTGACCGACCAGTCGAGCCCGAAGTCGGTGGCGCAGCGTCGCGGCAAGAAGGTCACCGACCTGCTGAACCGTGATGGTCATCACCACACCGAGGCGCAGCTTGAAGCTGCTGCCGCTGCGATTACGGAGTAAGCGCAATGGCAACTATCAAGATCAAGCAGATCGGTTCGCCGATCCGTCGTCCCGAAGCTCAGCGCAAGATGCTGATCGGTCTGGGCCTCAACAAGATGAATCGCGTTGTCGAATTGACGGATACCCCGGAAGTTCGTGGCACGATCGCTCGCTTGCCTCATCTGGTGGCTGTGGTCGACTAAGGTCACGCTAGCAGATTAAAGCACAAGACAAGGCCTCGGAGCGATCCGGGGCCTTTTCTTGTTGGCAATACGCGATGTTAAGATCCGGAATTTAGCCTCACTGGTATGCTTTCGGGGTTAAACCTATTTCACGTTGTTCGTGCACTTTGCTGGCCCGCGCAGCCCGGCATGTTCAGGCTATGGCTTGCTTTGGTCGTTGTGCTTCACCACGTAACTCGGATCGAGGTTGGGAAGGCGCCCGTCCTGATCTTCTTTACATTGAGCGGGTTTTGGGTTCATCGGGTTTGGCATGACCAATATGCGAATACTCGAGCGCCTTGGCTAAGCTTTTGCATCAGCCGGTGGTGGCGTATTGCGCCCATGATGGCCGTCGCAAGCGTGCTAAGCATCTGCGCACACGCCGCTTCGCATGACGCTGATTGGACCCTTATCCGAGCGCAGCCATTAGCCCAGTCCTTGTTGCCTTTGACTATCTTGGGCTATGCGCAATTGGCTACGCGGCCGGTTGGACCGGCATGGTCTCTCGATATTGAAATGCAATTTTACCTCGTCGCGCCGATTTTGATCTCTTTCGTTCAAAGGTTCAAACCCGTTTGGGTGTTTGGCTTAGGCTACATGTGCTTTGTGGGCGGACTTTGGCTGGGGTGGGGTGTTACCTTGCCCTCGTTCCTGATCTTCTTTCTGTTTGGTCTCCTGGCATCAGTACACACATGGACCGTCTCTCAGCGGCTCGCACAATGGAGTTTTTATGCGCCATTGGGGCTCGTTACGCTTTTGTCCTTGTCGCCTTGGTCGGTGCAGTGCTTGAAAGAAGGGGGTGACTATTCGGCACTCCTGAATTTTGCACTGGCGCTTGGTTTGCTGCCGTTTTCGTTAAATACGGTTTGCCAAAAATCGGATCGGATTGATCGGATGGCGGGTGACTTTTCGTATGTCATTTATTTGATGCACTGGCCCGCCATCATATTGTTGCGCTTTTCAGGCTGGGGCGGTGGCGCTTTGGCCGCTTCGATATTGGGTCTGGTGGTTCTGTCGGCCTTGTTGTGGCGTTGGTATGATCGGCCCATTGAGCATTTGCGTAAACGTTGGGTCCAGCGTCGAATGGCGTTGGGTGATAAGGATCGCAGGAAAAGGGGTGACAGTTCGACTCAATTCGCCTAAGGGCGCGCCTTCCATCAAGCGCGTCAAAAGCGAAAGCGAGTGCAGATTATGACCAAGTTGAATGATATCCGTGACAATGCTGGTGCCCGCCACCGTCGTATCCGCGTCGGCCGCGGCATCGGTTCGGGTAAGGGCAAGACCGCTGGCCGCGGCCAGAAGGGTGCCAAGGCACGTTCGGGCGTGTCGATCAATGGCTTCGAAGGCGGCCAGATGCCGCTTCACATGCGTCTGCCGAAGCGTGGTTTCAACAACCCGTTTGGCAAGGACTATGCTGAAGTGAACCTCGGCATGGTGCAGAAGGCGATCGACGCTGGCAAGCTTGACCTGTCGGCTGTTGTCGATCACGCGGCGCTCAAGAACGCTGGCCTGGCCCGTGGTGGCAAGGACGGCGTGCGCCTGCTCGGCAAGGGCGTGTTCAGCGCCAAGGTCAGCTTCAAGGTTGCCGGCGTTTCGGCCGGTGCCAAGGCTGCTGTTGAAGCTGCTGGCGGTTCGGTTGAAGTGCCGGCTGTCGCTGCGGCTGCTGAGTAATTTGGTTTGGATTTGCGGGCGGGGGTTGTATCCCCGCCCGCAGTCCTTATCCTTTCCCGTCTATGGGTAAAGGTCCGCCGCCCATTTTGGCGGCCAGGGTCAGGGTTTGAGCAATCCTATGGCATCGCGCGCCGATAATATCGCCAGCACACTCAGTCTCGCCAACTTTTCCAAGGCGACGGAACTCAAGAGCCGCATTTGGTTCACCGTCGGGGCGCTGATTGTCTTCCGTTTCTTGAGCTTTGTCCCGCTTCCGGGCGTTAACCCGCTGGTTCTTCAGCAGTTGTACGCCAAGACGCAGGGTGGCATTCTCGACATCTTCAACACATTCTCGGGCGGCAGCCTTGAGCGCATGAGTCTCATTGCGCTTGGCGTCATGCCCTATATCACGGCCTCGATTGTCGTTCAGCTTGCCGCTTCGTTGCATCCGGCGCTGGCCTCCTTGAAGAAAGAAGGAGAGAGCGGCCGAAAGAAGCTGAATCAGTGGACCCGCTATGGCGCGGTCCTTCTGACGGCGATTCAGGGCTGGGCGATCGCGTCAGGTCTTGAGGCTTATGGCACTTCGGCTGGTCTTCAGGCTGTTGTCATTCCGGGCCTTTTGTTCCGCGTTTGCACCGTGATCTCGCTGATCGGTGGCACGATGTTCCTGCTGTGGCTGGGTGAGCAGATCACCAGCCGTGGTATTGGTAACGGCACGTCGCTGATCATCATGGCGGGTATCGTCGCCCAGATGCCGCAGTTCTTCATCCAACTGTTTGAAGGTGGGCGTTCGGGTTCGGTGAACGGGCTGACCATTTTTGCGATGGTCGCGCTGGTTGTCGGCATGATTCTGTTCATCAGTTTCATGGAGCGCGCCACGCGTCGCCTTTTGATCCAGTATCCGAAGCGCGCTACTCAGAATGGTATGATGCAGGCTGATCGCAGCCATCTGCCGCTTAAGATCAATACTGCGGGCGTCATTCCGCCGATTTTTGCCAGTTCGCTTCTGCTGCTGCCGCTGACGATCACCCAGTTTGCCGGTAAGTCGGTTTCGCCCGACACATTCATGGGTAATGTGATTGTTCAACTCAATCAGTATCTGGGCCATGGTAAGCCGCTCTACATGCTGCTCTATGCGCTGGGCATTGTGTTCTTCTGCTTCTTTTACACCGCTGTGGTGTTCAATCCGGAAGAAACGGCGGACAACCTGAAGCGCAATGGTGGGTTCATTCCTGGCATCCGTCCGGGCAAGAACACGTCGACCTATCTCGACTATGTCCTGACGCGAATCACGGTAATCGGCGCTGCCTATATTACCATAGTATGTGTTGTGCCCGAGTTCTTCATGGAGCAAACCGGGTTGCGGCTGGTGGTGGCTGGCGGCACGAGCTTGCTGATCGTGGTGAACGTGACCGTAGATACCATCACTCAGATCCAGTCGCATCTTTTGGCTCACCAGTATGGTGATCTGATCAAGAAGGCGAAACTCAAGGGGCGGATGCGCTAACGCGCTCCGCCTTGAAGGTCTGAACGGAGGGGAGAGACCTGTGAATATCATTTTGCTTGGACCGCCGGGGGCCGGTAAGGGCACTCAGGCCCAGCGCCTTGTTGAGCGCCACGGATTTCGTCAGCTGTCGACGGGGGACATGCTGCGTGCCGCTGTCAAGGCTGGTACGCCCGTTGGTCTTGAGGCCAAGGCTGTCATGGAGCGCGGCGAACTGGTTTCGGATGCGATCGTTTCTGCGCTGATCGGTGAGGAACTGGACAGCATGGGGGCGGGCGCAGGCGCTATTTTTGACGGTTATCCGCGAACAGCGGCGCAGGCAGAATCGCTGGACGGCATTCTGGCACAGCGTGGGCGCAAGCTTGATCATGTGATCGAACTGGACGTCGATGAGGATGCGCTGGTTGAGCGTATTACGGGCCGTTTTACCTGCGCCAACTGCGGCAAGGGCTATCACGACAAGTTTGAGCAGCCCAAGCAGTTCGGTGTTTGCGACAAGTGCAACGGAACGGAATTCAAGCGTCGCCCTGACGATAACGAAGCCACTGTGCGTACGCGTATGGCCGAATATCGTGCAAAGACTGCGCCGATCCTTCCAATCTATGAAGCGCGCGGCATTGTTTCGCGTGTCAATGGCATGGCGGAATTGGGCCACGTTACGGATGCGATTGAACGCATTATCGCTTGACGGATTTTGCTTCGGCCTTGTTTGCGATTAGCAGATAAGGCCGAAGTTGATCGGTGCCGGTTTTTGGGATTGGCAAATTCACTTGATGCGGGAACCGATCGAATTTTTCCGATTTACCTTTCCGCAAATTTTTGATCGCTCGCGTTGACTTGTCTCGCGAATCGGTTTAGGCGCGCTCCTCACACGTCGAAAACGGGTCAGTCCGGCAGGATGCACTGTTGATTGTGCGCCAGTCGGGCTTTTTGCCGTCAGGTGCTTGGTTTTCGTCGTTGTGAAAAGCGTTGAGATGGGGGTGCGGTGCATGATGCTTCGTAGAGAAGCTGTCCCGTTGCATCCCTGTGGAGCATGGAGAAAAGAGTGGCTCGTATTGCCGGGGTAAATATCCCCACTAACAAGCGCGTTATCATCGCGCTGACCTACATTCATGGTATCGGCTCGTTCAAGGCCAAGCAGATCGCTGACAAGCTGGGTATCGACCACAGCCGTCGCGTTCAGGATCTGTCGGACGCTGAAGTCCTGCACATCCGTGAAACCATTGACGCCGAACACACCGTGGAAGGCGATCTTCGTCGTGAAACCGCGATGAACATCAAGCGTCTGATGGATCTGGCCTGCTACCGCGGCCTGCGTCACCGTAAGGGTCTGCCCGTTCGCGGTCAGCGCACCCACACCAACGCCCGTACCCGCAAGGGTAAGGCCAAGCCCATCGCTGGCAAGAAGAAGTAAGCGTTTTTCGCTAGCTTCATCTGTTTGACCGGAAGACGAGGATAAGATCCCATGGCACGTGAACCCCAGCGCCTTCGCAAGCGGGAACGTAAGAATATTTCTAGCGGCATTGCTCATGTGAATGCCAGCTTCAACAACACGATGGTGACCATCACCGACGCTCAGGGCAATGCGATCAGCTGGTCCAGCGCCGGCATGATGGGCTTCAAGGGTAGCCGTAAGTCGACCCCATATGCCGCTCAGGTGGCTGCGGATGACGCTGGCAAGAAGGCCGCCGAACATGGCGTCCGTACTCTGGAAGTCGAAGTTAAGGGCCCGGGTTCGGGCCGTGAAAGCGCACTGCGTGCTCTGCAGGCCGTGGGCTTCACCATCACCTCGATTCGCGATGTGACCCCGATTCCGCACAATGGTGTGCGTCCTTCGAAGCGTCGCCGCGTCTGATCGTGCTTGCGCGGGTGGCATAGTGTCGCCCGCGCAGCCACAAGGATCGACCGCGGCCCGCATCGTGCGGGAGCGCCGTGGTCGTTCCCGCCAGTAGAGAAATCAGGGGAAGTCCATGACTGTCAACATCAAGAACTGGCAGGAACTGAAGAAGCCCAACAGCCTCGAAGTCAAGCCGGGGAACGACCCCAAGCGCCGCGCGACCTTCGTCGCCGAACCGCTGGAACGCGGTTTCGGTCTGACGCTGGGCAATGCGCTGCGTCGCGTTCTGCTTTCTTCTCTGCAGGGCGCTGCGATCACCTCGATCAAGATCGAGAACGTGCTGCATGAATTCAGTTCGTTGGCCGGTGTGCGTGAAGACGTGACCGACATCGTGCTGAACGTGAAGCAGATCGCGCTCAAGATGCAGGGCGAAGGCCCCAAGCGTTTGCAACTCTCGGCCACGGGGCCGGGCGAAGTACGCGCTGGCGACATCGCGGTGACGGGCGATATCGAGGTCATGAACAAGGACCTCGTGATTTGCCACCTCGACGAAGGTGCAACGCTGAACATGGAACTGACCGCCGATACTGGAAAGGGTTATGTTCCGGCCGTTCAGAACCGTCCTGTGGATGCGCCGATCGGTCTTATCCCGGTCGACTCGCTCTATTCCCCGGTGCGGCAGGTCAGCTACAAGGTTGACAATGCACGTATCGGTCAGGAACTGGACTTCGACAAGCTGAGCCTTTCGGTGGAAACCGACGGCACGGTTACGCCGGAAGACGCAGTGGCTTATGCTGCTCGTATTTTGCAGGACCAGCTGGCTCTGTTCGTCCACTTCGAAGACATCGCTCCGGTTGGTGCGGCTCCGATGATCGGTGGCATGGCCGCTGCTGCTCCGGAAGAAGGTGACACGAATCAGCTCAACCGTTATCTTCTCAAGAAGGTGGACGAGCTGGAACTGTCGGTCCGTTCGGCCAACTGCCTCAAGAACGACAACATCATCTACATCGGCGATCTGGTTCAGAAGACCGAAGCCGAGATGCTGCGCACGCCGAACTTCGGCCGCAAGTCGCTCAACGAGATCAAGGAAGTGCTGTCTTCGATGGGGCTGCGTCTGGGGATGGATATCCCCGGTTGGCCGCCTGAAAACATCGAGGAAATGGCCAAGAAGCTCGAACAAGAGCTGCTGGGTTAACAGTTTCGGCGGGGCTGGGAGACCGGCCCCGCCAAACGGTTTTGGCGGCTGCCGTAAATGTCCGCCTGGATCGGGGTACCTAAACCGGCCCCCCTACGAACGCGAAGGAATATACAATGCGTCATAAGTACGGCCAGCGTAAGCTGAACCGCACCAGCCAGCACCGCCAATCGCTGCTGCGCAACCTGTCGGCTTCGCTCATCAAGCATGAGCAGATCCTGACCACTGTTCCCAAGGCCAAGGAACTGCGTCCCTACATCGAAAAGCTTATCACGCTGGCAAAGCGTGGCGGTCTTTCGAACCGTCGTCTGGCGCATGCCCGCCTTCAGGACGACGGTCAGCTGGTAAAGCTGTTCGACGTTCTGGCTTCGCGCTATTCGGATCGCAACGGTGGTTACACCCGCGTGATCAAGGCTGGCATCCGTGCTTCGGACGCTGCGCCTCTGGCGATTATCGAACTGGTTGACCGTGACGTGGCCGCTAAGGGCCAGGACTCGGGTCCGGTTCTGACTGCGGATGAAGGTGAGGAATAATCCTCGCTGACCTCCAAAGGTCGCAATAGAAAACCCCCGCGGCAGTCGATGCCACGGGGGTTTTTCTTTGGCTGCTGGCCGCCCAAATTATCGGAACGGCGGTTCGCGGAACGCGCGAAGCTTGCGTGAATGCAGCCGCTGCCCTTCGGCGCGCAACAGGTCGACGGTGGTGGTGCCGATGGCTAAATGCGCGGCGATAGCTTCTTCATAGAACCTATTTGCTTGGCCGGGCAGCTTGATCTCACCGTGCAAGGGTTTGTCCGAGACGCAGAGCAAGGTTCCATAGGGAACGCGGAAGCGGTAACCCTGCGCGGCAATGGTTGCACTCTCCATATCGATGCCAACGGCGCGGCTAAGGCTGAAACGTTGCGCTGATAATGTGTAGCGCAATTCCCAGTTGCGGTCGTCGGTCGTGACGACGGTGCCTGTGCGCAGACGCTTTTTCAGATTGGCGCCCGTCTGTCCCGAAATGATTTCGGCGGCATGTTCCAACGCGCGCTGAACTTCGGCGATGGCAGGGATAGGGATTTCCGGCGGCAGGACCGGGTCCAGCACGTGATCGTCGCGCAAATAGGCATGGGCCAGCACGTAGTCGCCGATTTTCTGCGTGTCGCGCAGCCCACCACAATGGCCGATCATCAGCCATGCTTCGGGGCGCAGAACAGCAAGGTGATCGCAAATCGTCTTGGCGTTGGATGGACCAACGCCGATGTTGACCAGCGTAATGCCGCTCCGGTTCGGGCCGATCAGGTGATAGGCTGGCATCTGGTGCCGTCTCCAGGCGGTGTCAGAGAGCAGTACACGCGCATTTTCATGCCGTTGGGTCAGATATAGGCCGCCTGCGCCTGAAAGCGCTGTATAGCCATTCTCGCCCAGTTGCTGGCCCGCCCAATCGACGAATTCGTCGACATAGCGGTGATAGTTCGTGAACAGGATATAGCGCTGAAAATGACTGGGGCTGGTCCCCGTATAGTGCGCCAACCGGGCCAGACTGAAATCGGTGCGCAACCCGTCGAACAACGCCAGTGGCATCGATTGCCCATCCTGTCCCATATCAACCAGACCATCGGACAGTTCGTCCCCGATCAGGGCGAGTTCCGTGGTCGGGAAATGCTGCGCAAGTTCCCATGGCTTTGCCGATGTCGCGTTGGTGGCGTCAAGGACATAGGGGAAGGGGATTTGCTGCGTCGAGCGTGCGACTTCGACCTCGATTTCGTAATCCTCTGCCAGCGTCAGCAATTGCTCTGCGAGGTATCCGGCGAAGAGATGCGGCTTGGTGACGGTGGTTGCATAAGATCCGGCATCGTTGAGCCGTCCAAAGGCGCGACTGGCGTCAGGATGCGTCTCGCGACCAGAGTAATGCACCCGCAATTCGGGATAGCACCATGCATTCTCGGCCACGCGAGAAGCGGGGGGGATAGTGCCGTCTTCGGCAAATGCCTGAATGTCAGCGCGAAGTGTTGCGACGGCGCCGTCATAGATAGCGCTCAATTGAGTGATGATGTGTTGTGTGTTCATGCCTTGAAACTATCGCAGTTGCGGCGCGCTGCAAGGGGGCTGATGAATTGCGCGCCTTGACGGCGTAAGTTTGCCGCGCAAGGATGGACAATCGGGGCGCAAGGATAGGGCTTCGAAAATCTTGGGAGAGAGAGAATGCGCAAATCGGGCTTACGAGCCGTTGTGATCGCATCATTGCTTGGTAACGTTTTCATAACTGGGGCAGCGATAGCCCAAAACGCCGCTGGCGATCCCGGTCCGGTGATCGACGTTCATATGCATGCCGGGGATTTTGCCAGTGGGGGGATGCCGATGTGCCCCAATGCTGAGCGTTTTCTGGCCTCGGACCCTGCCGATGGGCCAGAGGCTCCGTTTGGGTGGTCAAAGGAGGATTGCACACCTCGGCTCTATCCTGCGGCCAAGGGGCAATATATGCCCGAGGTGATCGCGGAGATGAAGCGCCTGAATGTGACCGGCGTGTTTTTTGGTGATCCCGCAGAGGTCAAGAAATGGCAAGCCGCCGCGCCAGATCGCGTTATTCCAGGGACGGCTTTCAAGAGCGTCCAAACCCCGGATCAGGCCGATCAGTTGAAGCGGCTTGAAGTGTCCTTCACCAAAGACGGTTTTAAGGTGATGGGCGAGATCGGCCTGCAATACGAAGGGATCTCACCCAGCGACATGCGCGCCGAACCCTATTTCGCTTTGGCAGAAAAGCTGGATATTCCGGTCGCGATTCATATGGGCACTGGTGGTTCCGGGCGCGCGAATGTAGGCCGTTCGTCCTTCCGCGGATCGATGGGTAACCCGTTGTTGCTCGAAGACCTTCTGGCCCGCCACCCTAAGTTGCGGGTGCAGGTGATGCACGCGGGTTATCCGATGGCGGAAAATATGCTGACGCTGCTGCAAGCCAACAGCCATGTCTATGTCGATATTGCCGGGCTGATCTGGTCCTATCCGCGCAAGGAAGTGAACCGCTATATCCAGCGTCTTGTCGATGGCGGGTTTGGTGACCGGGTCATGTATGGGACCGATCAATTGCTGTGGCCGGGCCTTATGGCCTATTCTATCGGCATCATTCAGAACGCAGATTACCTGACGCCAGAGCAGAAGCGCGACATTCTTTACAACAATGCCGCTCGGTTCCTGCGCATCAAGAAATAAGGCCACGAAAAAGGGGGCGCGGTTTCCCACGCCCCCAATTCTTTGAGCCGGAGCCAAAACCGATTATTCGGCTTCAGCTTCGCCTTCCAGCAGGTCGGCCGGGATTTCGCCCGGTTCTGCGTTCGGGTCATAGGCTTCGGTGAAACCGCCGACTTCGTTGTCGAAGAGCGCTTCCGAAACGTTCACGCCCTGAGCCTGCAGTTCGGCTTCGTCGGGCGAACGTGCGACGTTCACCTTGACGGTCACCGAAACTTCGGGGTGCAGGGCAACGCGAACGTCGTAGATGCCAATCGACTTGATCGGGCGTTCCAGAACGATCATCGCCTTGCTGACGGCGGCGCCATCGGCGTTCAGGCCATCAACGATGTCGCGAACCGAAACCGAACCATACAGGTGGCCCGCGTTCGAGGCGGCGCGGATCAGAACCACGCTCTTGCCTTCGACGTCGCCCGACTGTGCTTCGGCCGCAGCCTTGGCTTCAGCGTTGCGCTTTTCGATGTCGGCGCGCTGGGCTTCGAACACCTTGCGGTTGGCTTCGTTGGCGCGCAGCGCCTTCTTGTTGGGCAGCAGGAAGTTACGGGCGTAACCGTCCTTCACGGTGACGACGTCACCGATGTGGCCCAGCTTCTCGATGCGTTCGAGGAGAATGATCTGCATGGATTTTCTCCCTTACTTCACGAGGTAGGGCAGCAGGCCCAGGTGACGGGCGCGCTTGATCGCCTGGCCCAGTTCACGCTGCTTCTTGGCAGAAACGGCGGTGATGCGGCTGGGAACGATCTTGCCACGTTCGGACATGAAGCCCTGAAGCAGGCGGATGTCCTTATAGTCGATCTTGGGAGCGTTCTTGCCCGAGAAGGGGCAGCTCTTGCGACGACGGAAAAATGCACGAGCCATGGATCAAGCCTCCTCGCGTTCGCGGCGACGGCTGCGCTCGCGATCGTTCTTGCGCATCTGGACCGACGGGCCAGCTTCCAGTTCATCAACGCGAACGGTGATGAAACGAATGATGTCTTCGTTGATGCCGATCTGGCGTTCCAGCTCGGCGGTGACGCCGGCGGGGGCTTCAACGTTCAGCATCACAAAGTGAGCCTTGCGGTTGCGCTTGATCTTGTAGGCGAGGTTCTTGAGACCCCAGGTTTCGGTCTTGGTGACCTTGCCCCCGTTGGTTTCAATGATCTCGGTGGCGGTAGCGGCAAGCGCATCAACCTGCGCTTGGCTCAGATCCTGGCGGGCCAGGAACACGTGCTCATAGAGAGCCACGGCAGCTTCCTTTTCATCCAATAACCGATCGCTGGCTTGTCCGCACGATTGCGGGGCCCCTCCGGCTTTCTTCGCATATCATGTGCGCGGGCTGCGAATCCGCACTTTCAGAAGATGCGGCCCTTAGCGATTTTCCGTGCCGAGGCAAGGAATTTCATGTTCCTGCGGTATGGCGTGGACTTGATTTTGCGAACTTTGCGTTCCGATCCCGAAAAATCATGCTGCTGACATTGGTTGCTGAAGCATGGTGCTAAGTATTTCGACAGGGCACAGAGCTACGCGCCATGAACCACTTGTTGCTAGTAGTAGAATAAATGAAGCAATAAGGGTTGGGGCGAAATGATCAGTGACAAGGCGAGAATCGGCAGCCGCCTGATCATTGGCATGGTTACACTGGCCATTTTTGTATCGGCGTTGGTGATCTATCAAATCCGCTACGGCGGTCCGATTTCCAAGAAATATACGCTTCAGGATGAATTGCTTGCCGATATCCTGCCGCCGCCCGCCTATGTCGTCGAACCTTGCCTCGAAGCTTCTCTGGCGACGTTACACCCTGAACAGGCTGACCTTCATCTGCAAAATCTAAAATCCCTGGAAAAGGACTATCTGGCCCGTAAGGATTATTGGCAAACGGCTCCAATTCCACCCGAACAGTTCGATATTCTCAAGCAAAGCCAAGGATATGCTGATGCATTCTGGCTCTCGCTGAACACGAAATTCGCGCCTGCGGCCAAGGCTGGTGATGTGGCGGCGATGCGGCGCATCTATGATGAAGAATTGTCGCCCGCTTATGCCAAGCAGCATGAGGCCATCCTGCAACTGGTCAAAATGTCGAGCGACTTTCGCACCAGCGAGCGTCGGTTTGATGATCCGATGGTAACCATTGCGCTGATCGTGGTGGGTTTGATGATGGCGGCGCTCTTGGCGGGCATTCAATTCGCCCGCCGCTTCATCGACGAATCGATTGTTTCGCCGCTCAACACTACAGCGCAGGCCATGGAGCGGATGGCTCAGGGTGACTATTCGTTTGAGGCGGAGGGGCGCGAAAGGTCCGATGAAATCGGCATCATGGCGCAATCAATGGAGGTATTCCGTCAGGTCGGTATCGCCCAAAAGAAAGCCCAGATTGAACAGAAGCAGGTTGTTGATGCCTTGAGCGGGGCGTTGACCAAATTGGCCGCGCGCGATCTGGAGCATCGCTTGCCCGATCCGTTCCCGGCGGAATACGAAGGTTTGCGGGAAAATTATAACCACTCAATCTCGTCATTGATGGAGGCTATCGGAACGGTTCGCGTTGGCGCAGGCGGTGTCATGCGCTCGGTCAAGGAAATTCAGGCCGCCGCCGATGATCTGGCCCGCCGAAATGAGACACAGGCGGCCAGCCTTGAGGAAACCGCAGCCTCCCTGCGCGAGGTTTCCAATACCGTACAGGCCTCTGCTCGAACCGCTGCGGCCGTGCGCGAAACGACGCAGGAGGCGCATCGTCAGGCCAGCGATGGTGGCGATGTGGTGGCACAAGCCGTGGATGCCATGGCGGCCATCGAGCAGTCCTCGCAACAGATCGCCCAAATCATCAACGTCATCGACAGCATCGCTTTTCAGACAAACCTCCTCGCTCTCAACGCCGGCGTTGAGGCGGCAAGAGCAGGCGAGGCGGGGCGCGGTTTTGCCGTTGTGGCCAGCGAAGTTCGCGCCTTGGCGCAGCGTACCGCCGATGCGGCGCGTGACATCAAATCCTTGATCCAGAATTCCTCGACACAGGTGGAAACAGGCGTTGATCTGGTCGGGCGAACCGGGGAAAGATTGCAGGCCATCGTTGCCAAGGTCGCTGAAATCAGCGGCCTGATCGAGGAAATTGCCGAAAGCTCACAAAAGCAGGCGACCAATATCTGTATCGTCAATGAAGCAGTGGGCGACATGGATCGGATGACACAGCAAAACGCGGCTATGGTGGAACAATCGACGGCTTCCACACGGAACCTGTCGCAAGAAGCGGAAAAACTGGCCCAATTGGTTTCGGCCTTTCGAACCCGCAACCGTTCGGCGCGCAGCCAGCAGAGCGAAGACCCGGTACCCTTCCGCCGTCAATCGGCGGTCCAACGCGCGCCGCAGGTTGCCACAACCACGCAGCGCTTACCTGCGCCGGTGCCCTATGCCCGCGCGGTCGGCGATGACTGGAGCGAATTTTAGCGTCTGGGCAAGCGCTTGCGGTATGCGTAAAGGCATCGGCCACGGAGGTTTTTCATGGCCAAGGCTACCCGCGCAACGCAATTTCTTGATAAGGCAGGGGTGCAATTTACGCTGCACACCTATGATTATGATCCCGCCGCCGACAGCATCGGGCAGGCCGCTGCACAGGCATTGGGTGAACCGGCGGGCCGTGTTTTCAAGACTTTGATGGTTCTGGCCGATGGAAAGCCCGCCTGCGTGATCGCGCCCAGCGATCGAGAGGTGGCGATGAAAAAGGCCGCAGCTGCCTTGGGTGTTAAACAGGCGGTCATGATGAAACCTGCCGATGCCGAACGCATAACCGGTTACAAGATCGGCGGGATCAGCCCCTTTGGCCAGACGCGCAAGGTCGCTGTCGTGCTGGATGCCAGCGCGCAGGATTGGGAAACGATCTATATCAATGGCGGTCAACGCGGTCTTCAGGTCCGTCTGGCCCCGTCCGACGCCTGTGACGCCTTGGGGGCCAGACTGGCTGAAATTGCCGCTTAGCCGACTTTCATGCCGCCCTTCCACAGGGCGATGACGCGGCCTTGGACGCCTTGCCCGTCGAACGGAGTGTTGCCTGCGGCCGCGGCCATTTTGGCCGAGGAGACGATCCAGGGGCGGTCTGCGTCGATGATGGCAATGTCCGCCTGAAGGCCGACGGCCAATTCGCCCGCGTCAACGCCGAGCAATTGCGCCGGATTGGTGGCCAGAAGGCGGAAGGCGGTTGACAGATCGATGACTTCATCGCGCACCAGATTCATGGTCAGCGGCAAGAGCGTTTCGGCCCCCGCCATGCCCGGTTCGGCATCTGCAAAGGGCAGGCGCTTGTCTTCCGGGCCACGCGGATCGTGGCCGCTGGAAATGACGCTGATCGTGCCATCGCCAATCGCCTCGATCACGGCCTTGCGGTCATCTTCACGACGCAGCGGCGGCGAAAAACGGCAAAAGGTACGGAAATCCGCCAAGGCCGTGTCCGACAGCATGAAATGCGCCGGGGTGACGCCGGCGGTCACCGCTACGCCGCGCTTTTGCGCCGCGCGGATCAAGTCCAGCGCACCGCGTGTCGTGATCTGACGGAAATGCAGCTTGGCCCCGGCCATCTCGGCCAAGGCAATGTCGCGGGCCACTGCCAGAGCCTCTGCCTCAACCGGGGCGGAGGGCAGGCCCAGACGCGTTGCCATTTCGCTGGCGGTCGCCACGGCATTGCCGGTCAGGCCGCTATCTTCGGCATGGGCAATCACCGTCATGCCCAGCATCGCGCAATAGCGCAGCAGACGCAGCATCGTGCCCGAATCGGCGATCCAGTGACGTCCGGTGGCAACGGCCTTGGCCCCGGCATCGCGCATCATCGCGATTTCCGCCATGTCCGATCCATCCAGCCCCCGCGTGGCGGCGGCCAGCGGGTGAACCCACAGGCCCGGCTTGCCGCTTTGCGCCGCGTAACGAACGGTCGATGGGCGATCAAGCGGCGGGTTCTGATCCGGCATCAGCGCCGCGCGCGTGATCCCGCCGAAATGAAGCGCTGGCTTGTCGATGGCAAAGACGCCCAGATCGACAAGACCCGGCGTGATCAACTTGCCGCGCGCATCCTCGATCCGGTCGCCTTCCTGTGGCACGACATCGGCGCCGATGGCCACAATGCGGTCGCCGTCGCAACGGATGCCGCCCGCAACAGGTTCGCCCTCACGCGTGATGATCAGGCCGTTGGTGATGGTCAGAGCATCCTGTTTCATGCCCAACCCTCCAGTTTACGAGCTTTTCGCGTCAGAACTTCCAAACAGGCCATGCGCATTGCCACGCCCATTTCGACCTGCGTGGTGATCAGACTGCGCCCGGGCAGATCAGCCACGTTGGAGTCGATTTCCACACCGCGGTTCATCGGGCCGGGATGCATGACAATGGCATCGCCCGCCGCCCGCGCCAGACGGTCCAGCGACAGGCCGTAAAGATGGCGATATTCGCGCGGCGAGGGGATGAATTGGCCCGTCATGCGTTCGTTCTGCAGGCGGAGCATCATCACAACGTCGGCATCTTTCAACGCGGCGTCAAAGTCATAATAGGGCGTCACGCGCATCTGTTCGATATCGGCAGGCATCAGCGCTGGCGGCGCGCAAACGCGGACATTGGCACCCAGCGCCGTCAGTGCCAGAATGTTCGACCGCGCCACGCGGCTGTGCAGAATATCGCCGCAGATCACGATCTTGAGGCCGACAAATTCACCCTTGGCCCGCTTGATGGTCAAGGCGTCCAGCAGGCCTTGCGTGGGGTGTTCATGCTGACCATCGCCCGCGTTCAGAACCGGGCAATCGACCTTTTCCGCGATCAACCGAACCGCGCCCGACGATGCATGGCGGATCACAATCGCATCGGCGCGCATGGCATTCAGCGTCATCGCCGTATCAATCAGCGTCTCGCCTTTTTTGACGCTGGATTGGCCCACCGACATGTTGACCACATCGGCGCCAAGGCGCTTGCCCGCGATTTCAAAGGACAAAAGCGTACGCGTCGAGTTTTCATAAAACGCGTTGATGATCGTCAGCCCGCGCAGGTGATCGACCCGCTTGGTAGGTTGGCGGTTCAATTCCACCCATTGTTCCGCCTCGTCCAGCAGAAACAGGATTTCATGCGGGGCGAGGCCGGCAAGGCCCAGCAGCCCACGGTGCGGGAAGGCCAGAGAGCCCGCAGGGTAGCGGCTCTGGCTGGATGAGTTTGCTGATGTCATTGAAGAGAGCGCCCTAAACCTGTGGGGCCGCGCACTCAAGAGGAAACGGATGATTGTCCACTTCTCTGTTGGCCAAATCCTTCGTAGAGTGGCGATCAAGGATACGGAGAAGACATGGCTTTTGCGAAATCGGTATGGCGCCTGCTTGTTGCTATCAAGGATGGGCTGGTGCTTGCTCTCCTTCTGCTGTTTTTCGGCGCGCTCTATGCTGTGCTGTCGGCGCGGCCCGCGTCTCCGCAATTGCGCGAAGGCGCGTTGCTGATCGATATGAAGGGCGCGGTGGTTGAGGAATTGCAGAAGACCGATCTGCAATCTGTGTTGTCCGGTAATGCCGGTGATCCGGAAATCCGCGAAAGAGACGTGATTCGCGCTCTGCTCGGGGCGGCCGGGGATGAGAAAATCAAGGCGGTCGCCATCGACATGAGCAAGTTTGGCGGGGCGGGCTTTGTCCATGCCGTTGAAATTGGCGATGCGATGGATGCTGTGCGCAAGGCCAAGAAGCCGGTGCTGGTCTATGGCACGATGCTGGGTGATCGGGGCCTGTTGATCGCATCCCATGCCAGCGAAATCTGGATCGACCCTTTGGGCGGCGCCTATGTCGAGGGGTTGGGCGGACAAAACCTCTATTTTGCCAAGTTGCTGGAACGGCTGAAAATCTCGGCCCATGTGTTCCGCGTGGGGACGTACAAGGATTTCGTCGAACCCTATATTCGCGATTCGATGTCCGAGCCATCGCGTGAGGCGCGCAAGGCTTTGCTCGACACGATTTTTGCTCAATGGCGCGAGAATGTGTTGAAGGCGCGGCCCAAGGCGCAGGTGGATAAGGTTGTGGCTGACCCGGTCGGTTGGTTCAAGGCCTCGGGCGGGGATGCGGCCAAGGCTTCGCTGGCGGCGGGTTTGGTGGACAAGATCGGCACACGCGCCGAATGGGGCGATGCCATTGCCAAGATCGCGGGCGAGGATAAGTCGGGCGATGAAGTGCCTGCGCCCGGTACTTTTGCCCACACAACGATGGCGGCATGGTTGGCGGGGCATCCCGCAAAGAGCGACGGTCGAGCTATTGGCGTCGTCACCGTCGCGGGTTCAATCACCGACGGCAAGGCTGGACCGGGCAGCGCAGGCGGTGAACGGCTTGCCAAGCTGATCGATGGCGCCTCGTCAAAGAAGCTGGCCGCTTTGGTAGTGCGGGTGGATTCGCCCGGCGGTTCGGTGACGGGTTCGGAGGCCATTCGTGCGGCCATCCTGCGTCAAAAGGCGCGAGGTGTTCCGGTTGTGATCTCGATGGCCAATGTGGCGGCCAGCGGTGGCTATTGGGTTTCGACCTCTGGCGCCAAAATTTACGCACAGCCCGGCACGATCACCGGTTCCATTGGCATTTTCGCCGTGATCCCCAGCTTCGAACGCGCTTTGGAAGGTTGGGGCGTCAAGGGGGATGGGGTCCGCACAGGGCCGCTTGCCGGACAGCCCGATGTGTTGACCGGATTGACGCCGGAGATTGAGCAGATTTTGCAGGCCAATATTGAATCAGGCTATGGTCGCTTTTTGAGTCTTGTCGCTGCGGCGCGTAAAAAGACGCCTGAAGACGTGGATCGTATTGCGCAGGGTCGGGTGTGGGATGGCGGAACCGCGCGGCAGATTGGATTGGTCGACAGTTTTGGCGGGATTGATGCAGCTATGGCCGATGCGGCGGCGCGGGCCGGTATCAAGGATGGTGCATGGCATGCGGTCTGGCTTGGCGATGAAAGCTCGCCCGTCGACGAAATTCTGCGTCAGTTTAGCGGACAGACCAACGAATCGGATGATGATGCCGCCGTTGACTGGGTCGGCATGGTCACCCAGCGTCAGCGTGCGCGTCTTGCATCGGCCTTGGTCGGGGCGCAGCGCTTGCTGGCTGTGCGCGGGGCCCAGGCCTATTGTCTGGAATGCGAAGCCGGTATGACCGAGCGCGCCGCAACCAGCCAGTTGAGCCAGTCCCGGTCATGGCTGATGGTACTGGCGCGCTGGCTGGCGGTATAGGCGGAATTCAGAGTGTGGCCCGTGAATGGGCCGCCTCTAGTTCGGCCAGAGCAAGGGTGCTGTCGTGACGGGCCGCTTCGCGCAGCGCCAATGACAGATCACCCAGTGCTTGATCGGCTGCGCGCTTTACCTGCGAACTGTCGGAATGGCATGGGCCGTGGGCGGTCCCGCTGACCTGTTTGGCAACGGGCAGGCGGCGTAGCGGCGAGGCGGACGCGCCAATCCGCCGTTCAATAATAAGCTTGGCGTTCCAATGACAGCTGCGCTCCATGCCTCTCAAGGGAGCATGAACCCCTTTGGGCTGCGTGTTGATCACGACACTCGCACTATAATGCAGATCAATGGGTTGCTCTCGATAGGTGATGGTTTCTGAATGCACGGCCGATGACGCCATGGCGGCCGCCAAGAACAAAAGGCTCATGATTTTCTCCTGCGATTGCGGCCCGTCGGTTGTTTTGTTTCGGGCCTTGAATGTAGCTAGGCCTCCTGCGTTGCTCGATCTTTTCTGCAAGGTTAAAAATCGCGGAAACTGGGGGTATGGCGGTCAATCTCGGCCATCATGCGCAGCATTGCGCATGATGTGCGTTTGGATGCTTGCCCTTTTGGCGCAATCTCTCTAAGGCCCCCCATCTGAATTTGACGTAGCTTCGTCTTCATGCGGGCGTGGCGGAATTGGTAGACGCGCTGGTTTTAGGTACCAGTATCGTAAGATGTGGGGGTTCGAGTCCCTTCGCCCGCACCAGTCTTCCTCCCCGTGCAAGCGACAGTTGCGAGTTGGGAAGGCATTGAATTATCATGCAGATTGTCGAAACCACCAATGAGGGTCTGAAGCGCGGCTATAGCGTGACGATCCCGGCTGGCGTCATCGCCGAAAAGATCGAGAGCGAGGTGGTGAAGATCGCCCCGCAGGTGCAGTTGCCCGGTTTCCGCCCCGGCAAGGTGCCCGCGAATCTCGTGAAGAAGCGCTTTGGAGCGCAGGTCCATCAGGACGTTCTTTCGCAGACCATCCGCGAAGCGCTGGACAAGCTGGTCGCTGACAATGCTCTGCGCCCCGCCACCCAGCCTGACGTCGCGCTGGGCGAAGGCTATGAAGAAGGCAAGGACGCCACGCTGACTGTCAGCCTCGAAGTGTTGCCTGTCATCACTGCTCCCGACCTGTCGGGTCTGAAGCTGGAAAAGCTGGTCGTTCCCGTCAAGGACGAAGCCGTTGACGAAGCCGTCACGCGCATCGCTTCGTCGGCCAAGCGTTTCAACGACGCCGAAGAAGGCAAGGAAGCCGAAACCGGCGACCAGCTGATCATCGACTTCGTTGGCAAACTGGACGGCGTTGAATTCGACGGCGGCAAGGCTGAAGACGCGGCGCTGGAAATCGGCGCTGGCCGTTTCATCCCCGGCTTTGAAGAACAGCTGGTCGGCGCCAAGGTTGGCGACGAAAAGGTCATCACCGTGACCTTCCCTGAAGAATATCAGGCCGCTCACCTCGCCGGCAAGGAAGCCACCTTTGACATCACCGTCAAGTCGGTGAAGGTTGCCGGTGAAACCGTGATCGACGACGAATTCGCCAAGAGCCTGGGCCTGACCGATCTGGATCAGCTCAAGGGCCTGCTGCGCGGTCAGCTGGAAGGCGAGACCGAAGGTCAGACCCGCACCCAGATGAAGCGCCAGTTGCTCGACATCCTGGCCGATGGCGCCGATTTCGACGTGCCGCCCAGCATGGTCGAAGCCGAATTCAACCAGATCTGGGAACAGCTGACCCAGGAAGCGGCTCGCGAGGAAGATCCTGCGGCTGCTCTGGCCGAAATCGAAGCCGAGAAGGAAGACTATCGCAAGATCGCCGTGCGCCGCGTGCGCCTCGGCCTCCTGCTGTCGGAAATCGGCCAGGCCAACGGCGTGGAAATCACGGCTCAGGAATTCCAGATGCTGGTGTCGCAGGCCGCGCAGCAGTATCGCCCGGAAGACCGCCAGCGTTTCGTCGAATACGTTCAGGCCGAACCGATGGTCGCCGCGCAGCTCCGCGCGCCGCTCTATGAAGAAAAGGTCGTCGACTTCCTGTTCGATAAGGCCGAAGTCACGACGCGTGAAGTGACCAAGGAAGAGCTGCAGGCCGCGATCGAAGCCGAAGAAGGCGAAACCGGCCACGTCCATGGTCCGGATTGCGACCATGACCACGACGAAAAGCCTGCCGCCAAGAAGAAGGCTGCGCCCAAGAAGAAGGCTGCTGCTGAAGGCGAGGAAGCTGCTGAAGCCGCTCCCAAGAAGAAGGCTTCGGCCAAGAAGAAGGCTGTTGAAGAACCCGCCGCTGAATAAGCTGCTGGCTTCCGCCTTTTGAGCAAGGCCCGCTTCCCGATGGGGAGGCGGGCCTTCTCTTTTACGCCTCAGGCAAAAGAGGCATATTTGCGATCATCGCACCAATTCCCATGCAGGCCCGATTTCAGGCGGAAGGGCAGCATGGCACGGCCTACTGGCCCTTCCTCAAGCCTTTGCGCGTCCAGCACGACCAGATCGGAATAGTTGGTTACCAGATTGTCGACCACGGCGATAATCCAGCCGTCTCCTTCCGGTGAATCCGGGCTGCGGGGTACGAAGCAGGGTTCCTGAATCATGCAATGCGGCCCGGCCCACCAACTGTCCTGCTTGCCGGTGGCATGGTCGATATGGCCGATTCGGTTCATGCGGAAACCAGAGGCGCGTGCGCCGGGGAAATCCACCGGCATTTCCGGGTCCATCACCAGCATATAGCCGTGGCGGTAGGGCTGGCCGACATAGCGTTCGTCGATGCGGGGGAATTCGTCGATCCAGTTAGAGAGCTGTTCGACCTTGAGAAACTCATCCGATTTGGAGGCGAGGTCGACCGTCCAGCGGGTCAGGAACGGCCGTGCGGCCATCGGGTCGAACGGCGCACCATGAATGTCTGGAAAGAAGGGGAAGCAATTGCCCACCGCTTCGGGCGTGTCGAAATGGATTTTGGTGCCGTCCTCGAACGCATTCATCACATGGCTGGCAAAGATCGTCTTTGGTGCCTTGAACCAGCGGATGTCTTTGCCCGTAACGCCGGGGCCGCGGGGCAATATGCCAAGATAGACCGGCAGTGTGGTGTCGAATCCGAAATGTGGCAATCCCGCTTTTAGACGATCCCAATTGCCGGTCGATGGCACGATGTGAAACACGGCATAATGCTCTGTGATCGCATAGTCATGCATCATGCAGTAATAAGGGGCTTCGAAGAAAGTCTCGTAGAGGACATTGCCCTGCGGATCGATTTCGAAGAACGAGCAGTCGCGGGTCAGCAAGCCAGTGGCAGCATAGCCAAAGTTGCAGAAATTGCCGGTCACCGGATCAATCTTGCCATGGGCGGAAAAGGTCTGGTTTTTCAACCTGCCGTCGAAAAAGGTAAAGCCTTCGGTTTCAAGGCTTAAAGGGTCCATGACCAGGCAGGGACCATCTTCTTTCATCGCGTAGAGTTTGCCAGCGTGGACCATGACATTGGTGTTGGTGGTCGAGCGGATCTGACCTTTTACCGCGTCATCATCGGTCAGCGGATTGCGATAGGCGCCGAACAGGGCGCGGCCCGCCGCGCGTTCCAGTTTGAATTTATCCGTATGGGCATAGCGTTGTTTGAAATCGACCTTTCCGCCGCGAAAACGAAACAGGCTGACCATCCCATCGCCGTTGAAAAACTGATCATCTGCAAATTTCGGTGGAAATTGCGAGTCGGGATGTACGCGGTGAAACGTGCCGTTCATCGATTCCGGGATTTCGCCTTCGATCTCCATGTCGAGAATATCGCATTCGAGCCGGATCGGGCGCAAAATGCCTGTAAAGCTGCGGGTATCAGGGAAATGAGCCATGTTTTTCCTCTCCGGATCGTGCCGCTTGTCTCGGCATTTTGTATGCAATGCATATAATATCCAGAGCCGCCGTCAAACTTGATCTGTGGCAAGAAGGTCAAAATGGCGCGAAAAACTTTGCGGCAAGGGCCAGACCTCGATGCCCGGATTAACCCAAAAGCAGGCGATGATGGTTCAGGGAGGAGTTAAGCCACTTGAACATTGCGGCATGAGACGCGACATAGGTGTGGCAGACAAAGAGGAAATTTCATGATCGATCTGTTCGGACGCAACGATGCTCAGGGCAAATTCAGTGTTGATCCCGTGACGGGCGCGTTGATCCCCGTGGTGGTGGAACAGTCCAGCCGGGGCGAGCGCAGCTTTGACATCTATTCGCGCCTGCTGCGCGAACGCATCATTTTCGTGACTGGTCAGATCGAAGATCACATGGCCAGCGTGATCGTGGCCCAGCTTTTGTTCCTCGAATCGGAAAATCCGACCAAGGACATCAGCATGTACATCAACTCGCCCGGCGGCGTGGTGACGGCTGGTCTGTCGATCTATGACACGATGCAATATATCAAGCCCAAGGTGTCGACCGTGTGCATCGGCCAGGCCTGCTCGATGGGCAGCTTCCTGCTGGCCGCGGGTGAACCGGGCCAGCGAATCGCTTTGCCCAACGCGCGGATCATGATCCACCAGCCGAGCGGCGGCGCGCAGGGTATGGCCTCCGATATTGAGATTCAGGCCCGCGAAATCCTGCGCATTCGTGCGCGCATGAACAATCTTTACGTCAAGTTCACGGGCAAGAGCCTTGAAGAAATCGAAGCGGCGATGGACCGTGATACCTTCCTTGAGGCGGATGAAGCGCTTAAGTTTGGTTTGATTGACAAGGTGTTTGAGCGCCGTCCTGATGCCGACGGAGCCGCCGGCTGATGATGGAACCTTTGGTGGCCACAGTGTTTCAGCTTGGGATGGTGGCCATCGAGGGTATTGAATTTGGCGCCTGCGTGGCTAGGTTGGCACAATTGTCAGGCTCCACGCGGGCCATTTGGGAAAAAGCATGACGAAACTGAGCGGATCCGACGCCAAGAGCACTCTGTATTGCAGCTTTTGCGGTAAGAGCCAGCACGAGGTGCGCAAGCTGATCGCGGGGCCGACCGTGTTCATCTGCGATGAATGCGTTGAACTTTGCAATGACATCATCCGCGAAGAAACCAAGGGTGGCATTGCGGGCAAGCGCGATGGCGGCGTGGTCAGTCCGCGCGAAATTTTTGAAACGCTGAACGATTATGTGATCGGCCAGGACCGCGCCAAGCGTGTGCTGTCGGTGGCGGTGCATAACCATTACAAGCGTTTGAAGCACAGCGGCAAGGGCGGCGACGTTGAACTGTCGAAGTCGAACATCCTGCTGGTGGGCCCCACCGGTTCGGGTAAGACGCTGTTGGCTCAGACCTTGGCCAAGACGTTTGATGTGCCTTTCACCATGGCCGACGCCACCACGCTGACCGAAGCCGGTTATGTGGGCGAGGACGTTGAAAACATCATCCTCAAGCTGCTTCAGGCCAGCGACTATAATGTCGAAAAGGCCCAGCAGGGCATCGTCTATATCGACGAAATCGACAAGATCAGCCGCAAGGCCGAAAACCCCTCGATCACGCGCGACGTGTCGGGTGAAGGCGTTCAGCAGGCTCTGCTCAAGCTGATGGAAGGCACGACCGCGTCGGTTCCGCCGCAGGGTGGGCGCAAGCATCCGCAGCAGGAATTCCTGCAGGTGGACACGACGAACATCCTGTTCATCTGCGGCGGCGCATTTGCGGGTCTGGAAAAGATCATTGCCGACCGCCTGCAAAAGCGTTCGATCGGTTTTGGCGCGCATGTCGCCGACCCGGAAAAGCGCAAGGTGGGCGAACTGCTGCAAAAGGCAGAGCCGGAAGATCTTCAGAAGTTCGGTCTGATCCCCGAATTCATTGGTCGTTTGCCGGTGATCGCCACGCTCAATGATCTCGACATTCCGGCGCTGGTGCAGATCCTGCGCGAGCCCAAGAATGCGCTGATCAAACAGTATGCCAAGCTGTTCGATCTGGAAAACGTCAAGCTGACCTTTACCGACGATGCTCTTGAAGCCATCGCCAAGAAGGCCATTGAGCGTAAGACCGGTGCGCGCGGTCTGCGTTCGATCGTTGAAGGGCTGCTGCTCGACACGATGTTTGATCTGCCGACCGAGACCGACATTGCCGAAGTGGTGGTGGACAAGGATGTGGTCGAAGGCCGCAAGGAACCGGTCCGCGTTCACAAGGGCAAGGAAGAAGCGGCCTGATCTTAGGCTGAACTTTTAGGGAAAGCGGGGCGGGGCCGAATTGGTCGCCGCCCCTTTTCTTTGCGTGGATCAGCGGCGGCGCCACATGTCCCAGCTGAACACGGCCAACGCCATCCAGATCAGCAAAAAGCTGGCCAATTGGGCCGATTGAAGCGGTTCGTGGAACAGCAAGAGTCCCTGAAAAAACACGAGAGTGGGGGCCAGAAACTGAACAAAGCCGAGGATGGAATAATTCATCCTCTGCGCCGCCATGGCGAATAGCACCAGCGGAACCGCCGTCACCACCCCCGACATAGCGACCAGCGTGTCATGGCTAATGCTCTTGCCCAGTGTGATGCCCTGCGGCCCATGGCCAAAGGCGATCATAGCCACAGCGGGCACCGCCAGAATGCCCGCTTCAATCGATAGGCCGGGCAAGGCCGGCACCGGGGCCTTCTTGCGCACCAATCCATAGCCGGAAAAAGTTGCGGCCAGCGCCAGACTCCACCCCAGCGTTTCCGCCGCGCCAGAGGCCAGAATGACAACGCCGATCGCTGCAAGGGCCACGGCCACCCATTGGGCGCGGTTCAACTTCTCGTCCAACAGGAATGTGCCCAGAACGACGTTCATCAAAGGGTTGATGTAATAGCCAAGACTGGCGGCAAAAATGTGCCCCTGCTGGATCATCACGACATAGGTGGTCCAGTTGGCCCCGATCAGCAGCGCCGAAGCCGTCAGAGCCAGCAACTTGCGCCGATCTTTCAGCGCCATGCGAAGCGCGCCGCCCTGACGCAGCACGATAATCGCCAGAGCGCAGGCGGGAAGTGTGAACAAGGTTCGCCAGCCGACAAATTCAAACGGGGGAACATCATGGACCTGACGCAGATAGAGCGGCAGCAAACCCCAGATCAGATAGGCGGCAATCGCATAGGGCATGCCGTCATTGCGGGTTTGTGGCTCTGTCTGTGTCATTTTCAATCCTTTCGCTGCGCTCCATGGCGCAAGAAACGGATCAACGCATCCCGAAATCGGTGATCAAATCAGACAAGTGTCAAATTTGGTCTTAGACTTCGGGGGCAAAACCGGTGCCGATCATCGCCCGCGGGTGGTCCATTTCGGCCGAACTGACCGGATATGCGCAGGAATCGGCTTCGTAATAGCCGCCGGGACGAAAATTGCCGGACAGTCCAATGCCTCCCGATGGCACACCGGGCAATTCAGTGATGGTTGGCCGGTTCCAATGTGTCAGGCCGGTTCGAACATTTGCCCAGAAGCGATTGTATTCCTCCTGTGTCCCGCCGATCAGCGCGGATACCAGCCCGTAACGCGTGGCATTGGCCTGTGCGATGGCGGAATCGAAATCTGAAACCCTAATGACTTGAAGCAACGGGCCCAGCAATTCGACATCGGGCCTTTCGCGCATGTCGGTCACGTCAATGATGGCCGGGCTGACAAAGGGCAGGCGTTGGTGAAGGCGAGCCATATGTTTGACCGGGCGCCCACCATTCGACATCAACCAGATGAAGCTTTGCACCAGTCCATCCACCGCGCGATTGTCGATCAACGGCCCCATGAATGGCGTTGTTTCATCCCACGGCGATCCACAAATGATCCGGTCGGCCAGACGTTTGATCTCGGCCAGCAAGGGTTCGGCCATAGTATCGCGCACGATCAACCGCCTTGCGCAGCTTGCCCGCTGGCCCGATGCGGTAAAGGCCGATTGCACCACCATCATTGCAGCATCTTCGATCTGGGGCGTATCCCAAACCACGATGGCATTGTTGCCGCCCAAATCCAGCGAAAGCAGCTTGCCCGGACGCCCGGCGATTTTGCGGGCCAGGGTTTGCCCCACCTGCGTTGATCCGGAAAAGAAAACACCGTCGATGCCGTCGTGCAGCGCCAACGCCAGAGCGGCATCACTCTGGGCCACGGCAACCTGAAGGATGTTGTTGGCCAAACCGGCGCGCTTGACGCAATCCTCGATCAGCAAGGCCGTAGGCAGGGCGCGGCTGGATGGTTTGAACACAACGGCATTGCCCGCCAGAATGGCCGGGGCAATATGCGCCAGAGGGGTCAGCATCGGCTGGCAGAAAGATGTGATGACCGCCAGAACACCCATCGGCTTATGCCGAACGGCAACCGCGCCATTGGCGCCGCCTTCCTGTCGGCGGTGGGCGCATCGGTCGGCATAGGCGCGAACGCAACCATCCACCCGTGCCAGCGCACTTTCAACCTCGGAAAAACAGTCCCAAAGGGGGCGGCCGGTATCGTGGGCAATGGCCTCGGCAAATTCCTGTGACCGCTGGCGCAAAGCGCTGGTCAAACGGCGGACCGCATCCACCCGCGCCGAGAGCGGTTGGCATGCCCAGCCAGCATAGGCGGCGCGCGCCGCAGAAATCTGCGTTTCGAGATCGGTAGGGGCGATTTGCATCAACACCTCGCCCGTTGCCGGATCGCGCGAGATCACCGGATCTGGCGTGTCATCGACATGGGGGGCAAGGGCGATGGCTGACAAAACGCTCTATCCAAATTGTTGTGTTGGGCGGAAACAGTCCGCCAGATTGCCAAAATTCTAGGGGAACGAGGTTAGCAAACCCTTAATTACATCCCCGCGAAAGGCCTAAGTGTTTGATCCGTCAATGTGTCCGGCTGGAATTGGTGGCTGCCCCAAGGCATCGCCCAGCGCGCGGATCGCATCGACATGGCGATAGAGCGGCGTCCAGTCATCATCCCGGTCAATCGCCATCCAGAGGTTTTCGACCGTTTCAATATGGTTGTCGGGCGGCACATCCTGCCAGACGCAATGATCGCGCGCATCGGGCACGGGTTCAAAGGACGCCAATGCTGCGGCCAGAGGGGAACCGCTGCGCAACGAGCTGGTGGCTTCGCACGGTGCGCCTCGGAACATGTGAAAGAACGTGTCGGGGGCCAACTGTTCCTCGCGCATATGCTGTCCGGCCGCAGCCAGCATCATCGCATCACGATCATCGCCCAGCGGTTTAAGGCCCATGCGCCACAGAACACGCCGCGCCAAGGCGGCCTGATACAGCGGATCGAAGCGATCCAGCGCGGCAATCAGCGGCGCGGTATCATCGACCAGCAGGCGCAGAGCGACGGCCAGTTGTCCGCAATTCCACCGGATCGCTTCGGCTTGCTTGCCAAAGCGATAGCGTCCCGCATGGTCGAAATAGGCGGCGGTAAAATCCGCATCCCATCGCGGCAGCCAGCGCCATGGGCCATAGTCGAAACTTTCGCCCGTAATATTCATATTATCGGTGTTGAGCACCCCATGCACAAATCCGGCGGCCACATAGGATGCCGCCATATCGGCCAATCGCTCGATCACCTGATGCAGCAGTATGATCGCGGGTTGCTCTGCGCCGGGCGCGCCTGCAGGCGGCAAGGGGCCGGGAAACTGGCTCAATGCATAATCGACCAATTGGGCCATGGATTGTGCATCCTCCAGCACCAACAGGCGTTGAAACGTTCCGATGCGGATGTGGCCATGGCTCAGGCGTACCATCACTGCGGATCGTGTGGGCGATGGTTCATCACCACGCCAGAGGGATTCGCCGGTTTCCACCACGCTAAATGTCTTGCTGGTGTTGGCGCCCAAGGCTTCGAGCATCTCGGTCGCCAGAATTTCGCGCACCGCCCCTTTAAGCGTCAGGCGCCCATCGCCCTGCCTGCTCCACGGCGTTTGCCCCGAACCCTTGGTGCCCAGATCGAGCAGGCGGCCATCGCCGTCCCGCAATTGAGCAAACAGAAATCCGCGCCCATCGCCCAGTTCCGGATTATACACGCCGAATTGATGCCCATGGTAACGCAACGCCAGCGGTTGCGGCAAATTATCGGCCAAGGGCGCGAATCGCCCAAAATGCCTTACCCATTCCGCATCATCCCATGCGTCCAGCCCCACCGTCCGCGCCCAGCGGTCATTTCGCCAGCGCAAAGTGGTCGAGGGAAAGTCGGCGGGCGCAACCGGATCACCCAGCCAGGAGGCCAGAGCGAGGATTTGCGGGTCGGGGGCGTAGGCATTCGCTTGCGGTTCATGGCGCATGGGGCAATAAGTGGGCCTGTATAGGGCCAAGCGCAAGCCACGCCCTGCAAAATTGCGATAAGGGAAGCGCCTGCAAGGCCATGAGCACGTATACTGACCAATACTGGCAAAGTCCGGATGGGCTGCGTTTGCATTATCGTGATTATGCGGGGCTGGATGACCGTCCGGTGGTGGTCTGTTTGCCGGGGTTGACCCGCAATGCGCGCGATTTTGACGGCCTTGCGGGGCGGATAGCGGGGGAATGGCGCGTCCTGTGCCCCGACATGCGCGGGCGCGGTGATTCGCAATATGCCAAAAATTCGGCCACTTATAATCCGATGCAATATGTTCAGGACGTCAACGCCCTGTTTGATGAGCTGAAGATTGACCGCTTTGTCGTGGTCGGCACCTCTCTGGGCGGATTGATGGCGATGTTGTTTGCCATGATCGATGCAAAGCGGATCGCGGGCGCGGTATTGAACGATATCGGCCCGGTGATCGAACCTTCGGGCCTTGCCCGTATCCGCGATTACGTGGGGCAGGGGCGCAGTTTTCCCACATGGATGCACGCCGCCCGCGCATTGGAGGAAGAACAGGGCGGTTCCTTCCCCGATTACGATGTCCACCAATGGCTGGCCATGGCCAAGCGGGTGATGACCGTCGGGCAGAATGGCCGCATCGTTTATGATTACGACATGAAAATTGCCGAACCATTTGACCGTCCCGGCGGCGAGGCAGGTGTCGATCTTTGGCCCGGATATATGGCACTGGCGGGGCGGCCCTTGTTGTTGTTGCGCGGCGAATTGTCGGACCTGCTTTCGACCGAAACACTGGGCGAAATGGCGCGCCGTGTCCCCGATGCCGTTGCGGTCAGCGTGCGCCGGGTGGGCCACGCGCCGACTTTGGATGAGCCCGAAGCGGTGCAGGCCATCGAACGTTTGCTGGATCGGGTGGCGCAGCAGGCATGAGCAAGAATCCGTTGCGTATCCTGCATTTGCATTCCAGCTTTAACCAAGGCGGCAAGGAACTTCGTTGTGTCCAACTGATCAACGCCTTTGGCGCGGGGGCGTCGCATACGATCGTGTCGGCCATGCCCGATGCGATGGAGGCGACCCGCCGCATCATGCCGGGTGTGCGTTGGCAGGCGGGCCATGATTTCCCCTCGCTACAGGGCAAGCCCACGCCCAAGCGATTGATCGCGCTGGCGTCGGCCATGGCGGATTACGATCTGGTGCTGACCTATAATTTCGGCGCGATGGATGCGGTTTTGGCCCATACTCTGTTTGCCCAGATCCTGAAACTGCCGCCGCTGGTCCATCACGAGGACGGCTTTAATCAGGACGAAGCGGGCGGCCTGAAAACCAGCCGTAACTGGTATCGTCGCATTGCCTTGGGACGGGCCAGTGGCCTTGTGGTCTGTTCGCAAAATCTGGAAAGAATCGCCCTCGACATTTGGCAACAGCCAAAGGCCAAGGTGCATCGCATCCCTAATGGTATCCGCACCGCCGCCTATACCGCCAAACCGCGTCCCGACGCTTTGCCCCGCGTGATCAAACGTCAGGGAGAACTCTGGCTGGGTACGCTGGCCGGGCTGCGTCCGGTCAAGAACCTGCCGCGGCTGGTTCGCGCTTTTGCGGGCCTGCCGGAACCGTGGCAATTGGTGATCGTCGGCGACGGCCCCGAACGCGAGGTGATCCGCGAAGAAGCGCTGCGTCTGGACATCGCCCACCGGGTCCATTTGCCCGGCCATATTGGCGATCCGGCCAAGGTTGTTGGCCTGTTCGACCTGTTTGCCCTGTCATCGGACAGCGAGCAGTTCCCGATCAGCGTGGTCGAAGCCATGGCGGCGGGCCTTGCCGTGGTCAGCCCGAATGTCGGGGACGTGGTGCCCATGCTTTCGGACGCCAATCGGCCCTTTATCGCCCCGGCGGGGGATGAGGCAGGCTTTGCGGCCAATCTGGCCCGTTTGGCCGGGGACGCGTCGTTGCGCAAATCGGTGGGCGACGCGAATCGGGCGCTGGCCGAGGCGGAATATGATGAAAAGACCATGGTCGATCGTTATCGAGCGCTTTACGCGCGGGCTATGGGCCTGTCGCGTTTCCCATAATTGCTGATCTGTTGCCGCCCCTGTCGCATTGCCGTTGAAAAGCCCGGCCCATCCGCTAAACGGCAGTTTCGTTTTTTTACGCGCGGTGTGACTTTTTCGCCCGCATCGACAATTCAGGAAGTGAAGTCTCGTGGCCCTGCGTCCTACCCGTCCCCAGACCCGCGCCGAACAATTGGCGGCACAACAGGCCCTGCAAGGCGATGCTTTCCTGCGCGAAGTGGACGATGCGCTGCGCGAGGATCAGATGATGACCGCGGTGCGCCGCTATGGCAAGCCGGTGGGCGCGGGGCTGGTGCTGGGCCTGCTGGCGCTGGGCGGATATTTGTGGTGGGGCCATTATCAGGATCAGCAGGCGGCCACCCGCGCCGAACAATTGACCATCGCCATGGATCAGATCGAGGCGAGCCGGACCGATCTGGCCAATAAGACGTTGGACGGGCTTGCCGCAAGCGGGGACAATGGTTCGGCGGTGGTCGCGCGCCTGGTTGAAGCAGGCTTGCTGGCGCAGCAGGGCAAGGCGCAGGATGCCTCCACCCGCTATGCGGCCGTTGCTGCGGACAGCAACGCGCCCCAGACCTATCGCGATTTTGCCACGCTGCGTCAGGTTGCGCTCAATTATGACCAGATGAAGCCCGATGATGTCATCGCCAAGCTCAAGCCTTTGGCCGCGCCCGGTGCGCCGTGGTTTGGCGCGGCGGGTGAATTGCTGGGCATGACCTATCTGAAGCAGGGCAAGAAGGAACTGGCGACGCCCTTGTTCGGCGCCATTGCCAAGGACAAGGAACAGCCCGAATCCCTGCGCGCCCGCGTGCGTCAGATCGCCAGCCAGCTTGGCTTTGACGCGGTTGACGACATTGCCCGCCCGATCGAAGGCGCCGCCCCGCAGCAGGGCGCCGCGCCCGTTCCGGTTGCCGCGCCGGTTCAGGCGGCCCCGGTTGCCGCTCCTGCGCCTGCAAAAGCGGCCAAGCCCAAGCAGGCCACGCCTGAAATTCCGCTGATGCTGGGCAAGCCCGACGCGGCCACGCCGGCTTCTGTGGTCAAACCGACCCCCGCGGCAACCCAGCCCTGATCCATTCCTGACGGACCTTAAGGACCTGCCCCATGAAGTCTCTTGTTTCCTTGCGTCGTCAGCCCGCCTCGTATTGTAAAGGCGGTCGTGCGCTGTTGTCCGTTGCGTTGATCGCTGCGCTTGCGGCCTGTGGCGGGGGGCCAAAGCTGGGCCGCAAGCCCAAGCCGACCACGCCCACCACGGGCAAGCGCGAGCCGATCCTCAGCCGGGTCGAATCCTCGGCACAGGCGGATATGGATATTGCCACCGTGGCTGTGGTCCTGCCCTTGGCCCAGCCCAATACGGAATGGGCACAGCCCGGCGGTTCGGCGTCCAAGAGCTATGGCAATCTGACGCTGGGTGAAAATCCAAAGCGGATTTGGGAAGTTCGCGTCGCCGGTTCGAACGAACGTCGCCGTCTGGGCGCGTCGCCGGTTGTCGGGGGCGGATCGATGTTCGTGTTCGATACCGACGGCATCCTGCATGCTTTTGATGCGACGACGGGCGCTCCGCAATGGACCCAGACGCTTAGCGTGGCCGGCGGCGCGGGTGAAGCGGTCTTCGGCGGCGGCGCATCGTATGATTCGGGCCGCGTCTATGTGACGACCGGCGTTGGCGATGTTGCCGCCCTTGATGCCAAGACGGGCCAGATCGTGTGGAAGGTGCGTCCGGCTGGCCCGCTGCGTGGGTCGCCCACGGTGGCCTTTGGCGCGGTCTATGTGATGACCCAGAACAACGAATTGCACGCCCTCAAGATCGAGGACGGTTCGGGCCTGTGGCAGGAAGCTGCATCGCTTGGCGCGACGGGTGTATTTGGCGTTGCGGCTCCCGCGGCGGGTCAGGGTTCGGTGGTTGCCGGATTCTCGACGGGTGAGTTGATCGCCTATCGTTATGAAAATGGTCGTACGCTGTGGAATGACGCCCTTTCACGCACGTCGCTCTCGACGTCGGTGGGTGTGTTGACCGACATTGACGCCGATCCGATCATTGACCGCGGCCGCATCTATGCCCTTGGTCAGGGAGGCCGTATGGCCGCCTATGAGTTGGTGACCGGCCAGCGCCTTTGGGAACTCAATCTGGCCGGGATTTCCACCCCGGCGATTGCGGGCGACTGGATCTTCACGCTGACCGATGAAGCCAAGTTGCTGTGCATTTCCAAGAGCAGCGGCAAGGTGCGCTGGGTGGCCCAGCTGGACCGCTGGACCAAGCCCAAGAAGAAGGAGGGTCCGATCTTCTGGACCGGTCCGGTTCTGGCGGGTGATCGCCTCTGGGTGGCCAACAGCCTTGGCCAGGTCCATGTGGTGAGCGCGATGGACGGCGTGTCGAAATTCTACACCGGCGTAAAGGCGCCGATCACGCTGGCGCCGATCGTGGCCAATGGCATCCTGTATCTGCTGGATGATTCGGGCCATATCACCGCCTTCAAGTAAGAGCATTTTCACGCTCTTAACCTGTGACTGCTAGGGCTGGGGGAATGGATAGACCCGTTCCCGCCAGCCTTGGTGTTTCTGAACGACCGAAAAGTGATGTCTCCTCCGGCGTTGGTCTGGTGGGGCTGCTTGTGCTGGTGGCTTGGGTGCTGGTTTGCCGGTCATGGGTTTCCGTGGCCGTGGCATTGGGCATTGGCGGGCCGATGGAGCCTCTGGCGGGGCCTTATGCGGCCTTGCTGGCGCTGCTTCTTTCGTCCGGTGCGATGGTTTTGTGGTCGGTTGCGGTGGACAAGGTGCATCGCCGGGCGACAACCGGGATTGATTGGGCATCCCCCCGACCATGGCGCGAAGTGTTTGGGATCAGCGCCGTCAAACTGGTGGGCCTATGGGCCACATGGGCGGTGATTGGCGCGGCCTATTGCCTGTTCCGCTTCTATTGGCAGGAGCCGTGGATCTTCGCCATCCACCTGATCGGGGTGGCCTTGGTACCGATGGTCTTGCTGTCGATCCCTTACGTCCTTTGGCTGGACCGGGTGCTGATTGATCCGCGCGACGGGGCGTGGCATTGCGGCGCGTGGATCATGGGGCGATCTCAGGCCGATCCGCGTGAGGTGATGCTGCATGCGCGCCGTTGGGCGGTGAAGGGCTTTTTTACCGCCTTTATGCTCTCGATCCTGCCGGGCGGGTTTTCGGCCGTGGTGCGCTTTGATACGGCGGGGCTGGGTGATCCGGTGGCTCTGGCCAATTGGTTGATCACATGGCTTTTCATGATCGATGTTCAGATCGGGACGGCGGGCTATCTCTTTACGCTTAAACCACTTGATAGCCATATTCGCAGCGCCAACCCGCATCTCGATGGCTGGGTGGCGGCGTTGGTTTGCTACCCGCCTTTTATCATGATGGGGGGCAATGGGCCGCTCGATTATCATCCGGGGACGGCGGAGTGGTCACAATGGATGGCTGGACATAGTTGGGCGCTGTGGGGTTGGGGCGCGTGGCTGGTGCTTTTGACCGGCGTTTACGCATGGGCCACGGTGGTTTTCGGACTGCGCTTTTCCAATCTGACCTATCGCGGGGTGATCACCCATGGGCCATATCGGCTGACCCGCCATCCGGCCTATGTGGCCAAGAACCTGTTCTGGTGGTCGGTATCCTTGCCGTTTCTCAGCCCGACGGGTTCCATGGTGGATTGCATCCGCAACACCGCGATTCTGGCGATGGTCAGTGCGGTCTATTGGTGGCGGGCCAAGACCGAGGAGCGGCACCTGTTGGCGGAGGATGCCAAGTACCGTCAATACTGGGCATGGGCCGAAACAGGCGCGCCAGTGACGCGCCTGCTCAAGCGGTTGATTTAGAAGCTGGCCTCGTCATAGACGCGCGACAGGTCGCCGCCCCATTCGCCGTGGTAACGGTCGAGCCAGAGTTGCGCCGGAACCTTGCCGCTGGCCACAATTTCATCGAGCGGGTCGAGATAGCGGGTTTCATCCGCGCCATCGGCATTCAAACGCGCGCGTGATTTCAAACCAGCGCGCGCAATCGTCAGCACTTCGCCCGCAATATCGCCCAACCGGCCTCCGGCAATCGGCGCATCCAGCGCCAGCTTGGGCACGCTGGAGCGCAAGGTCTCGCGCTCATCCATGCTCCAGCCCTTGACCAGATCCCATGCGGCGTCGAGCGCGCCCTGATCGTAAAGCAAGCCGACCCAGAGCGCGGGCAAGGCCACGATCCGTTCGACCGGCCCGCCATCGGCGCCGCGCATTTCGAGGAAGCTTTTCAGGCGCACTTCCGGGAAAGCGGTCGAGAGGTGATCGTGCCAGTCGCCGATCGTCGGGCGTTCACCGGGCAGGGCGGGCAGTTTGCCATCGAGGAAATCGCGGAAGGACTGACCCGCAGCGTCAATATACCGACCATCGCGGAACACGAAATACATCGGCACGTCGAGCATATATTCGACATAGCGCTCGTATCCGAAACCATCCTCGAACACAAAGGGCAACATGCCCGTGCGCGCCGGATCGGTGTCGGACCAGATGTGGCTGCGATAGGAAAGATAGCCGTTGGGCCTGCCTTCCAAAAACGGCGAATTGGCGAAAAGCGCGGTGGCCAGCGGTTGCAGCGCCAGCGAAACGCGGAACTTTTGCACCATGTCGGCTTCGCTGCTGTAATCCAGATTGGTCTGGATCGTGCAGGTGCGCAGCATCATGTCCAGCCCCATCGACCCCACGCGCGGCATATGGCGCAGCATGATGTCATAGCGGCCCTTGGGCATGATGGGCAGGTCTTCGCGGCGCTTGTCCGGGTAAAGACCAAGGCTGAGGAAGCCCAGATCGCTGTTCGCGCCAACGGCCTTGACCTGATCGATATGGCGGCGGGTTTCGGCGTCGGTCTGATGCAGGTTTTCCAGCGGCGCGCCCGACAATTCGATCTGGCCCGCCGGTTCAAGGCTGACCGCGCCATCGCTGCCCTTGAGCGCGATGACATTGTCACCCTCCATGATTTCGCTCCAGCCATAGGGCTTTAGCCCCATCAGCAGGTCATGGATGCCGCCTGCCTCGTCGTAGGCGGGGGCGTGACGGTCGGCGCCGCGATAGACAATCTTTTCATGTTCGGTGCCGATGCGCCATTCGGCTCGCGGCTTTTCGCCCTCCTGCATCGGAGAGGCAAGCTGATCCAGCCCGGAAATCAGGGGATCGTGTTGGTCGGACGCTTCGCGAGTGCTCATGGCGCGACTTCCTAGTGGGGCAAAGCGCTTTGCGCCAGCGAGAAAAACTATCCGTCTTACGGCGTCAGATGGTTGCCCAATCGCCAACGCTGCCCATCCACAGGGCGGTCGCGGCGATACAGGCGGTTTCACCCCGCAAAATGCGCGGCCCCAACGTGATGGCTGATGTGGCGGTATGGGCCCGGATCGCTGTCCGTTCCTCGTCGGTGAACCCTCCCTCTGGCCCCGTCAGCAAGGCCGCAGGGCCGGAATGAGCCGCAAAACTCTTAATCGCGGGCGCGCCGCCTTGTTCGTCGGCAAAGAACAGGGCGCGCGAAAGATCCCAATCGCGCAGCAGCGCATCAAGCCGTACCGGAGCCGCAATCGTGGGCAGGGCGGTTCGCGCGCATTGTTCGGCCGCCTCTATCAATGTGGCGCGGGCGCGATCCAAATTCAATTTATCCGCCACACAGCGACGCGTCAGCACCGGTTGAATATGACGAACCCCCAATTCGCACGCTTTTTCCAGCACCAGATCGAACCGGTCCTTTTTCAGCAAGCCAGCGCAAAGGGTGAAATCCGGCACCGCCTCCCGCGCTTTCAGCATTTCGACGCATTCGAGCGTCAGATCGCGCTTGCCCACCGAAACGGCGCGCGTTGCCCATTCGCCCGTGACATTGTCGCAAAGGATCACAGCATCCCTCACGCCAATCCGCATCACCCGGCCCAGATAATGTGCCTGCGCCCCGTCAATGTTCACTTGCGCCCCATCGGACAACGGCATTTCAACGAACAGGCGCGGCGCACTGCGCGGGGGCCATGCGGGCGTGGCGGGAAGATGATCGCTCATGCCCTGCGCTCTAGCCGATTGTGGTGCGTCACGCTATGGGATGCGGCATGAGTGACACCGTCCAGATCGTACCCGACAGCGAGCATCGCGGCATCATGGGCCTTTTGCCCGCCGCGGCAAGGGATTATGCTTCTCTGGCCCGGCTTGATCGACCGATTGGCTGGTGGCTGCTGTTCTGGCCCTGCGCATGGGGCGTGCTGCTGGCGGGCGGCGAGCGTCGCTGGGGCCTGATGCTCTGGCTTTTGTTGGGTAGCATCGTGATGCGCGGCGCGGGCTGTGTTTATAATGACATTGTCGATGTGGACATTGACCGCCGGGTGGCCCGCACGGCCCTGCGCCCGATTGCCAGTGGGCGGGTCAGCAAGAAGGCCGCATGGGCGTGGTTGATCGGTCTGTGCCTGATCGGCTTTGTTGTCCTGTTGCAATTGCATTGGCGTGCCCAATTGGTGGCCTTGTTCAGCCTGGCTCTGGTCGCGGCCTATCCCTTTATGAAGCGGATTACGGGTTGGCCGCAGGCGTGGTTGGGGCTGGTGTTCACATGGGGCGCGCCGGTCGGCTGGGTCGAAATGCGCGGGTTTGATGGGCTGGGCACGCTGGCGCTGCTCTATGCCGGTTGCTGGGCATGGTGCATGGCCTATGACACGATCTATGCGCTTCAGGACCGCGAGGATGATGCGCTGGTTGGCATCGGTTCTTCGGCCCTGTCCTTTGGTCGCCTTGTCCATCTGGGCGTTGGTGCGCTTTACACTATGGCGCTGGGCTGTTGGGCGGGCGCGCTGTGGCTGGTGCGCGGTGATGTGCTGGGACTGTTGGCGCTTTTGCCGGTGGCGCTGCATTTCCTGTGGCAAGTGGGAACGCTGAAACAGGACGACGGCGGCAATGCCTTGGCCCGGTTTCGCTCCAACCGTTTTGCCGGTCTGCTGATGGCGCTGGCCTGTTGGGTGGTGGGGAACGCCTAACTCGCCTCGGCCAGTAACTGTTCGGCGGCGCTCAAATCCACGCTGACCAATCGGGATACGCCGCGCTCGACCATGGTGACGCCGAACAGGCGGTGCATCCGGCTCATCGTCACGGCATTGTGGGTGACGACCAGATAGCGCGTCTCGGTCTCACGCGTCATCGCCTCAAGCAGGTCGCAGAACCGCTCGATATTCGCATCATCAAGCGGCGCGTCCACTTCGTCCAGAACGCAGATTGGCGAGGGGTTGGTCAAAAACAGGGCAAAGATCAGCGCCACCGCCGTCAACGCCTGTTCCCCACCCGATAGCAGGGTCAGTGATTGCAGCCGCTTGCCGGGAGGTTGTGCAAATATCTCCAGCCCGGCCTCCAGCGGATCGTCCGAATCGACCAGCGCCAGATGCGCCATTCCGGCATCATTCGGCCCGCCCTGAAACAGCGTGGTAAAAAGGCGGCGGAAATGGCCATCGACGGCCTCAAAAGCGGCGCGCAGCCTTTCGCGCCCTTCGCGGTTCAAATTGCCGATCGATCCGCGCAACCGATTGACCGCCTCGGCCAGTTCGGCCCGTTCACGGATCGATTCGCCTGCGCGTTCCTCGGCGGCGGCCAATTCCTGTGCAGCGACCAGATTGACCGGTCCCAACCGCTCGCGATCCGCGCCATATTGCTCCATCGTGCGCGTTTCCTCGCCGGCGTTGCGCACGTCGGCGTCGGCAAAGCCAAAGCGCTCGGTCAGCAGGGGCGGCGGACACTGAAATCTCTCGCCCGACATGCGGTTGAGTTCGGCGCGGCGTTGATCTTCATTTTCGGATCGTGCCTGCGCACCGGCCCGCGCCTCACGGGCTGATAGCAGTTCTTCTTGCGCCATGGACAATTCGCGATCGGCCTCGGACGCGGCCTGTTTGGCCGCCTCCATCGCAGCTTCGGCTTGGGCCAAAGCGGATTGCAGCGTTTCGCGTTCAAGTTCGGCGCCGTGCATTTCGGCCTCGATGGCGGGCGGGCGGGCGGCATGGACGGCGCGCTCCTGCGCGATTTCCTCGATCCTGCCCGCCATCTGCGCCAGTCTTTTCGCCGCGTCCCCCGCGCGATTTTGCCAGTTCCGGATTTCGCCCGTTTGGGCATGCACCCGCTCACGCGCAACGGCCATGGTCTGATCCTGTGCCGCCAGCAGGGCGGTGGCCGATTGGTGATGGCTTCGGGCGGCCTCGTGGCGCATTTGGGCCGCTTGCAACATGGCTCTGCCTGTTTCGGGCGCAGGCAGGGCGGCGCGGCGCGCTACGGCGGCTTGATGCTCAGTTTGGGCTTGCAGGAACTGCTGCGTCAAATCCTGTGCGGCGGCCTGCAATTCGGCGCGGCGGGTGGCGGCGCGGTCGCGGGCGGCCTCTGCCGCGTCCATGGCGCGAAGGGCGGCGCGTTCCGCATCGGCGGCGCCTGCAACTTCGCGCTCCAAACCGGCGGCCTGTATCTGAATTTCGGACAAGGTGCGGGTGATCTCCTCCGCTCGCCCTTCCGCCTTTGCCACGGCATCGCGCAGCGGTGGGATCTGGGTTTCTAAGGAAAGGAAGCGGTTATCCGCCTCCATCCTTGCCGCCTCGGCCGCGCCTTCGCCGCGCGCAACAAAGCCGTCCCAGCGCCGGACATGGCCCGCCCGTGTCACCAGCCATTCGCCGGGGGAAAGGGCGCGCCCATCGTCAACTTCATCCACCCAAACCAACGCCAAACGCGCCGCCAGTTCGGGCGGGCAATCGGGCACGAATTGAGCCAGACTTTGCGTAACCGGCGGTGGTGGTGTTGCCCCGGTCCAGAACCTGCCTTCGCCGCTTGCCTCGCCCAACGGCGCCTTGGCATCGCGACCAAGGACTGCGGCCAGAGCGCGTTCATAGCCTGGAGCGGCGCGTATATGGTCAAGGGCAAGGCGGCGTCCGGCGGCATTCTTTTGCGCCTTGGCCCGTGCTTCGCGGTCGCGTTGCAGGGCGTGAAACTCACGCTCAATACCGCTCAGATCGGCCCGAGCCTGGGACAGCGCGCTGGCCGCGGCATCGCGTTGCGCCAGCAGTTCAGCGCGCCTTTGCTGTGAGGTGGCAAGCTGTTCCCGCGCCTGCGCCAGTTTCGCACTTGCTTCATCGCGGCACTGCGTCGCGTTGGCCAGATCGGCAATCGGATCACCGGCCCTGTCCAAGGCAGCAAGCGCCTCCGCATTGCGCGCCAGATCGGCTTGGCAGCGCTGCACCCGGTTTTGGGCTTGGGCAATCTCGGCCTCTGCCACGCGCCATTCGGCCTCAACGCTGGCCTGCTGGGCATTGGCCTGCGCATAGGCAATCTCGGCCGCCCGCGCATTGCTGTCGGCTTCTTGCAAGGCTTGCACCATCGCGGGGCGTTGCGCTTCGGCTTCGTTCAGGCGCCGCCGCGCATCCTCCAATTCGCCTTGCAGGTTTTGCAGCGCGGCGGCGGCATCGCGGGTCAGTTGATCCGCCTCGGCGCGGTCGCTTTCCAGTCTGGCCTGTTGCCGGTCCAGATCGTTTAGTTTTGCCCGCGCCGCCTCCAACTGGCTGGTCAGGGTTGAGAGGCGGTGGCCGATGGCGCTGGCTGCCTCACGCGCGGTGCCGACGCCGTCACGGGTGGAGATCAGATCTTTTGCGGCCTTGGCCTGTGCGGTTTGTGCGGCATCGGCGCGGGTTTGCGCTACGCTGACCCTTTCCTGCGCCTGACGCGCTTCGGCCTTGGCACGGTCGGCGGCCTGCGCCGCTTCGCGCCAGCGTGCAAACAGCACCCGCGCCTCGGCCACACGGATTTGCTCGGACAGGTGGCGATAGCGTTCCGCCGCGCGCGCCTGTCGCCGCAAGGACAGGATTCTTGTCTCCAGCCCCGCCATCAGGTCTTCGAGCCGGGACAGATTGGCCTCGGTCGCGCGCAATTTCTGTTCCGCATCGCGGCGGCGGACATGCAGGCCCGCAATTCCTGCCGCTTCTTCCAGCATGGCGCGGCGTTCGGCGGGGCGGGCGTTGATGACGGCGGCAATGCGCCCCTGACTGACCAGAGCGGGGGAATGCGCGCCGGTGGCAGCATCGGCAAAAACCAGCGCCACATCCTTTTGCCGCGCATCGCGCCCGTTAATGCGATAGGCCGATCCCGCGCCGCGCTCGATCCGGCGCACGACCTCCAGTTCCTCGCCCGCGCTGTCATCGGCGGACAGGATCACTTCGGCAAAATCGCGCGGCGGGCGGGTGGCCGTGCCCGCAAAGATCACGTCCTCCATCCCCCCGCCGCGCAACGACTTGGGGCTGCTTTCGCCCATCACCCAGCGGATGGCCTCCAGCAGATTGGATTTGCCGCAGCCGTTGGGGCCAACCACACCGGTCAGCCCCGGCTCTATGCGCAATTCGGCAGGCTCAACAAAGCTTTTGAAGCCTGAAAGTTTGAGCCGCCGAAAACGCATGAATGCCTATCAGGCGCCCGCAGCCTTTAGAGCGGCTTCGACATTCTTCCACTCGGCGCCTTCGACCTTGTTGTTGTTGATGAACACGGTCGGGGTCGAACTGATGCCCTTGGCGCTGATCGCTTCGGAAGCCTTGGCGACGGCCTCGGCGCGGGGCAGGTCGGCCAGGCACTGGCGCTGCTGCGCTTCGGGCAGGCCGCGCGCGGTGAAGAAAGCGGTATAGCCAAGCGCATCGGCAATGGCGGGATAACGCTGGGCCGCGGGCAGTTTCATCGCGGCCGAGGCCTGATCATACTGTTCCTTGGTTTGTGAATTCAACGCGTCGAAATTGGTATAGACCTGTTCGATCAGACCAAAGAACGTATCATCGCCGCCGCAACGAGCCAGAACCGTCAACGGAATATCTTGCGGGTGGATGGCAAAGCTGCGGAATTCAAGGCTCACCTTGCCGCTGGAAATATAGGTGCCGTTAAGCGCGCTCATTCCGTCTTGCGCCAGTTTTGCGCAATGGGGGCACGAGAGCGAACCATATTCCACCATCTTGATCGGCGCATTGGGGTTGCCGACGATGACGCCATCGCCATCCTCGGTCTTGGTAAAGGTTTCGGTCCACTGCTTGCCCGCCGGCGGGGCAACGGCGGCGACGCTGCCGGCCGGCGCGCTGGCGCCGCCTTCGGATTTGTTGCAGGCGGCCAGTCCCAGTGCGAGCGGGGCCATGGCCAAAATCGCCAGATTACGGGTGGAAAGCGGGGCAAACGTCATCGTAAAGCCTATCCTTGGCAGGGTTGTTTGCGAAAAATCTAGCGCAGAGTGGATGCGCCAAGAAGTAATTACTTGTCGCAAGGGTTACTTGAGCGCTGCACTCAGCTTGGGCTGCAATCCGGCCCAGTCATGTTCCTCCAGCATCTTGCCATCCAGCACGAAGGTAGGCGTGCCGGTTGCGCCCAATTCCTGCGCTTCCTTGGTCTGGGCGATGATGCGGCGAAGTGTCGCCTCATTGGCGAAACAGGCATCGGCCTGCGTGCGGGTCAGGCCCGCGCCAGCGGCAATGTCATAGAATTTCAGGTCCGAGGCAATGGCGCGCATCCGCACCGGCATCTGCCCTTCGTTCCAGCGCTTGGTCTGTTCCTCGCTCAGCTTTTGCGCAAGGGCGATCCATTGGTCCTGCTGGGCCAGAAACTTGTGGTGCAGGGGGAAGAATTTCACTGGCGGGACGCAATTGGTCAGCATGGCGATCGTGATGTCCAGCGGGTCGCGCAGCAGGTGGCGCACCTCGAACGACAATTGTCCGCCGCCCACCGGCCCCATACGCAGCGGCAGAGCCGTTTCCGCCTCAAAATGGGCGCAGTGCGAGCAGGTATAACTCATATATTCGACCAGCTTGTGCGGGGCGGCCGGATTGCCCTGAATATGCCCGCCGACCGGGCTGACGCTGGCTTTGGCTCCCCACGCGCCGCTGGCCACGGGTTTTGCCGCAGGCTTTGCGGGCGCCGCCGATACAGGGGCGCTCATCAAACCAAGCGCCAGAGACACAGCGGCCATCATGCGAAGGGGAAGGAACATGCAGGGTCCTTTGCTGGAAACGGAATGAGTTACGCCTCGTCCTGTCGGGCGATGCTGCGGGCAAGCGATTCGAGAACCGCCTTCAATTCGGGATCACCAATATCGCGCAGCGAGTCGCCAAGCTCGATCGGGATGGGTTTCAGACTGGGCGGCGCGGCGCGGGCCGGGCTCTGCGGGCGGGCCATGACCTCGCCCTGTCGCATCTTGACCTTGGACACCGCCTGATAACCGAAAAAGCGGTTCACGCGCTCGATGATTTCGGGGATCACATGGGTGATGATCGGCGCATGGGCGGGCAATACCACCAATTGCAGGATGCCGTCGCTCTTTTCACCGGGCGGGAAACGGATCGCTTCGGGCATACAGACATTGGCGTGATGGGGGCCGACGATTTCGGGCCACCGCGTCACCACGCTGGATTGGACAAAGCCAAAGCGGCGAAAGGCCGTGCGGCCAATTTCGGGCATCAATTCGGATATGGGGCGCGCCTGTCCCCCACGCGGGCGTTCATAGGGTTGACCGGCACGCGTCTTTGACCCGCCCGCTTTCCCATCGCGCGGCGAAGCAGGGCTCTTGGTGCCCTTTGGTGAATGTGGCCTATCCCTTTCCATGCCATCTCAGCCATGCCATAGCCGCCCCATGGATGCCAGAGCCCAGAGCGTGAAATGCGGTAAAGCGGAAAGTGATCGCGCAGGTTCTGTCGCCGCCGCCTTGCTCGATTGGTACGATGCCCATGCGCGAAGCCTGCCGTGGCGCGCGCCGCCGGGGGCGAATGGCGCCGATCCCTATCGTGTATGGCTGTCCGAAGTGATGCTGCAACAGACCACTGTGGCGGCGGTCATCCCGTATTTTGAAAAGTTTACCTCTCGCTGGCCGGATGTAGGCGCCTTGGCGGCTGCGCCAGAGGATGAGGTGATGGCCGCATGGGCCGGACTTGGCTATTATTCGCGTGCGCGGCGTCTGGTCGAATGCGCAAGGGTTGTGGCGGACATGGGCGCGTTCCCACAGGATGAGGCGGGGCTGCGCGCTTTGCCGGGGTTGGGGGCCTATACGGCGGCGGCGGTGGCGGCGATTGCTTTTGGACAACGCGCCGTTGTGGTGGACGCCAATGTGGAGCGCGTCGTCTCGCGCCTGTTTGCCATTGATGAGCCATTGCCCGCAGGCCGCGCCGCCATTCGGGTTGCCGCCGACACCATCACGCCCGACGTGCGCAGCGGTGATTTCGCCCAAGCGATGATGGATCTGGGCGCAGGCATTTGCAGTGTCCGCGCGCCGCAATGCCTGATCTGCCCCCTGCGCGCCCATTGCGCGGGGCAATCACGGGCCGAACAATTGCCCGTCAAACCGCCCAAAAAGGCCAAAGCGCAGCGGATGGGCCATGCCTATTGGATCGAACGCGATGGTGCGGTCTGGCTGATCCGGCGTCCGGCATCGGGCATGTTGGGTGGGATGCGCGCCTTGCCCGATGATGGATGGAATGCGAAAACCGACGGGTCTGCATCGCCCCCCGCCGCTGGTGACTGGCGTGAGGTTGGGCGCGTCACGCATGTCTTTACCCATGTCGCATTGGAATTGGTTGTCATGGTTTCGCCGTGCGTTGATACGCCGCTGGGCGATGGCGAGTGGTGGCCGCTGGCCAAACTTGACGAGGCAGGCTTGCCTACGCTCTATGCCCGCGCGGCCGGTGTTGCGATGGCCAGAAAAGGATGAATATGCGTCCCCCCATAACCTTTACCGGCAACCCTTTGGACCGTGCCGATGCGGTGCGTTCCGATCCTGCACGTCTGGCGGCGCTGTGGACGAATGGCGCGAAATTACTGACCATGGACGGGCTGGAGCCGCGCCTTGACAGTGGCGATCTGGTTTGGACCACGATGGATCAGGCCCCCGAGGGTGAGGTGGTATTCCTTGGGCTGGACGCCAATGGGATCGGCCATTTCGCGCCTGTGCCCAGTCCGGATCAGGCCAGCACGGCACCCGCCAGCTTCAATCTGTGGCAGGCGCTGAATGGAATGGAAGGCGGCGATATCGCGATCTATGGCGCGGCGCGCGCGCTGGTCGGATGGCACGCCCGCCATCGGTTCTGCGCGCGCTGTGGCGGGGGCACCCAGATCGCCAAGGGTGGATGGCAGAGGGATTGCGGGTCGTGCGGAACGCCTCATTTCCCCCGTACCGATCCGGTGGTCATTATGTCGGTGGAACATGAGGGCCGAATCTTGCTTGGCCGCCAGCCACGCTTTCCGCCTCATCGCTATTCCGCTTTGGCCGGGTTTGTAGAACCGGGTGAAAGCATCGAAGAAGCCGTCGCGCGCGAGATTTTTGAAGAGGCCGGCGTCAAGGTCCATGACGTGCGTTATGTCGCCAGCCAGCCCTGGCCTTTCCCATCCAGCCTGATGATCGCGGCCCATGCCTTTACCGATGACCCGGCGCTGACCATCGACCGAAATGAATTGGAAGATGCCCGTTGGTTCACGCGCGACGAAGTGGTCGAGGCCATGGCGGCGCGCAATCGGGGCGAGGATGGCGTGGCCTTTAGCGCACCGTCCAAAACGGCCGTGGCGTGGCATTTGATGGCGGATTGGCTGGGGTTCTAAACCAACCCCAACTTCGCCAATTCCGCCGCCACGTTCGCGGGCAGGACGTCGCCGCCATCGCCGCTGGCCAGATCGGCGGGGGCGTCTTTTGCCTCCAGATAGCGCCAGCCCTGATGCGCGCGGCGCGGGGTGGGGACGACCTCGATCAATTTGGTCGAAATCAGGATCGCGGTGCGCCCGCCTTCATCTTCTTCAAAGCCCAGAATTTCGCTGCGCGCCACCAATTGGTGTTTGAAAATCCAGAACAGCGATCCGCCGATCATTTCCTCGGCGCGCTTGGGCCGGTTACGCGTGGTCAGGCGCGCAATTTCCGCCCCGCCACGGCGACCGTCGGGGGCAAACCATTCGTGGATTTCGGCCATGGATTGCGCACCATAGGCCACTTTCGTCATGTTAAGAGGCATCAGGCAAGCCCGGTAAGTACGGCAAGGCCGAGGAAAGAGAAGAACCCCATGACATCGGTGGCGGTCGTTACAAATACGGCCGAAGAGACAGCTGGATCAATCCGCAAACGGTCCAGCGACACCGGCACCAGAATGCCGGCCAACCCCGCCACCAGATTGTTGATCACCATGGCCGCGCCAATTACCGCCCCCAGATGCGGATTGCTGAACAGCAATGTCGTGCCTGTGCCGATCATCAGCCCCAGCGACAGACCATTGGCCATGGCGATGCGCAATTCACGCAAGACCATGCGGACGGTGTTCGAACTGGTCAATTCATTGGTGGCAATGGCGCGCACCACCACGGCCAGCGTTTGCGTGCCCGCATTGCCGCCCATGCCCGACACAATCGGCATCAACACCGCCAGCAATGCAAATCGCGCGATCGCACCCTGAAACAGGCCGACGACCGAGGATGCGATGATCGCCGTGCCCAGATTGACCACCAGCCATGACAGGCGCGTGCGCACCGTCATCAGGATCGGTTCGTTAATGTCGCCATCACCCGCACCCGACAGGCGCAGGATGTCTTCGCTGGCTTCTTCCTGAATGATGTGGACGACGTCGTCGACGGTGATCTGACCGACCAGACGCCCGCTTTCATCGACAACCGCGGCTGAAATCAGCGCGTATTTCTGGAAACGCAGCGCGACTTCTTCCTGATCCATCGTCACGGGGATCAGCGTCTGGTCACGCTTCATCACATTGGACAGGGTCACATGGCGGTCGGTACGCAAAACCCATGACAATTGGCACGTGCCCACCGGATGATGGCGCGCATCGACAATGAACACTTCCCAGAATTCGGTGGCCAGATCCTTGTTGTCGCGCAGATAGTGGATCAATTCGCCCACCGTCATATGCTCGCCCACCGCGATATAATCGCGGCTCATCAGGCGGCCTGCGGTTTCCTCCGGATAGGCCAGCGCCGATTCGATGGCGGCGCGCTCTTCCGGCTCCATCTCGGCCAGAACCGCCTGCTGTTCGTCCGGTTCAAGGTCTTCGAGCAGGGCGACCGCGTCGTCGGTCTCCATCTCCTCGGCAATGTCGGCGATATCTTCGGCGGACAATTCATCGACCAGTCCTTCGCGGACGTGGTCGTTCAATTCGGCAAAGACCTCGCCGCCCATCAGGTCGGAGATGGCATTGGCCAGAGCGGGGCGTTCATCGGCGTCGATCTGTTCAAACAGGTCGGCGATGTCGGCCGGGTGCAAAGGTTCGACCAGCGCATAGACCGCATCAACCTCGCCCGCGTCCAGCGCATTGCGGACGCGGCGGACAAAGTCGCTCTTTAACTGATTATCTTCGTCCAGACTGTCATGGCGCGTGTTTTCCTCCACCGGCTCAACAGCGGCGGCGGTGAATTCCTCGGTGGCTTGTGTTTCGACAGGCTCGACGGTCATGGGAGAAGGGGATTAGGCATTAAGCGAATAAAAGCAACCTTGCAGGATGCGTTTAGCGCAATGCTTCGCACAAACTGCTGGCCATGGGCGCGGGGCGCCTTTATCAGCGCGGCCAGAATATAGGGCGATGATGGCCAATCCTCGCCAATCCCACAGGAGCTTTACCATGGCCGACGAAATTCTCACCTTCACCGTGGATACCGGCAACGGCATTGGCGATGTTGTTATCAAGCTGCGCCCTGATCTGGCCCCCGGCCACGTCGAACGTATCAAGGAACTGGTCGGCGAAGGTTTCTATGACGGCATCACGTTCCACCGCGTGATCCCCGGCTTTATGGCTCAGGGCGGCTGCCCCAACGGCACCGGCACCGGCGGCAGCGACAAGCCCGACCTGAAGGCTGAATTCAACAACGAAAAGCATGTTCGCGGCGTGTGCTCGATGGCGCGCACCTCGTACCCGCACTCGGCCAACAGCCAGTTCTTCATCTGCTTTGACGACGCCACCTTCCTTGACCGTCAGTACACGGTTTGGGGCGTGGTTCAGTCGGGCATGGAATTCATCGACGCGCTGCCCAAGGGCGAACCGCCGCGTAATCCGGGCAAGATCGTGAAGGCTGTCGTTTCGGCCGCATAATGATCTGGCCGTCCCGCGCATCCTCAATGGGATGTTCGGGACGGCCTTGCTTTTTTGAATTGTTAACCCCGTATCCGGGCAAGCCCATAGGTGTCGGTTCAAGCGATCTCTACCCGTGGTGAAGGATAGTAAACGGACAGTCTCGAGAGGATAGTCCGTGCTCGCTCGCGCAAAAATCAAAACACTGGTCGCCGCCGGGTCGCTTTCGCTGGCCGCCATTATCGGAATGGGGGCCTCTTTGGCCGTGCAGGGCGCATCATCCATGCGCACCGATGTCGAATATATGGCCGGCAATTCCTTGCCCAGTGTGGATAAGCTCAATTCGGTTATCGTCGATTTTGAAATTGCCCGCATACGCATGGCCCGCATGCTTTTGGCGCCATCGCCGGATGAAGCCGCCAAGCAATCCGAATCGCTCAATACCGCGCTGGCTGATGCCGAAAAGGGCATTGCCGAATATAAAAAGCTGCTGAGCGACCCGGAAGACGCTAGGCTTTACGACAACATCGTCCAACGCTGGCAAGTGTTTCGACAGGATGTTGAAGTTATTCGTCAGGCAGTGTTGAGCAATCAGCATGAACGCGCCGCCACACTGTTTAACGGTGACATTGTTTCTCATTCACGCGCGTTGCAAGCAGGGATTGAGGCGGACAAGGACTACAACGTCAAATTGGTCAACGGCATTGCGGCCCGCGTCCTGTCGCAGGCCGATACGGCGATACAGCGCAATATTATCCTTGGCCTGTTGGGCGTCGGCATTGGCATTCTGGTGATGCTGATGTTTTCCTGGCGTGTCACGCGGCCGGTTTCGCAATTGAAGGACGCGATGGGCGATATGGCTCTGGGCGATCTGGATCGTGACATTCCGGGCATCGAAAAGGCGGATGAACTGGGCGATATCGCCCGCGCTCTGGAAGCGATCCGTCGATCCATTGCCGAACGCAGCCGCGCCGAAGCCGAGGGCAAGTTGATGGCCCAGCAAAGGATCACCGGCGCGCTGGAGCGTGGTCTGGCGGCCTTGCGTCAGGGGCGTCTGGATGAGCGGCTCGATGAAGCCTTTCCGCCCGAATATGAGCAATTGCGGACGGACTTCAACTCCACCGCGGCCTCGCTCTCTGAACAGATTTCGGCGGTTTCCATGTCGTCCAACGCGGTGCGTTCGGGGGCGGGCGAAATCTCCTCTGCGGCGCAAGATTTGGCGCATCGCACCGAGGTGCAGGCAGCATCACTGGGTCAGACGGCCAACACTGTGCGTGAACTCGCCAATTCCGTGGCCGAGGCCGGTCAGGGCGTCAGCAATGTCGCCAGCGCCGCCCATGAAGCCGAGCAGGAAGCATCCACCAGCGGCGAATTGATGCGCGGCGCGGTGTCGGCGATGCAGTCGATCGCGGCGACCTCGGAAAAGATGCGTTCGATTGTTGAAATCATCGACGGTATCTCGTTCCAGACCAACCTTCTGGCGCTGAACGCCGGGGTCGAGGCGGCGCGTGCGGGCGATGCCGGGCGCGGCTTTGCCGTCGTGGCCACCGAGGTACGCAATCTGGCCGAGCGCAGCGCCTTGGCGGCCAAGGAGATTGGCTCACTGATCGTCCATTCGGGCGAGGAAGTGCGCATGGGCGTCGATATGGTCAGCCGCACCCAATCCAGCCTTGAGCGCATTGTCGAGCGCTCGACGGCAGTGGCTGAGATGCTCTCACGGCTGGCCGAAACCACGGCGCAGCAATCCGAGGCGATCAATGGCGTCAACAAGGTCATCAACGAACTGGATATGGCGACCCAGCAAAATGCCGCATTGGTCGAGGAATCGACCGCCGCATCGCGATCGCTGGCCCATGAGGCCGAACGACTGTCGGGCGTGGTTCAGCGATTTACGCTGGCCCGCCGCGCGATGGGCGATGCCAGCGCTCGCTACGCAGCCTGATCAAAGGCCCGCTTTGATCAGCCAATCGTGGAACATCCGCACCGGGCGCGTTTCCAGCGCGCGCGGGCGGCAAACGAACCAATAGCTGTACGGGCTGTCGATATCGGCATCGAACAGACGTACCAGACGGTCATCGCCCGGGCGCAGGAAGTGGTCATCATGGACGATGGCGATGCCAAGCCCCTGAACCGCCGCGGCAATGATCAATTGGGCCGAGTCGAAATGGTCGATGGCGGCCGGTTCCAATCGTTCCAGCCCCAGCGCGCCCTTCCACACGTCCAGACTTTCCGGCAGGTCGGTCGAGATTACGAAGGTCTGCTTGGACAGGCGGGCCAGATCGGGCTTCTCGCCAATTTCCGCCGCCAACGCGGGCGAGGCGAAGGCGTGGATCTTGTTATGATCAAGCCGGACCGAATGGAGCGCCGGATCGGGTTCCTTTGACAGGACGATGGCCGCGTCAATCGAATCGCCCAGTTCCGATTCCAGCTGTGCGCCCGTGTCAAAGTCGATGTGCAGGCGCGGATGCAGCTTGCGCAATTCGGGCAGGCGCGGAAACAGGCGGGTGCCGGCAAACAGCGCAGGCACGCCCAGATGCAGGCGCATGACATTGCTGGCCTCCATCTGCGATTCGACCGCTTCGGCCAGATCTTCCAGCTTTGGGCTGACCGCCGCGTAAAAGGCATGGCCGTCATCGGTCAGCTTCATCGCCTGATGCTGGCGCGTGAACAGGCGTTTGCCCACGAAATCTTCCAGCGCGCCAACGCGGCGTGACAGGGCGGACGGGCTCAGGCCCAATTCGCTGGCCGCCGCCTTGGCCGAGCCAAGCCGGACCGTGCGGACAAAGGCTTCCAGCGCGCGCAGAGGGGGCAGGCGGCGGGTGGCGGGCATGGTCGATCAGTCCTCTTGTTCGCCGGATGTGGCGGGCGGATGCAAACGAAGGCGAATCACGTGGCGCTCGTCGGCCTCGGTTACTTCGATGATCCAGCCGCTGGCATGCGCAATTTGCGCGCCCACCGGCGGCACATGGCCGGACAGCACAAAGGCCAGTCCGCCCAAAGTATCGATATCTTCCTCGACTTCGGCAAGGCGCGGATCGACCCGCTTGCCCACTTCGTCAAGTTCGACCTTCGCATCGGCGTCCCATAGACCATCGTCGAGCGGGCGCAGCAATTCGGTTGGGGCGTCATCATGTTCATCCTCGATCTCGCCGACGATTTCCTCGACCAGATCTTCAAAGGTGATGATGCCTTCTGTACCCGAATATTCGTCCACCACCACGGCCAGATGCACCCGGCTTGACCGCATATCGGCCAGAACGTCCAATGCCCCGCGCGCGGTCGGCACGAACAGGGGCTGGCGCATCATGCGGGTCCAGTTGCCCTGTGGCTCCTCGCCCCGGACCAGATAGGGGAATACGTCCTTGATGAGGATCATGCCGATCACTTCATCGAGCGTGTCGCGATAGACCGGCATGCGCGAATGGCCATGTTCGGCAAAGGCGGCCAGCACATCGGGCCATGGCGCATTATGGGCCAACGCAATGATCTGTCCGCGCGGGATGCAGACATCGGCCGCGTCCAGTTCGGAAAAATGCAGCAGGTTGCGCAGCATCTGACGTTCCAGCATCGAAAGGTCGCCCGCTTCGCCGGGGCTGCCTTCTCCCTCATGCTCGTCGATGATGTCTTCCAGATGGGCGCGCAGCGACTGGTCCTGATCGCCCCCGTCAAAGAAGCGCAGAACCTGACGCCATAAAGAGCGCTTACTGTCCGGCTCTCCGAGGCCGGAATCCCCTGTACGGCCCAGATCGGCCACGTTCTATGCTACTCCTCCGGCGCGATGCCGATTAAAAGAATGTCGGTTGCAAGAAGATCAAAGATGATGATCGCCATATGGGTCGGCAATGCCGATCAGCGCAAGCGCCTTTATTTCCAAAATTTCCATGGCGCGGGCATCTTCGTCGGAAATTTCGTGATCCAGCCCGGCCAGATGCAGCAAGCCATGGATGATCAGGTGCGATGCATGATCCTGCAGCGTGATGCCCTTTTCCTCGGCCTCACGCGCGCAGGTTTCAAAGGCCAGCGCAATATCGCCCAGCATTTCGGGCGGCCCGTCATCGGGCAGGTCCAGCAGATCCTCACGCTCCAGCATAGGGAAGGAGAGGACATTGGTCGGCTTGTCTTTGCCGCGCCATTCGGCGTTCAGCACCTGCACCTCTTCATCCGAGGTGAAGATCATGCTGGTGCTCAGGCATTCCTTGGCCAGTTCGGGCGCCACCACGCTCAGCGCCCCTGCCGCGCGGGCGGCAAGGGCTTCCCAATCGGTGGTTTCGGGCCAAGGGGATTCGATATCAATTTCAAGCGTCAGCATAGGTCCGCGTCCCTAAGCGCTGGCGGAGCGATTGTCGAAGATTAATCCTCGTTCTTGCCTTCATAAGCCTCGACGATGCGACCCACGATCGGGTGACGCACAACGTCGCTGCCCTTGAAGCGCACCGTGGCGATGCCCTCGACGCCTTCCAACCGGACAACCGCATCGTTCAACCCACTGGCCGCCATGCCGCCGGGAAGGTCGACCTGCTTGGGATCTCCGCAGATCACCATTCGGCTGTTCATGCCGAAACGGGTCAGGAACATCTTCATCTGCGCCGCCGTGGTGTTCTGCGCCTCGTCAAGGATGACAAAGGCGTCGGCCAGCGTGCGCCCGCGCATGAAGGCAATAGGCGCCACTTCGATTTCGCCATTGGCCAAACGCCGCTCAACCTGTTCGGGCGGCATACAGTCGAACAAAGCATCGTAAAGCGGGCGCAGATAGGGATCGACCTTATCCTTCATGTCACCGGGCAGGAAGCCCAGCTTTTCGCCCGCCTCAACCGCCGGGCGCGACAGGATCAGGCGCTTGACGCTGCCGTTAATGAGCTGGGACACGGCCTGTGCCACGGCGATATAGGTCTTGCCGGTGCCCGCCGGGCCAAGGGCAAAGATCACATCGTTGCGGGCCAGTGCGCGCATATAGTCGATCTGGGTCGGGCTGCGCGGGACAATGGTCTTGCCGCGGGTGCGGATCATGATCGGGGGGTGGGTTTCATCGCCCGAAATGATGCCTTCCAATGTCGGTTCGACCGACATGGCGATCAGCGATTCGACCGCGCCGGCATCCACTTCCTGTCCCGAGAGCAGGCGGCTGTGCATCCCTTGCAGCACTTCGCGTGCGCGGGCGACATTGTCCTCATTGCCTTCGATCAGAATGCGATTGCCCCGCGCCGAGATGTAAACACCCAGCCGGTTTTCGATCAGCACCAGATTGGAATCAAACTGGCCAAACAGCGCGCCCAATATTGTCGGCTCGTCAAACTCAAGCTCGGTTCGCGCTCGTCGGGACGGGTTCGATCGAGCGTTCGGGCTGCGGAATGGGGCCACATCCTCGATGGGGTCAAAAGCGGCGCGGATCTGTTTGCGGGCCATGTGCTCCTTGTCTGTGGCCGGAATCTCCAGACCGGCTCACACGGGTAAAGATACGCCTGACCATGCCATCCGCCAAGAGCGATCAAACATCGTGGTGGTGGAAAAGCGTAGGCGGCGCATTTCTGGCGGCGCTCAAAGGCGTTGTTACAAATTGATACAAACCTGACTGAGGTCTGAGCATCCAATTCCAAATGGGTTCATGGCCACATCTCCATAAGGGCTTCATCGGGACCAGACCCAATCCATCGGAACGGTCCCATGCGAAGTTCAAAGGAGAGTAAGATGCGTAAGATTTTGATGCTGGCGCTGGCCGCTGCGACCATCGCTCCGACCGCCGCCTCGGCGCAGAGCGCCCATGAATTGCGCCGCGATCAGCGCGACATCGCCCGTGAACATCGCGAAATCCATCGTGATCTGGCGCGCGGCGACTATCGTGAAGCCCGCCGTGACATGCGCGATCTGCGCGAAGCGCGACAGGAATATCGCGAAGACTGGCGTGATTATCGCCGCGCCCATGGCGATGTCTTCCGCGGCCCTGCCTATGTCGGCCCGCGCGGATATGCCTATCGCCCTGTAACGCCGGGCTATCGCTTTGCGCCGGATTATTACCACCGCCGTTACTGGATTGCCAATCCGATGGCCTACCGTCTGCCGCCTCCGGGCATCAACCAGCGTTGGGTGCGTTATGGCCGAGACGTGGTGCGGATTGACCTGCGATCGGGCCGCGTCCTCCAGGTCTATGGCTCGTTCTTTTACTGATACAGCGCGCTTCGGTCGGGAAGCTGTGCTGGGCCGCCCCTTCCGCAAGGAGGGGGCGGTTTCCTTATGCCAGAACCTTGCCAGAGAGCGAATTCGGCCCGGCCTGAACCAGTTCGGCGCGAACCAGATCGCCCACCGCGTAATCGCCCTCGAAATGAACCGATTGCAACCAGGGTGACTTGCCCAGCCATTGGTTCTGCAACTTGCCTTTGCGTTCGACCAGAACCTCGCAGGTGCGGCCGAGGCTGTTGCGGTTGAACGCATGCTGGTCGCGGTTCAGAGCGTCCTGAAGGTGCTTCAACCGGTCATCCATCACCTCGGCGGCGATTTGGTTGTCCATCGTGGCGGCGGGCGTGCCGGGGCGCGGAGAATACTTAAAGCTGAAGGCCTGCGCATAGCCCACCGCATCGATCAGCGCGATGGTTTCGGCAAAATGCTCTTCGCTCTCGCCGGGGAAACCGACGATGAAGTCACCCGACAGGGCAATATCAGGCCGCGCTTCACGCACGCGTTCCAGCAGGCGCAAATAGCTTTCTGCCGTATGGCTGCGGTTCATGGCTTTCAGGATGTGATTGCTGCCCGATTGCACCGGCAAGTGCAGGAAAGGCATGAGCTTTTCCACTTCGCCATGCGCGGCGATCAGGCCGTCGGTCATGTCATTGGGATGGCTGGTGGTGTAACGGATGCGCGCCAGACCATCGATCGTGGCCAGATCGCGGATCAACCCGTCAAGGCCGACTGCCTGCCCCTTATGATTCTCGCCGCTCCACGCATTCACATTCTGGCCCAGCAGGGTGATTTCCTTGGCGCCCGCTTCGACCAGACGCTGCGCCTCGGTGATCAGATCGGCATAGGGACGGCTGATTTCCGCCCCGCGCGTATACGGCACCACGCAATAGGTGCAGAATTTGTCGCATCCTTCCTGAACCGTCAGGAAGGCGGTGGGTCCAACGCTGCGACGCTTGGGCAGGGCGGCGAATTTCGCGTCGGCGGGCATGTCCGTGTCGGTCACGCGTTCGCCATCGACCGCCCGCGCAATCATCTCGGGCAGGCGGTGATAGGCCTGTGGCCCCACCACCATCTTGACCACGGGCGCGCGGGCCATGATTTCCTCACCCTCGGCCTGCGCCACGCAACCGGCCACCGCGATCAATGGGGCGGTGCCATCTTCGCGGCGCCAGTCCTTTACCAGTCGGCCAATGTCGGAATAGACCTTCTCGGCCGCCTTTTCGCGGATGTGGCATGTGTTGAGCACGACCAGATCGGCCTCCTCGCCTTCGGGGGCGGGGGCGATGCCTTGGCTGGCCAGCAATTCTTCCATGCGCTGACCGTCATAGACGTTCATCTGACAGCCGAAGCTTTTGACGCGATAGGTGCGGGGCGCGGCAACCGGTGACGTGCGGGGGGCGGAAATAGCAGACATAGCGCGGGCCGTTACGCGAAATCGGGGCAAAAATGAAGGGGCGATGCAGTGCCTGTCCGGTTATGCTTGCAAGGGCGGTGTCTTACTCTAGAATAACACCTGCTGTCTGACCAACTTGGGATGCGTGACATGTTTGATTTCCTGCGCAAACAATTCATCGACGTGATCGAATGGCAAGAAGCGCCAGGACAGGTTGCATGGCGCGTTCCCACGTCCGGCAATGAAATTCAGAACGGCGCGCAATTGACCGTGCGCGAAGGGCAAATCGCCGCCTTTATGAACGAAGGTCAGGTTGCCGACTATTTCGGCGCGGGCCTGCATGTTCTGGAAACGGCCAATCTGCCGATTCTGACCAATCTGATGAATTGGGACAAGGGGTTCAACTCGCCCTTCAAATCGGACGTGGTGTTCATCAGCCTGAAGGAACAGGCCGGGCGCAAATGGGGCACGCCGCAACCCGTGACTGTGCGTGACGCCGAATTTGGCGCGATCCGTTTGCGCGCCTTTGGCACCTATTCGTTCAAGGTGGCCGATCTCAAACTGTTCGTTGAAAAGGTGCTGGGCACCACATCAGAGGTCTGGGTCGACACGCTCGACACCCAATTGCGCAGCGCCATCGTCACGGCCATTGCCACCGCTTTGGGGGCCAGCAAGATCCCCTTCCTCGACCTTGCCGCCAATCAGCAGGCTATGTCTGACACGATCAAGGTCGAGGTGGACAAGACTTTCGCTCAGTGGGGCCTGTCCTGCCTCAGCTTTTTTGTCGAAAGCGTCAGCCTGCCTGATGAGGTTCAGGCCCATCTGGACAAGGGTTCCTCGATGCGGGTGTTGGGCGATATGGCCGGATATACCCGGTTTCAGGCGGCACAGGCGCTGGACAATCCGGCGTCCGACAGCGGCCTTGCCGGGATCGGTGCGGGGATGGCGGCGGCCAATATGCTTTCCGGTGCGATGAGCGGGGCGTTGGGCGGCGCGGCGGCGCCTGCCGAAGATCCCTTCGCTTTGCTCGAAAAACTGCACAAGCTGCTGACCATGGGCGCGATCACGCAGGAAGAATTTGACGCCAAAAAGGCCGAAATCCTCTCGCGGGTGAAATAAGAGAACGATCATGGCCAACAACGCCTGCCCGCAATGCGGCGCGCCGGTGCCCATGCGCTCTGGCGGCATGCCCTATGCCGTCTGTTCCTATTGCCAGACGGTGATCGCGCGCGACGGGATGCGGGACATCGGCAAGGCTGCCGTGCTGCCTTATGACATTTCGCCGATCCAGCTTGGTACGGGCGGGGCGGTCGATGGCGCGCGCTTTACGGTGGTAGGGCGCGTTCGCTGGGGCTGGGCGGACGGCGCGTGGAACGAATGGCTGATGCAACTTTCCGACGGCACAACACGCTGGCTGGGCGAGGCGATGGGCCAGTTCCAGATCCTGACCGAGCGCGAAGATGTGTCGGCGCGCCTGCCTGCTTCGATTCGGCTGGGGGATGAGGTGGAGGTGGATGGTCAAAGCCTGAAGGCCACTGACGTCAAAACCGTCACCTGCCTTGGCGGCGAAGGCGATTTGCCTTTCCCGACGCCCAAGGATTGGGAGGTCCAGAGCATCGACTTCCGTTCCGCCACGGGCGCGGCCCTGTCGGTTCAGATCGATAAGGTTGGCGCCACCGCCTATGCCGGGCGCTATATCGAACTGGCCGAATTGCGGCCCAGTCGCCTGCGCGCCATCGAAGGCTGGACCATCCCGGAGAACCTGCGGTGAGCCGCGCGATCATCTGCCCTTCCTGCGGCGGCGCTCTGGAGGTCAAGGCGGCCGGTTATACCGTCACCGTCGCCTGCCAATATTGCGGCAGCGTGCTGGACGTGGCCAACCCCGATGTCGCCATCATCAAGGAATATCACGAGGCGGCCCGCCAATTGCCTTTGCCGCTGGGCAGCAGGGGCGTGCTGTCGGGGGTCGAGTGGGAAGTCATCGGCTGGCTGCGTCGTCAGGCGGGGCAATATTCCTGGGGCGAATATCTCCTGTTCAACCCCTATGCTGGTTACCGCTGGCTGGTCCATTCCGACGGGCAATGGCAATTTGGCACGATGCTGACCGACCTGCCCCGCGAAACGGGGCGTTGGGGTGAGGCCCTTTGGCGCGGCGACACCTATTCGGGCGAGGATGAACCGGTTTCGATCCTGACCAGCAAGGTGATCGGCGAATTCTACTGGCGCGTTCAGGCCGGCGAGACATGGGTGGCGCGCAGCTATGAGCGCGGCAATATGTCGCTGTCGCGCGAATGGCGCGAAGGGGAAGAGGTGCAATGGACGCATCTCGTCGCTGTCCCTCAACGGTTGATTGATGCGTTTCGGCGGCCCGAAGGCCCCGATCTGGCGCGCCCGGAACCGACCCGGCCCAAACCGGGCGGCCAAAAACCGGGAGGCCCATCCGATTTTGCCCAGCGTATTTGGGGCACTGCCTATTCCTCCGGCCCGGCGGGGCTGTGGGCCATGGCGATGGTGGCCATGCTCACGACTGTTGCTGCCTTTTTCCTGCTGGCGGGTTTTGCATCAAACGATGCGGGCGTGCGCGGCGGCGGCGGGGTGGTCGTGGATGGTCCGACATCGCGCATGACCATCGGGCCGGTACATCTGACCCGTTCCGCGCAATTCGTGACGGTCAAGGTTGACGCCACCAATTTCACCAACCGCTGGGTCGATCTCGACTACCTGTTGGTCAATCGCGCGACGCAGGCCGCGATCCCGGCCAGCGCGACCATCGAATATTATGCGGGCCGCGATTCCGATGGCAACTGGTCCGAGGGAAGCCTTGAAACCAGCACGCGTTTCAGCGGCGTTCCGGCGGGCGACTATGACCTGATGATCGAGGCAGAGGCCAAGCGCTGGAACGATCCCTCCGCCAGCACCTATTCGACCACCAGTTACACCACCAACCCATGGGGCATCGACACAGCCCAAAGCATTCCGGCACAGGAACAGGAAGTCATCGGCCTGAGCGTTCTGGTTGAACCGGGCGGTTTTCCGTGGGGGCTGTTCTGGATGATCGTGGGCCTCGCCTGGGCGCCATGGGTGATCACCTATGCCTATCGCGCCAGCAAGACCGCCGTTTATGGGGAGAATTACGCATGAGCCGCGGATTGTTGCTGCATATTGCGTGGTGCCTTTTGCTGCTCGGCTTTGCCGGTTGGGCGGGATGGGCCGCGTGGGATCCGTTCGCCGACGGTTCTGCGCAGCACAGTGGCCCGCGCGAACGCACCCATCATCATGGCGGCGGGGGCGTATTCTGGGGCTTTGGCCCGTCGCACAAGTAAGGGGAGGAATTGCATGCTTTCGACAGGTATCATTGCTGCGACCCTGTTTTACGCGCTGCTGGGCATCATCGTTTTTGTGGCCAGTTTCATTCTGGTCGACAAATTGACGCCGGGCGAATTGTGGAAGGAAATCATTGAGCGTCAGAATATGGCCGTGGCCATTCTGGCGGGCGCGGTGGCGCTGGGGCTGAGCATGATCATTTCGGCGGCCATCCATGGGTGATCCGCATGGAAGATGATGGGCAGCCCCCTCTCGGCCATGCGAAAAGCCATGCCGCCATCCTGCTGCTCTCGGTGCTGGTGGTGGCCACATGCGGGCTGATCTATGAATTGCTGGCGGGCACGCTTGCCTCCTATCTTCTGGGCGACAGCGTAACCCAGTTTTCGACCGTCATCGGTTCCTATCTGTTTGCGATGGGGGTGGGGTCTTTCCTGTCCCGCTATGTCCGGCGCGACGAGATCGGCGTGTTCATCCGCGTTGAAATCATGATCGCGGCCATCGGCGGGTGGAGCGCGGCGGGCCTGTTTCTGGCTTTTCCGCTGGCGACGGATTTTCGGGTGCTGCTCTATGCCATCGTGCTGGTGATCGGGGCGCTGGTGGGGTTGGAAATCCCGCTGCTGATCCGCATCCTGCGCTCGCGCTTTGCCTTTCGCGATCTGGTGTCCAATGTGCTGACCTATGACTATGTCGGCGCGTTGATTGCTTCGTTGGCCTTTCCATTGCTGCTGGTGCCGCAATTGGGGATGATCCGCACGGGGCTGGTCTTTGGCCTTGCCAATGTGGCGGTCGCGGTGGCTTTGCTCTTTGTGTTGCGGGGGACGCGGCGCGTTGGGGGCGATATGGCGGCGGCACTGATGGTCACGGCCAGTCTGATCGCGGGCCTGTTCATGGCCGAGCGCATTCAGCGTTTTTCCGAAATCGCCTATTATGGCGAAGGCGTGATCCATGCCCGATCGACCCCCTATCAGCGAATCGTGCTGACCCGCCGGGGCGAGGATCTGCGGCTCTATTTGAACGGCAATCTGCAATTTTCGTCACGCGATGAATATCGCTATCACGAAGCTCTGGTCTGGCCCGTGCTGGGGCGAGTGGCCAATCCGGCGCGGGTGCTGATCCTTGGCGGAGGCGATGGTCTGGCCGCGCGCGAGGTTTTGCGCGATGGGCGGGTGCGTTCAATCCATCTGGTCGATCTGGACCCGGAAATGACGCGGATGTTTCGGCAAACACCGCAACTGGCCGCGCTGAATCGGGGTTCGCTCTCCAACCCGCGCCTGAGCGTGGAAAATGCCGATGCCTTTCGCTGGGTGCGCGAGGCGCGGGGGACTTATGATGCGATTCTGATCGATTTTCCCGACCCCACCGAATATTCGCTGGGCAAACTCTATACCGTCAGTTTCTATGCGCAGGTCGCCCGCCTGCTGGCCCCCAATGGGGTGATGGTGGTGCAATCGACCTCGCCTCTGGTCGCGCCGCGCTCTTTCTGGACCGTGGCGCAGACGCTGGAAGCGGCAGGTCTTTCGACGCGCGGCTATCACACCTATGTGCCCAGCTTTGGCGAATGGGGCTTTACGTTGGCGGCCCATACGCCGCCGGTGGGGCCTGCGCATCTGCCGGGCGGCCTGCGTTATCTCAACCCTGTGTCCGAACCGCTGATGTTTGATTTTCCGCCCGATATGGCGCGGCGACCTGCTCCGGTAAACCGCCTCGACAATCAGGCGCTGGTGCGCAGCTTTGCCGAGGAATGGAGCCATTATGAGGGGTAATCGCCCCCTTTGGCGGCGGCGTGATGTCATGGCGGGCGGGGCGGCGATGACCTTGCTGGCCGGTTGCGACCGAGCGCAGGAAGCGCCTTTCCCCGGCGCGCTGTTGGGGCCGGATATGGCGCGCGGCCATGCCATCCGCGATGGCAAATTGCCCCAGTTCGATGGTCAGGAGGAGCGCATCCCTCTGGTCATTGCCGGCGGCGGCATCGCGGGGCTTGCGGCGGGCTGGCGGTTGGCGGAGGCCGGTTTTCGCGATTTTGCGCTCTTTGAATTGGAAGATGTCGCGGGCGGGAATGCGCGCGGCGGGGCCAATCATGTCACGGCCTATCCATGGGGGGCGCATTACCTGCCCGTGCCCAATCGCGAGGCCAAGGCGCTGATCCATATGCTGCGCCAGTTCGGGATGATCACGGGGCAGGATGCGCAAGGCGCGCCCACCTATGATCCGCTCCAGCTTTGCGCCGATCTGGAGGAGCGCCTGTTGTGGCGCGGCAAGTGGCAGGAAGGGTTGGTTCCGACCACCGGCCTGTCGGCGCAGGATAGCGCGCAATGGCGGCGTTTTGACGCGATGATGGAGGCATTTCGCAAAGCCGTTGGCCGCGATGGGCGCCCCGCTTTTGCCAGCCCGTCGGCCTTGTCCAGCCGGGATGAAGATTTTGCCGCGCTGGACCGTATCAATTTCGCTGCATGGCTGGCGGGGAACGGTTTTACTTCGGCGCCGCTGTTGGCCCACCTGCGCTATTGCTGCCGCGACGATTATGGCAGCGAACCGGCGCAGGTGTCGGCATGGGCGGGCATTCATTATTTCGCCGGGCGCAGGGGCTGGGCCGCCGATGGCGTGAGCGATAGCGAATTGACCTGGCCCGAAGGCAATGCCCGACTTGCCCGCCTGATGGCGCAGCGTCTCGGCGGGGCGATCAGAGCGCGCCACAGCGTTACGCATGTTGTCAGCGATGGAGACGATGTGCTGGTCGATGTGTTCGACCATGGCGCCAATGCGGCGCGGCGTATCCGGGCGCAGGCGGTGGTTCTGGCCATGCCCGATTTCGTGGCGCGTCATGTGGCGCCAGATTTTGCGGGCAAATCGGGTTTTACCTATGCGCCATGGGTGGTGGCCAATGTGGCGGTCTCGCGTATGCCATGGGGCAATGGCGTGCCTTTGGCATGGGACAATGTTTCGGCCACCAGCGCCAGTCTGGGCTATGTCGTAGCCAATCATCAAACTTCCTCGGTCAGCGACGGGCCGGGCGTGCTGACATGGTATCAGGCCCTGTCGCAAGGCGATCCGGTAGCGCAGCGCAAGGCGTTACTATCCCGCCCTTTGCAGGAATGGCAGGCGATTGTGGCCAATGACCTTTTGGCCATGAACCCCGAATTGCAGGGGCGGATAGAACGGATTGATGTCTGGCGCTGGGGCCATGCGATGGTGCGGCCGGTGGCGGGTTTTCGCAGCGATCCGGCGCGGATGGCGGCACAGGCGATGGATGGCCCGGTGTTTCGCGCGCACTCCGACCTATCGGGCCTCTCCTTGTTTGAAGAAGCGCATTACCACGGCGTTCTGGCGGGCGAACGCGCATTGGCGCGATTGGGGCATGGTGTGGAGAGCCTGTTGTGATTCCTGCGCCCGCCACCGGCCTGCATCTGATCGCCGATCTGGCGGGGTGCCATGGGTTGTGCGATGTGGCGCTGATCGAGGCGGTGTTGCGAGAAGCGGCGCAGGCGGCGCATGTTCACGTCCTGTCGGTCCACCTCCATCCCTTTGGGCCGGAACAGGGGGTGACGGGCGTGGCCCTGTTGGCCGAATCGCACATCTCCATCCATTCGTGGCCCGAGGAAGGTTTGGCCGCCATCGACATCTTCGTATGCGGTCCACAGGCCGATGCCGAGGCCGCGCTTGCCGTCATCGTGCAAAGGCTGGGCGGAACGATCCGCCACCGCGAAGCAATCCCCAGATTGGGTGCAAGACCGGCGCGTTAGGTTGGGTGGCCTTGCGGGATTGGTCATCACAATGTCATAGAGGGCGGGTTTGGCGGGAATTTCGCAGTTTCGAACGGGGTATCGGGTGAATTGGGGCAAAGTGGCGCGTTGGCCGGGTTATATGCGGATGGCGGTTGGCGTGACGCTGTTTCTGGTTTTGGCTTTGCCGTGGCTGGCGATGCCGGCCCATTGGGGTGCGCGGCGTGGTCTGGCGGTGATGGCATGGCGCCTGCTGTTGCGAAGCTTTGGGATCAAGGTGGTGGTGCATGGGGCGCCTATGCCCGCTGCGGGCACGCTGTATGTCGCCAATCATATCAGCTGGACCGACATTCCGGTGCTGGGCCTGGTCACGCGGGCCGCCTTTGTGGCCAAGGACGATATTCGCGGCTGGCCGGTGATCGGGCGGTTGACCACGGAATATGGCTGCGTCTTTGTCGAACGTGAAAGGCGCGGGCGCGCCGCCGCGCAGGCCGCCGAACTCGCCAGCCATTTGGAGGCGGAGCGCGGTCTGGTGTTGTTTCCTGAAGGGACCACGGGGCTTGGCGACGGCGTTCTGCCCTTCCGCTCCAGCCTGTTCGCTCTGGTGCCGGGCATAGGCGAAGGGACGGCGCGGGTGCAGCCGATCACGCTGCGCTATACGCATGGCGATGGCACGGCATTTTCGCCGCAGGATCAGCGCCGCATTGCCTGGATCGGGGATGATGAATTGCTGCCCCATGCACTGCACCTGGCTGGCATGGGGCGTATCCGGGCGGAAGTCTGGTTCGAAGAGCCGATCGAGGCGGGGGACCGCAAGGCTTTGGCCCGCGCCTGTGAAGCCTCGATCGTCGCGCGCTTAAGCAGCGGCGCTGAAGCGTGAGGCATAGCGGTCCGCGATGAGGTCGACCGGCATGACCACGAACACATCGACCGTGTTGAACGCATGGTCGATAAAGGCGCCGTCACCAAACCGCGCACCCACCCGCATATAACCCTTTACCAGCGGCGGAAGCTGGAACATGGCGCGGCGTTCGTCATAGGAACCGCGCGGCAGGCGTTCCATCGACACGCCTTTGCCCGGCAGGACGTGCGGGCATTGGTCAGGCGCGGCCAGATGGTGGTGATAGAGATAGGACAGGGCAGGGGCGTAAAGGTCGGGGTCGGTGCCCGGAAAGCTGGCGCAACCGAACATCAGTCCGATCTGATTGGCCTTGATATAATCGGCAATCCCGCGCCACAGCATAGAGATCGTCGCGCTGGTGCGATATTGCGGCAGCACGCAGGACCGGCCCAGTTCGAGCAATTCCTTGCCATCGCCATCACGGGCCATCAATCGCGACAGGTCATATTCGCCGCCGGAGTAAAAGCCGGAATGCGCCCGCGCCACGCTTTCGCGCAGCAGGCGGTATGTGCCCACCACCGCATCGGCAGAGGCCGCGCCCGCATCGATCAGCGCCTCGTCAATGACCAGCAGATGGTCGCACAGCGCGTCATAGGCATCGCGGTCACAACGCAGCGCCGCATTAAGCGGATCGGCGTCAGCGCCCATCTCTTCAAAAAACACACGCCACCGCAAATGCTGGACCGCATGAAGGTCGTCACCATCACGGGCAAGGCGAACAGTCAGTCGGCGGCTCGGCAACATCTGGGCGGTCATGGCGTCTCCTTCCGCTCTGAATAGGCGGTGGAGGTGACATGCTCATGGCGATTGCGTGATGCTTGTGTGACAGGCGCATGGGCGCGGCCAACGAAAAAGGGCGGCACCGACGCGCCGCCCTTTCACGAATTTCAATTCAGATCAAAAGATCAGAATTCGAGGCGGATGCCCAGATTGACACCATGCGCCATGTAATCGGTGCGATAGGTGCCCTGATAGCCGATGAACAAAGCACCGGCGTCGTCGAACACGATGTTGACGCCGGCATTGGCATCAACCTGGCTCTTGCCCTGGGCCAGGCCGGTCACAGTGAACTGGGTATCAGCCTGTGCGTTCATCAGCGCCGTCACGGTGTTGCCCGCGCCCGACATCCGCGAACGATAGGTGGCCGACGCATAGGGACGGAACATGCCCTTGGCACGAGTGAGCGATACACCAGCCAGCAGTTCTGTACGATCCGCGCTGATGCTGTTGACGGTCAGGTTGGCCGCGCCAGCACCGGTTTCGGTGAAGCTCTTGATCTTGCCCTTGTTGAAGTCAATGCCGACGAAGGGTTCGATGGCCAGACCACCGGCCTTCAGCTCAAAACCAGCCTTGGCGGTGGCCTTGAACAGATCTTCGCCCGCCGATGCCGAGGCCGAACGGGTCGAGGCGCCGATCGTGATCGCCTTGGTCGTGCTCAGCTTGCCCATGTGATAGCTGGCAATACCGGTCAGGTGCAACGGGCCGAAATTCTTGCCGACATAGGCCGCAACGGCATAGTCACGGTTCGTACCGCTAAGGCTTTTGGGCGCATAATGCAGCTTGTCCCACGACAGGCTGACGGCAAGGCCATAGACATGGTTGGGGCCAGAGAAGTCATAACCGGCCGCAATCGCGGTCAGCTGGTCACGGGTGCGATAACCACCAACGGTCGATGCCGTCGACGAGAAGCTGCCCTGCATCGAAGGCGTCAGCCACCAGCCGTCTTCAGGGTGATCGCTGTTCTGATCCTTCATGCGCATGTCGATGGTGCGATGGAAAATGTTGGCCTGATCGCGCAGAGCCGTCGCATAGGCCAAATAGCCTTCGGGCGAAATCTGGTCGAGAAACAGCTTGGCATCCGAAGCGTTCAGAATGTCCACCGTGCCCAGCAGCGCGGCGGCGTCCGAACCGGTGTTGGCCGTGGCCGTCACCAGCAGCTTGTCCAGCCCCTTGGAAACGGCGATCTGGTTGGCGTTGGCCCCATTGGCGGCCATGACCGTGGCATAGGAATTGTGGTTGGCGACGAATTGATAATCGGTGCCGCTGGTGCTGGTTACGGCGCCGACCTTGGTAAAGGTCGTGAACAGCAGGTTGGTGCCATTGTTGACCGTGATCGTCGAGAAATCGCCGCTCATTCCACCATCGGCGTGGATCACGCTGAACACCGTGCCGGTGGGATAGAAACCCGCCGTGACGTTCAGATTAAGCGTGCCGTTCAGCGACGCCGTGCCGGTGGTGTAAAGTTGGCTGTAGGTGGTGCCGGCCGTCGTCGTCGCGCTGCCTGCGGGGGTGACCGCGATGTTCAGCGTGCCGTTGGCGCCCTGAATGTAATTGCCATAGACGGTGACCTTGGCAGGTGCCGATGCGGTGCCGATCCACAACTGGCTGTTGGTGATCGACCCGTCGGTGTTGACCGTCGTGTTGTTGTTGGTCAGCGAAGAGATGCCGCCGGTCGTATAGTAATAACCGACGCTGCTGCCCGAATAGAGGTACATCGTGCCGGCGTTGGACAGCGTGGTTGTATCACCCGTGATGAAGGCACCGGTGTATGTGCCGGTCGATCCATTGGTAAAGGACACGGAGTTGGACGTGCCGCTTGTCGATGAAACGGGCGATTGGCTGAACGTACCGGTGAAAATGCCATTATTCACGGCCGTGATGTTGCCGCTGGCGGTGACGGCGCCGGTAAATCCATAGGTCGTGTTGTAATTATAGAAATAGGCGCGGTTGGTCCCGGTGTTGGTGCCATAGACAATGTTGCCCGTGACCGCGGCCGTTGCCGAACTGTTGTTGATAAAGGTGCCGTTGACGCCAAAGTTGACCGCCGGCGTGCCTGCACTGGCGGTCAGCGCAGCATTGTTGGTGACGGTCGAATTCGCACCCACACTGATCGCGCCTGCGCCTGAAGTGCTGCTGGTCGAGGTGATCGTGCCATTGTTGGTGATCGTGGCGTTGTCACCATATTGAACGCCATAGACGGCGCCCGTGTTGGTCACCGTACCGGCGTTGGCCAGCGTGCCGGACGAGCCGATCACCAGCGGAGCGGTAACGCTCGATCCCGATGTGACAGAGACATTCACGCCCGAGGCCGTGTTCGTATAGGCGGCCGAGGTGCCCGAGCAGGTAACAGTGGTTCCGCTGGCCGTGCAATCGGCCCAGGCGACACCGGGCGTCATCAACGCGGTGGACGCAAGGGCAATGGGCGCGAAACGGCGCGCGCGGGTGGTGCGGCTGAGCAAGTTAATCGACCGGGCCATGTCCGTGTCTGTCCTTCGTCTTTCGAATGTCTACCCCAAATCGGGCGAGTGGCGCTCGCGCAGTGAACGCCGGATGAATGAGATGTTGCGGGAGGTGCAGGGAATAGCGGCCAAAGGCAAGGGGGAATAAGATGAACGGAGCACCTGTTCCCCTTGAATAAGCAGCGAACAGTACAGTATGCCCGATTATACGAAGTAAGATTCCTTGTTTGGCAGGGATGCTGGCATTTCCCCCTTAGTGCTAACGGGGTGGCCATGGAGCAGGAAGAGGCATGACATGACGCTGGAAACCATCAGTACCAACCGCAGTTTCGGCGGAACGCAGGGTGTGTATGCCCATGATTCGTCGCAAACCGGCACGCGCATGGTCTTTTCCGTCTTTGTGCCTGACCATGAGCCGGGCCAGCGATTGCCGGTCCTTTGGTATTTGTCCGGCCTGACCTGTACCCATGCCAATGTGACGGAAAAGGGCGAATTCCGCCGGGCCTGCGCCGAGGCGGGCGTGATATTTGTGGCGCCCGACACGTCGCCGCGTGGTGACGATGTGGCCGATGACGAAGCCTATGACTTTGGCAAAGGCGCTGGATTCTATGTCGACGCAACGCAGGAGCCTTGGGCCAGGCATTTTCGCATGCGCTCTTATATCGAGAGCGAATTGCCCGCGTTTTTGGCCGAGAATTTCCCGGTCGATTTGGGGCGTCAGGGCATCACAGGCCATTCGATGGGTGGCCATGGCGCGCTGACCATCGCGTTGCGCAATCCTGAGCGGTTTCGCTCGGTGTCGGCCTTCGCCCCGATCGTTTCGCCGCTGTCATGCCCTTGGGGTGAAAAGGCGCTGGGGGGCTATCTGGGCGATGATCGGGCGGCGTGGCGCGCGTATGACGCGGTTGCCTTGATCGAGGACGGCGCGCGATTGCCCGACCTTTTGGTAGATCAGGGAGAGGCTGATGGCTTCCTTGAGGGGCAGCTCAAGACGGCGTTGCTGGTCGATGCCTGTGAGAAGGCTGGTCAGCCTGTAACGATCCGGACGCAGCCGGGCTATGACCATTCCTATTACTTCATCTCGACATTTATGGCCGAGCATGTCGCATGGCATGCGCAGAGGTTGAAGGCCTGATCGGCGTGAGGCGGCGCGGGCCTTGCTGCGCCGCCTCAACATGTTGTGAAAGGGGGCACGGATTTCGCCGGCCGTGACTGGGCCTGCAATCGCATTGTTGTCGAAAAGGCGGGAGCGGGCGAAGGGATTCGAACCATTCAGCGGAGCCGCTTGCGGCGCAGCGCATCAAAGATTTCAGAGGGTTCGCCTCGGCGCAGGC
>NZ_JBWBQS010000019.1:0-84428 GCF_056279125.1 Novosphingobium sp. Sphag1I | reverse complement strand
CCCGAAGTCTATGTCGCGGTCGGCATCAGCGGCGCGATCCAGCACTTGGCCGGCATGAAGGACAGCAAGACCATCATCGCCATCAACAAGGACGAGGACGCGCCGATCTTTCAGGTGGCCGATATCGGATTGGTCGCGGACCTGTTCAACGCCGTGCCTGAACTGACGGGGAAGCTGTAAGCCATTTGACCGAAATTTGGTATAATCAGCCGCGAGGAGTCGGACGGACCTAAAGCGCAGAAGGTTCAACGAAGAGCAGACCATTGGGATCTTGAAGGAGCAGGAGGCAGGGGTGGCATGACGCCCAACGACAAGAAGTTGCGTTGCATTTACCGTGAGGAAGAATTGCGCTTGCTTCGTCGTGGCGGCAGGACGACAACTACGTCGGTCACACTCGAAACTGGGCGGCCACCCAAATATCGCCAGCCATCAGATCGTGTGGATCAGTGACGAGCGAAGCAAACATTGCAGCGCGATGAATTTGGCGCGACGAAGGGCGCTGAACGTGCCGACACAAACCAATGTGTTCAAGCCTTGACGCTGTCGAGTTCCGCGCCAAAAAGCAGCGCGTAAACCGACAGATAGAACCACGTCAGTAGCACGATGGGCGCGCTGAGCGAGCCGTAGGTGACGCCGTAATGGCCGATATGGGTCGTATAGGCGCCAAATCCTATGGACAGCAGCAGCCAGCAAAAGGCAGTGAACAACGAGCCGGAAGTAAACAGCCGCCAATGCGCGCCCTTGCGCGCCGGGCCAAAGCGATAGAGCGTGGCCGAGGCGATGATCGCGCCAAAGGCAAAGGCGGCATAGGCGCAGACCTTGCCCCAGAAGGTCGGCCCGGCGGCAACATCGGGGGGGATGTTTTGAAGCTGGCGTAAAATGCTGACGCTCAGGATCGCGCCGGAGATGACCAGACCCGCGACCGCCGTCATCCCGGCAATCAGCAGGTTAAGATGGATAAAGCCGCGCTCCTCCTTGACCTCAAACGCGACATTGAGCGCGCCGATCAGCGCCCCAATGCCATTGCGCGCGCCAAACAGGGTGACGGCCAAGGCGCTGACAAGCCCCATGCCTTTAAGGCCGTCGGATGTTTGGAGCACTTCAAACATTTGGGCCGTGATAAAGCCCGCCGCGTCGCGCGGCATGAAAATGGTCAGCGTGTCCATATTGCGCATCAGATCACCCGGATCGGCAATCAGGCCATAGGTCAGCACCACCGCGCCCAGCAATGGAACCAAGGCCAGAAAGGCGTAAAAGGCGACCCCGGCGGCAACAAGGCCGATATTGTCCTCATCGGCCTCCTTCACGCCCCGTTTGATCAAGGCATAGCGCGCATAGATCGGCCGGAAAGCATTGCCCAACAGGCTGCGGAAAAAGCCATAGGCCCGCGCGCGAAACATGGTGATGGTCATTTGGCCCTCAACGCGAACGAAGGATGGGCAACATCTTGTCCCCCTGAAAGATCAATGTGGTCAGATCCATCCATGCCAGAGCATCCAATGTCTTTTGCCGCAGATCGGGGGCCGCTTCGCGAAGACCGTTCTGGATCGCATCGACGCAGGATTGCGCCATGGCCGCGCTCTCGGTCAGACCCTGAATGAAGGGATGGCGCCGCAACAGAAAGGGCAGGCACAAGGCATGGACACGGGACAGCGCCTGATCGGTCTGGTCCAGCATGAAGCCCTGAGTGGGAATGATGCCGTCGTCCCAATCGCGATGCTGGGCATTGGCCTGCGAACAAAGTTGGAGGCGCAACGAGGGGAAAGGCAAATGATTGATGCCCAACGCGGGTTGACCGCGCGCATCGATCACATCGTCAAATTCCTCGACCTTGCCGTCGATGACAAAGCTCCAGCGGTCTTGCGCGGTCTGGTTGTCCCAATGATCGACGCTGATCTGATGCACCGAAAGATAGCCCGCATCATGCAAGGCCAGCATCCGTTCGACCGAAAGATGCGGCACGGCGGCATAATTGTCGACGAAACAGCGCTTTAACCCGCGAACAAAGCGGTCGAGATCATGGGCGGAAAGTTGCGGCACAATCTGCGCGAAAATGCTGTGCGCCTGCAACAGAGCGTAGCGCCAGGGGCTGGCTTGGCGCATTTCGTGGCTGGTGCGGGCTTCGGCCAGATTAGCGCGGGCGTGATCAAAAGGATCACACGCCATGCGGGCGGCGAAATAGCGGTCGGCGAAATTGTCCGGCGTGGCCGAGGATAGATCGATACTTTGCGCATAATCGGGATCGGCCTGCATCAGTTCGGCCGAAAACAGGGCAAAGATGCGGTCCAGATCGCCATCTCTGCCTTGGGCAAGCGGTTCAATCGCGGCAAGGTTGAAGATGGGCATGGCCTCATTGTGTGCCGGAACCCAGAAATCCGCTTCGGGCAGGATGGCGCGGCGCGAGAGGAAACTGATATGCCATGGCGAGGGCGCGCTGTAGGTCAGGCCATCGTCCGCGCTTTCAAAGGCTCCTCGACGCATGGCGATTTCCACGGCGGCGTCAATGGCGCTGAGCGAGCTGCCCAAAACCGCGATCCGGTCGCCGGCAATGTCCTGTGCGACCTCGCCAGCCAAAGGCTTGGCCTTGTCCGCCTGACCATAGCCTGATGCGATGATGACCTTGTCGAAACTCGCCTCATGCGATTGGCCATTTTGGTTCCATGTGACGGTGACGCGGTCGGGCAAGGCGGCAATGTCGCGCACATCGGCATGGGTGTGCATGGTGATCCGGCCGTCCGATCCATCATGGTCCAGCAGGATGGCCAATTGGTCGGCATAATATTGGCCCAAGGCCCGCCGCGGGAAAAAGGCGCGATCATCGCCTGCGGATTGCGCAATGCCCAATTCATGCATCCGCACCAGATCCTGTCGCAAGGCCCATTGGTTGAGCGTTTCGCAAACCGGCGGCAATTCAAACCCGGCAATATTGGCCAACAAATTCTCGCCATTATGCTCATGGCTGAACGGAATGCCCGGCCCGCCCTGATCGCCCGCCTCAAACAGGGTGATGCGATGCGCAGCGCCCGCCTTTTGAAAGGCGTTGAGCAGATAGACCGCCGTTGGACCAGCCCCGACAATGGCGATGGAAAGGCTGGCTGTGCGTTGCGTGGATGGAGAAAATGTCGTCATGATGATCTGGGAATGCCTGCCGCATCCCGCAGTTCCGTGAACTTATTATTGGCTTTTGGGCGGAACCATCGCGGACCTCGGTCCTTGGCCTGAATATGGACACATTATACCTGATCGAAATTGGCGGCATTCGTGATGATTGCCTGTTTGAACTGCATTCGGTGCATGCACTGATCGCGCGGGACGATGCCGATTTGGTGGCGCAATGCCGCGATCGATTTTCCGCCGTGTATGGCGCACCGCACATCGATGGCTGGATCGCTTTGGATCTTGCCGCCGATGGGGGCGACGATGCAAATCCCGCCAAGGCATTTTTCCTTGTCGAATTGGGCCGCAACAGTGCGGCCAAAATCCGCGAGGAGCATGACTATGCCTTTATCAGCGCGGCGGACGGGCGCGAAGCCTTGACCATAGCACGGACGCAGAGGCCGGGGTGGCATATTGACACTGTGCTGGATCTGGATCGACTGGCCCGCCGGATGGGGCGCGGGCTCTATCGCGCCGATGATCGCGGCGAACCCATCCCCCGGTTTGCCTCGCGCTATATTCGGCTCGACCGGCTTTAGGCACAGGTTGCTCAATCCGTCGCGCGGGGGCCGTCAATTCACCGCAATGGTCAATGCGGGCATGAAACATTCCCGAATTTGGCAGGTTTTCATAGCCATAATCAAGGAGATGGACATCATGCAAAATTTGAAACAGATCGCCCTTGCCTCGGTCCTGGCCCTTGGCGTTACGGGCGGGGCGCAGGCGGCAACCCCGCAAAAGCCCGCGCCCAATGCGGAGGCAAACACCAATGTTGCGCTCAAGTCGCCAGAGGTCATTCCTTATGGGAATCTGGCCCGCAGCAAGAACTCCTTCACGCGGGATCAGGCCGTCGAGCGCTTTACCAAGGCCGGTTACAGCCGCATCGCCACGCCGATGCTGGACAAGGACGGGCTTTGGCAGGCGACTGCGGTGAAGAATGACCGTCTGGTCCGCATCGCGCTCGACTTTCGCGGCAATCTGGCCGTCCGTTAAGGGCTGATGGCGCCGACCATTCCCCAAAATCGACAACAATAAGAAGAGGATTTTTTGATGAGCAAGATCATCACCCGTCTTTATGACAATTTCGCCCAGGCCGAGCGTACGGTCCTGTCCCTCAAGGCGATCGGCATTGATGAAAGCGACATCAGCATCGTTTCCAGCCATCACCCCCAAGACCCCGCCCCGGCGCCGGTGCGTGAGCCCAAGGATATGACGGCATCGCAGGCGGCCGGCGCGGATGCGGCGGCGGGCGGTTCGATTGGCGGCTTGCTCGGCGCAGGCGGCGGCGCGTTGACGGGGCTTGGCCTTGTGGCGGTGCCCGGGCTGGGGCCTGTGGTGGCGGCCGGTTGGCTGGCCGCAACCGCGCTGGGCGCGGTTGTTGGCGGCGCGGTCGGGGCCAGCGCTGGCGGCATTGTCGGCGCCCTGTCCAATTCCGGCGTCAGCGAGGAAGAGGCCGAAGTCTATGCCGAGGCCGTCCGTCGCGGTTCGACCTTGATAAGCGTCAAGGTATCGGACAGCGACATTGTCGCGGTGGAACGTGAATTGGCCAAATCCGATTACGTGAATGTTTCGGAACGGCGGGCTGACTATCTGGCGCGTGGGTGGACCCGATTTGATGTCGGCGCCCGTCCCTATACGCCCGAAGAAATCGCCGCCGAGCGTGAACGACGTTTTGAGCGGACCTGATCCGGCCCGATGACAAAGCCCCCCCGATGACCTGTGCGGTCGTCGGGGGGCGTTATGCCGTTTCAGCGTGCAATCAGCCCCTTGGGCCGGCCAATGCCGCGCAGGGCAAAGAAGGCCAGAACATGCGCGCCAAAGATGACCAAGGCCATCGGGCGCGGCGTGCCATCGTGGAATGCCCCGGCCACCGCCGCGCCTATCGCCCCGCCGCCAAACTGGAAAAAGCCTACCAGCGCCGAAATCGAACCGGCCCGCTGTGGATCGCTGCTCAACGCCCCGGCAATGGCGTTGGGTTGGGTAAAGCCGATCATGCCCACCATGAAAAAGAGCGGAACGGTAATACCCAGCAATCCGCCCATGCCTGTTGCGGCGTCGATCAACAGCATGGATGATGCCGCGATACTGCCCACATTGGCGGCGCGCAGGATGGGGTTGTAACCCAGCCGCGCCAGCAGCCGGCGATTGATCCAGTTGGTTGTGACAAGGCCCGCCCCATTAAGAGCAATCACCCAGCCATAGGTTTGAGGCGAGAGGTGAAAGCCGGAAACCAGCACTTCGGGCGAAATGGCCAGATAGGTCAGCAGGCCCATATGAGAAAAGCCGGCCGCCAAAGCATAGGCCATGACCTGTCGTTCACCCAGAATGGCGCGATAGGCCGCCAGAGGCGATTCCGAGCGTGCCTGTGCCGCCGTTTCGGCCGACCGTGTTTCGGGCAGGCCCCAGAATGTCGCCAGTCCGACCAGCGCGCCAAACCCGGTCAGCAGCCAGAAGATGGCCCGCCATGATCCCAGCAACAGGATCCAGCTGCCGATGAGCGGAGCAATGATCGGGGCAATGCTCATGACCAGAAGAAGGAGAGAGAATACCTGCGCGCTTTGTTGCGGAGTGAAACGGTCGCGCACGGTCGCGCGCGACACGACAAGGCCCGCGCAGCCGCCAAAGGCCTGAATAAAGCGCGCCGCCACCAGCACCGGGATCGATGGGGCAAGCGCCGCACAGGCCCCCGCCGCCACATAGAGTGCAAGGCCAAAAAGCAGCGGCCCACGTCGCCCAATACGGTCCGACAATGGCCCATGCACCAATTGCCCCAGACAAAGTCCGGCAAAAAAGGCCGCCACCGTCAGTGATGCCTGCGCCGCATCCCCATGCAGATCGCGCGCCATGACGGGCAGCGCGGGCAGATACATATCGATGGACAAAGGCGCAAAAGCGCTAAGCCCAGCCAGCACCATCAGCAGGCCAGCGGGCACATGCAGCGGCTTTTCCGCCGCGCTCATGCCGCCGCCCCACCAATCGGTTCGTGGTTCGACGGACGGGGGAGGAGGAGGGGCATCGGCTTTCCTTCATCGGAACCAGCAGGCCTCGAAATTTGCGTGCCTGTTCCTCTGCCTTTGCCATAGGGATTGTGGATTTAGAAGCCGAAGCGGGCGTTTGGGGTCATTTGAAATGACCACCGGCAATAAGCGGATTGTTATAATGGATGGCGTTTCTGTCCGGTTTGCCGGTGATGACCACGCCGCGCCCTGCGGTTTTTGCGGCATAGAGCGCCTCATCCGCGATGGTGAACAATGCGTCGGCGTCATAGCGATAAGGATCACGAGCCAGCGCGATGCCCGCCGATGCGCCAAAACTCAGAAAATGGCCACGCCAGATAGTCGGGCGGCCCAAATCGGCCAGCAATTGCGCCACTTTTTGCTGCAACTCCGCATTTGACAGACCGGGCGAGGGAAGCACCGCAAATTCATCGCCGCCAATCCGTGCCACCATAGGCGCATCGGCAAAGACCGAGGCGATCCGCTGTGCAGCAACCCGCAGGCAGGCATCGCCTGCTGCATGGCCATATTGGTCATTGATCTGTTTGAAATTGTCGAGATCGATCAGGATCAGCCCGCCAATCGGGGCCAGACTGGGCTGGGCCATGGGGGCGTTGAGAAAACGTTCCTCATAGATTGCCCGGTTTGACAGGCCGGTCAGACCGTCTCGTTCGGCCATCTGGCGCAAGGCATCCCAGCGCTCCTTTTCCTCGGTAATATCCTGTTTCAGGCCGAATAATTGGGTGGTGCGGCCATTGTCTTTCAAAATGTCGGTCTTAAGGCGCATCCACCGCCTTTGCCCATCAGGGCGGATGATCTGGGCCTCCATGGAAAACGGTCGGGCGTTGGCAATGGCCTTTGCGCGCAGGCGTTCCATCACATCGCGCGATTCCTCTTCATACAGGGCGACGACATCGCGTCGGTCGATCCGCTGATCCGGCGACAGGCCGAATATGTCGTAAACCCCTGATGTCCAGCTCAAGGCATTATCGGCCAATTGACAGGACCAGACACCCACGCCCGCCAGAGCCGCAGCCCGTGCGAAAAGAGCATTGGCGTCAACACGAGGATCGGGACCGCCCCGATTACCCAAGACTTGCTCGCTGGATACGTCGATTCGCTGTATCATTGCCACGAAGGCTACGTGGCAAAACCTAATATCCTGTAATTTTGGTAAGGAATTGGGCGTCTTTGCGAATGATGCGAACCATCATGTATGCGCATCGCCCGCTTGGTCATTCTGCCATGCCTGTAAGGCGCTCAGTGCGTCGAGCACCATGTTGTGATCATCCCATTGGGGCAGGCCCGACACGGCCACGGTCCCGATCATCCCGACATCCGCCACGCGGATCGGGACGGCGCCGCCCGCTGCGGCATAGGTTTGGTGGTCAAGGCCAAAGCGTTCAAACATGCCGTCGTCTGCGGCAAACTTTTGGTTCATGACATAGCTGGAAAGTTGATAGCGCCAGGCAACCGCCACCTTGCGCTTGATCCAGCCCAGATTGTCCGCAGTCGCCCCGGCCAGAAGCATGCTGAACAAGGTGGTCTGTCCCACAGTAATTTCGACGGCGATGGGGGCCTGTGCCTTGTGCCCGGCATTTCGCAAAAAGCACCCGAGCCACCAAGCATCATCGGGCGTGAACCGGCGCAGTATCAGGCGGGTTTCACGCTGGATAAGACCGTCAAGATCAGGATTGGAAACCATGAAAGAGGTGCCTTTATTGGATTTACCAATCGCATCATGGTGAAATTTCCGCCCAACGACAATCGGTAAGCCCATTGGTAAGCGAGGAAATTTTGCCAGCATTGCCGGCAAAGATCAGCCGCAGGCTATTCCTGATCGCGTGAAAAACATCGGGCAATGAATTGACGCGTGTGACGCCCGCCAACGTCGCTGGCAATATCGACAAAGGGCAGGTCGGGCATATCGATCAGGCGCGCCTGTTGCAATTCCAGCACTTCCATATCTTCGGCAAAGGTGCGGGCGGTCTGTTCGAACACGATTTCGGGAATGTTGTCGGTCAGGATATTGGTGGCCATGGACCAGAAATAGTGCGTCGAGGTTTCGGTTTCCGGGGTGATGCCGTGAAAGCCATACATCGACAGGCCATGGCCGCGCCACCCGTCATAGGCGCCGGTGTTGGCGTCACATGCCCCGGTATGGATGCGGATGAAAACGGGTTCGAACTCGATCTCCTGCCAACGGTCGACCTTACCGGTAAATCCGGCCGCGGCGACATAGGTGGGCGGAGGATCGGAATCGGGCATATGGCGGCTGACGCGCACGCCATTAGGCAGTTTTTCCGATTGGGTCTTGGTGCGGAAATGCAGATCTGGATCGCCGCCAATCGTATGGGCGTGAATATAGGGCAGGTGTGACAGGTCCATCAGATTGTCGACCAGCAATTGCCAGTTACCCGCAACATGGAAATAAGAACTGCGCCATGCCAGTTTCGGATCGGTATGCACCGGATAGTCCGGAACAAGGGCTTCATCTGCCTTGGTTTCATCGCCCATCCAGATCCACAAAAGCCCCTGTCGTTCGATAAATGGATAGGCGCGAACGCGGGCAACATCAGGGATTTTATCCTGTGCGGGAATGCGTGTGCATCGGCCGTCCCCGCCATATTCCATTCCGTGATAGGGACACCGGATAGCGTCGCCCACAACCGGACCTGCGGACAGGGCCATGGCGCGATGGGCGCAACGGTCGTCCATGGCATAGGCTTTGCCCGCTTCACTGCGCCACAGCACGATGGGACGGTTCAGGAATTTGCGCGCGATACGATCACCCGGCGCCAGATCGGCAGACCATCCCGCAACATACCACTGGTTATATAGAAAGGCGGGTTTGGTCATGTCGTTGGCCCTCTCGATTGCGCGGCCATTTTCAGGCCCATGTTATGGCCCGGCTTATAGACGGCACTGGCTTAATCCGTCAGAGTGAATAGAATAATCATCTTGATCAGTTTTACGGATTACATTGCCCATGGACTATCGCCGCTTCGACCTGAACCTTTTGGTGGTGCTGGACGCTTTGCTGGATGAGGGCGGGGTCCATGCCACCGCCCGCCGTTTGGGAATGAGCCAGCCCAATGTCAGCTTTGCCTTGTCCAAATTACGGGCACAGTTTGGTGATCAATTGCTGGTGCGTGACGGGGCAGGGATGCGGCCCACAGCCTTTGGCGCCGCTTTGCGCGAACCAGTGCGCAGGGTGCTGCATGGGGTGGAGCACGAAATTCTGGCAGGACGCCAGTTCGATCCGGCGACAGCGTCACGCCGCTTTGCTATTTCGACTTCCGACATTGGCGAATTGGTCTTTCTGCCGCGTCTGATGCAGGAATTGGAACAATGCGCGCCGCATGTCACGCTGGAATGCCTCTCGCTGCGCCCGGCCGATCTGGCGCGCGCTATGGGCGAGGGGGCAGTGGATTTGGCTTTGGGCTACTTCCCTGATCTGGGCGAAGGACCATACATGACGCAAAAGCTGTTTGATCACCCCTTTACCTGCATCGTGAGGGCGGGGCACCCGGCGTTGAGCGCGCCTTGGACGGAGGATGCCTTCCTTGCGCTGGGCCACATTGTCGTTTCGCAAAGCGGGCGCAGTCAGGAATTGTTCGAGGCACAATTAATGGGGATGGGTTTGGCGCGTCGCATCGCCTTGCGTTCCCCCCATTTCATGAGCGTGCCTTTGCTGGTCGCCGGATCGGATTTGATCAGCACCGTTCCCAAAGCGGTAGGGGCGATTTTTGCCCGTATGGCGCCGCTGCGGCTGATTGATCCGCCTTTCGGTGCGCCGCTGATCAATATTCAGCAATATTGGCATTTGCGGGTACAGGATGATCCGGGCGTTGTATGGTTGCGTACGCTGATCGCGCGCCTGTTTCTGGGCCGCGATCCGACGCCGCCCGGCCCCGATCAGGTTTAGGCCGCGCCCTTCCTTTCGGAAAAGCGCGGCCCGGACATCAGAAGTTGAAGCCCAATTGCACCCCGATCGTGCGGAAAGAATTGAGGCCGTAGCGCTGTTGGTAGGTGGCGATCCCGGCATTGGCATCACCCGATTCCAGCCCGATTGACACAGGCACGCGTTGGTCCGTGCAATTTCGGCAGAAGACAGATGCGCGCCAGTTGTTGCCCTTGGCGCCCAGGCTGGCCCCAAGATTGTTGGCCGCGCCAAACGTGGTGCCCGCTGCTGGCTGTACCGTGTAGAGTACGGAGGAACGGTGATAGAAATTCACGTCGATGAAGGGACGAATGTCACCATCGCCGTTGAATTCATACATCGCGTCGATCGATCCGGTGAAGGAAGGCGCCAGAATGGCCCGGCGTCCCGCAGCATTGAACGTGTTGCAGCCCTGACCCGGTGCGCATTGGGCGCCGGCAAAATCGCCATATTTGGAATCAAGGAATGTGGCATTGCCCGTAAGGGTCAGGCCATGGAGCGGACGCGCCGTTACCGACAATTCCACCCCCTTGGACTTGAGCGTGGCGGCATTCTGCGTCGTGAACGAGGAGGTCGTCAGGTCAAAAGACTGAACCTGATAATTGGTGAACTTGGATTGGAACGCCGACAGGTTGACGACAAGGCGACGCTGGAACCAGCTCGATTTGACGCCGATTTCAATGTTGTTGTTGGTTTCCGGGCGCACGACCAGCGAAGCGCCGGCCTTGCTGGCGTTATTGTTAAAGCCCGGTCCCTTATAGCCGCGACCAAAAGTGGCATAGGCCATAAGATCGCGGGTAAAATTATACTGCGCGCCCAGCTTGTAACTGAAATTGGTGTTTGAATAGCGTTCGTTATAGCCCGCGACGGAAATGCCGAAGGGCACGAAATAGCGCTGTTGGTTCTGGGTCAGGGCGATCGACACAATATCGCGCGTGACGCGCGCGCCGGCGATCAACTGAAATGCGTCGGTGACCTTATAGGTCAACTGACCAAAGGCGGCGAGGCTGTCGTTATTCTGGCGAACCAGACGGTCAAAGCCCAGGAAATAGGCATTGCTGACCGAGCAGGTGGGCGGGAACGCGCCCGAAACGGCGGTTGCCCCGACGCAGAACGGATAATTGGGCAAGAGGAACGAAGGGAAATAATTGTTCCCCGCGATCTGGGCCTTCTCATTCAGGCGTGAGTGGAAAACATAAAGGCCCGCCTGACCGCTCAACTTGTTGCCGCTGGGCAGGGCGATGCGCAATTCATTGCTGAACTGGTTAAAGCTGCTGGTCGTGCGGTTGATGTCCGCGCCATTGGAGGCGGTGCCGTCAATGTCGATCTGCTGGCTCAGCGTATAGCCTTTCCATGCGGCGATATTGCTGATTTCAAGGCCATTATCCAGCGTATAGGTAGCCTTGGCCTGAACGCCGCTGCGGTTGATATCGCGATAGCGGCCATTGTTGCCGGCCGAGGCCAGATTGCCCGGGGCGGCGACAATGCCCGAAGCGGCCAGGGGCGCTGCATTCAGGCTGCCCGCGCCGAGTTGACGATAGGTCGTGTCAAACAGGCCCAGAACCCCGCGATCCTGTCCATGATCACCCGAAATCATCAGCGAGAATTTGTCGCTCGGCTGGATCAGCAACGCGGCGCGCAGGCCAAAGCGGCGTTGGTCCAATTCGTTGCGAACCCCGGGATTGGTGGCACCAACAGCTTGGACCAGCGGCGTCTGATAATCCTTGTAAGCGCTGAAACGAAGCGCGGCGATGGGGCCGAGCGGCAGGTTCACCCCGCCGCGCGCGATGATGCCATACGAGTCATTGGCCGCCGTCGGTCGGCTGTCCAGTTCAAGGTCGAAATTGCCACTGGTCTGGCCCAGCTTGGGCTTGATCGTGCTGACATTAAGCAGGCCCGCCGAAGCGTTGCGGCCGAAGAGAAGGCCTTGCGGACCGTTCAGGACTTCGACCTGTGCAATGTCGAAAAAGGGATAGATCAGGGCGGCATTGGTCAGATTGACCTCGTCCTGAGCAAAGGCCACGCTCGATTCGATGGAGTTCGAGAAGGCCGAAGTGCCCACGCCACGGACGGCAAAATTGTTATCCGTGCCTGCCTGAAGGCTGGGCGCGGCCAGCGCGATCTGGGCCAGATCGTTCAATCCGCGCGACTTGAGCGTGTCGGATGAAACGGCGGTCACGCTGACGGGAACATTTTGCAGACGTTCGGGACGGCGTTGAGCGGTGACGATAATTTCGCCCAGAGCATCGGGTGACGCGGGGTTGGTTTGGGCCAACGCGGCGGTCGAAATTGACAGGCCGATGACGGCAAAGCTGGCGGTTGCCAGCATATGGCGAGCTTTCACAGTGTCCTCCCTTACGGATCTATCCTTGGCCCCGCAGGTATGGGGCAACAAACATTCAGTCAAGAACGCATGTTAGTTCATCCTTGAATGTTAGTTGGCATCTGTGCTTTTTGCGCATCAGCAAAAGGAACAGATATGGCGACCGAGCCAAAGCTTCGACGGACCCAGGAAGAGCGCAGCGCCCACACGCGCGAGGCGCTGATCAATGCGGCCATCGAGGTCGTCTGCAAATCAGGCTATGCCGCCGCCAGCACGGCCAATATTGCCGATGCCGCAGGCGTCAGCCGGGGCGCGATCCTGCACCAATTCGGCACCCGCGCGGCCTTGATGGCCGAGGTGGTGGCGGTCGTCTATCAGCGCGAGGTCGAGATCTACGCGCATTATCTCAAGGTCCAATCCTTTGGCCATTGCATTTACGATTGGCCCAAGATCCTGTTCGACGTGCTGGGTCGGCCTTCGGGCATTGCGGTGCTGGAAATCCTGATTGCGGCACAAAGCGACAGTGAACTGGATCAGTCGGTCCGCCTTCGTCAGGCCGAGGTTGAAGAAGCCTCGCTGGAAACGGTGCAGACCAATTTGGGTGGGGATCGGCGCACCGCTCTGGCCGTCAAACGTTTGATGGTGTGGGCGGTGAGAGGATTGCTGATGGCCAAGCGGATCATGCCCGGCGACATTGACATCGGTTCTTCGATCGAATTGCTCAGCGGTTTGTTGAAAATGGCGGCGCCCAGCGGAAGGGTTGAGGAACTGGAGCGGTTTTTTGCCCCGATGGAGAAAATCCTGGATCAGTCTTTGCCCGACCAGGCGCGAAACTGATCCATCAACCAGACCAGTCCGGGGTCTTGCGCGCGCGCGCGATGGCATTGGATGACCTCTTCCATCGTCGGGATTTCCACCGGCAATGGCCAATATCGAATAGGCAGATAGCGGGCTGCCTTGCGCGCCAGCGATTCATGCAAAATGGCCAGATTGCTGGTGCCGACCAGCAATTGCGGGACCGCAGCAAAAGTCGTGGTGGTCAGAGCGCTGTTGATGGTGATGCCCAACTGGCTCAATTCGTGGTTGGCAAAGGACGTGTTGACCTTGCGCCCGATCTGAACCGAGATGAATCGGGCGCTGGCCAGATCTTCCAGATCGGGTTGGCGTGCGACCAAGGGGTTCTGAATACAGCCTGCCACAACATGGCGTTCGGCAAACAGCGGCGTGACCGGGTGATGATCGCTGACATAATTGCGCGGTGTAATCAGCAGGTCGATTTCGCCGGCATCCAACATCTGAACCGCCATGTCATTGGGCGGGATGACGGTCAATTGAACGCCGGGCGCGATTTTTTCGATCAAAGGCAGCAGATCACCCAGCACCGATATCAGCAGGAAATCCGAGGCCATCACGCGAAAGGCGCGCTTTGACCGGGCCGGCTCGAAACGCGCAGGGGTGCTGACCAAGGCGTCGATTTCGGACAACACGGCCTTCAGACCGGGGTGAAGTTGCAGGGCAAAGGGGGTGGGGATCATCTGCTTGCCATGTTGAACCAACAGCGGATCATCGAAATGCAGGCGCAAACGCGCCAGGGCCGCACTGATCGCGGGTTGGCTGACATGCAGCAATTCGGCCGCGCGCGTGACGCTTCCTTTGTCGATCATCACGTCCAACGCTTGAAGCAGGTTCAGGTCCAAACCTTTGAAACGCATCCATCCATCCGTTTTTGTTATGAGGACGATAAAGCTAAAATATTTCTCTTATGCATAGCGACATGCCAACGTGAACCCAACAAGATAATGTTGAGGGAGATTTTGATGCGTTTGCGTAAGATGCTTTTGGCGTCGGCCATCTTGGCAACCCCGGCCATGGCGCAAAATGCGGCGCCGGTTGCGGCACAAGGCGGTTTGCAGGACATCGTGGTCACGGCCCAGCGCCGCGAAGAAAACCTGCAAAAAGCGGCCTTGGCCGTCAGCGCGGTTGCGGGCGACACGCTGGTCAAACAATCGATCACCCAGGCGACTGATCTTTCACGCCTTGTCCCGGCGTTGCAAGTCGCGCCCGCGGCGTCCTTTACCCAGATCTATATGCGCGGGATCGGCAGTTTTGGCGCCAATGCCTTTGCCGAACAGGGGGTGGCCTTCAATCTTGACGGCATTTACCTGTCGCGTCCGGCGGCGCCTGCGGCGTTGTTCTATGATCTGGAACGGATCGAAGCGCTCAAAGGGCCGCAAGGCACGCTTTATGGTCGCAATGCCAGCGGCGGTGCGCTCAATCTCATCACGGCCAAGCCGAAGCTGGGCGAAACCAGCGGCTTTGTGAATGCCGAATATGGCAATTACAATGCCTTCAAAACGTCGGCCGCCATCAACCTGCCGCTGGGCGAGCAATGGGCCGCGCGCGTTTCGGGCCAATATGCCCGCCATGACGGCTATATGAGCGATGGCTATGATGATGAGAACACGGGCGCTCTGCGCGGCCAGTTGAAGTTTGACAATCGCGCCGGAATCAACGCCACGCTGATGCTGGATTATGGCCATGTCGGCGGCAAGGGTTCGGGCGGCACGATCATGCCGCTGTTGGGCAATGGGCGTCTTGGTCCCAGCGATCCGGCCGTGGTGGCGGCCTATCTGGGGCAAAGGCCCACCGCGCCCGTGCCCCAGATCGTCGCCAGGAACGACGGGTTTCAGGACAACAGCTATTATGGCGCGGCGCTGACGGCCAATGCCGATCTGGGCTTTGCCACGCTGACCGTGATCCCCGCTTGGCGCAAAACGGATCTCAATTTCCAATCCTATGCCTCGTCTTTCCTGATCCGCGACATCGAAAAATCGCGGCAGGGCTCGGTCGAAGCCCGTTTGGCCAATCGTTCCGGGCCGGTGAACTGGGTTGCCGGGGTCTATTGGTTTGACGAGCATGTGGACGCCCGCCAAAACTATGATCAGGGTAGCAACAAGCTTCAGATCAATTCTCTGCTCGACACCAAGAGCCTTGCGGCCTTTGGTCAGGCGACCGTGACGGTGGCCCCATCGTTCCGGGTGACGGGCGGCCTGCGCTATACCGACGATCACAAGAAGCAGGCGACCAATTTCGCCAATATGCCCTTTGTCGGTTTTGTCAGCCCCGGCACGGGCAATTTCACGCCGATTTTTGCCAATATCCCCGCGGTTGCCACGTCCGATATTCATTTCCGCAAGGCGACATGGAAGGCAGGCATCGAATATGATGTCGCGCCGCGCAGCCTGCTTTACGCGTCGGTTTCGACCGGGTTCAAATCGGGCGCTCTTTTTGCCGCAACCGGACAGAACTATTCCTCGCCGGAAAATCTGACCGCCTATACGATCGGATCAAAAAACCGCTTTTTTGACAACCGCCTGCAATTGAATATCGAGGCGTTCTGGTGGGATTATCGCAACCAGCAGATTTCGCACCTTGGCCCGGTGCAGGTGGCCAGCACACCGGCCGGTGCGGTGTATGCGCCGGTGTTCCTGACCGAAAATGCCGGTTCGGCCAAACTCTATGGGCTGGAGGCCGAAGTGTTGTTCAAGCCCACCGCCAATGATCTGTTCACAGCCGACATCCAGTGGCTGCACGCGCGTTACAAGACCTTCGCCTATTATGCCTATTCCTCGTCGGGGGCGACAACGGCGGCGGGATGCGCGGTCACGCCAACATCGCGGATTGCGGCCACGACGGGCGCCGCGATTTTCAGCGTGGATTGTTCGGGACGCCCCTTGGTCAATGCACCGGAATGGACGCTCAACCTGGCCTATGAACACAAGTTTGAATTGAAGGGCGGGGCCTATGTAACATTCGGTATCGACACGCGTATCCAGAGCGCCAGCTATGTGTCGATCGACTATCTGCCCGGTGGGCGGCAGGGTGCCTTCACGACATCGAACGCGCGACTGCAATATGAACCCGCGGGCGGGCGCTACTCTCTGACGGCATTCGTCAACAATCTGGAGGACAGCACGATCTTTGCCGCCAGTTTCCAAAGCCCGGTCAAGAATGGCGTGCTGTATAACCAACTTCGCCCGCCCCGGACCTTTGGCGTGCGCGGCTCGATCCGCTTCTGATAGGGGAGCATCAGGTTGGCAGGCACTGTAATCTGCCCGCCAACCCGACCCCGGTGCATTGCGCCGCACGGGCGCGGTTGATGATCCGGGCGATTTCGTCACTCGCCTCATCAATCGACCATCCATGGGGTGGCCGGATATTGGATATGCAATTGCGTTCGCTGTCCATCCGGCCACGTCTCGGCGCCCATGTCAGATAGGCGCTCAAACTGTCGGCAGCCGACAGTCCGGGGCGTTCACCGATCAGTACGATTACCATCTGCGCGCCCATCGCTTCGCCAATTTCATCGCCCAAGGCAACGCGGGCCTGATGGGCGATGATCACCGGGCCGATGTGCCATTGGTTCCCGACTTTTTCGACAATCGCCCGCGCCAATGCCGCCCCGTGCGCAAGGGTTGCCGTGGCCGAAAGCCCGTCGGCGACCACGATGGCCAGTTGCGCATGTTCCTGTTGCAGCCTTGCGGTGTCCCCGGCGCGCAATTGACGCCCCAAATCAGGGCGCAGCAAATAGGTGGCGCGGTCCGGCGCCGCGCTATGGACGCAAAGCGATGGCCATCCGTTCAGCCCATGCTCTATCACCTCGTCGGGAATGGCATTGTGCACCGCATCACGCGCCCGCGCATGGGCAAGCTGAAATTCCAGCATGGCCGCCGTTGGCAAAGATGATCCCACCCGCCCAAGGCCGACGCGTGCATTGGTATAGGCCTGCAACCGTTGGCGCAGCGGTGCGACGTCGCCCCCGTCAGCCACAAATGCCGCCCAGCGCCGGTACACTTTGGATTGAGGCGAGGAAGGGATCGCTCTTTATCAGTTTCCCGGCGCCATCGGTAAGGCCGACCTTTTCCAGCCAGGCGGCAAATTCAGGCGCGGGGGCAAGTCCAAGCACCGAGCGTAAATAGAGCGCATCATGGAAACTGGTCGATTGATAGCCCAGCATGACGTCATCGGCCCCCGGCACGCCCATGATAAAGCTGACTCCGGCGACGCCCAGCATGGTGGCGATTGTGTCCATATCGTCCTGATCGGCCTCGGCATGGTTGGTGTAACAGATGTCGAGCCCCATAGGCAGGCCCAGCAATTTGCCGCAGAAATGATCCTCCAGCGCGGCGCGCAGGATCTGTTTGCCGTCATAGAGATATTCCGGCCCGATGAACCCTACGACAGAATTGACCAGCAAGGGACGATAGCGTCGGGCCACCGCATAGGCCCGGCACTCCAGCGTTTGTTGATCCACACCATGATGCGAATTGGAGGATAGGCACGAACCCTGTCCGGTTTCGAAATACATCACATTCTGGCCAATTGTGCCGCGCGCCAGTGATTGGGTTGCGGCATGGGCCTCGTCCAGCAAGTCGAGCGAAATGCCAAAGCCGCGATTGGCCGCCTGCGTGCCCGCGATGGATTGAAAGCAAAGGTCAACCGGCGCGCCGGCATGGATCAGTTCCAGCGTATTAGTGACATGGGTCAAGACACAGGTCTGGGTCGGAATGTCCAGCCCGACCCGCAGATCATCAAGCAAAGTCAGCAGGCGTCCAATCGTGGGTATGTCATCCGTTGCTGGATTGATGCCGATAACGGCATCGCCAGACCCCAAAAGCAGGCCATCGAGAACCGAGGCTGCAACCCCGTGCGGATCATCGGTGGGGTGGTTGGGTTGCAGGCGCGTCGAGAGCCGCCCCCGCAGGCCAATTGTGTTGCGAAAACGGGTGATATTCTCGATCTTGCGTGCCGCCGCCACCAAATCCTGATTACGCATCAATTTGGACACCGCCGCCGCCATTTCGGGCGTGATCCCGGCGCTGATCGATGCCAGCGCGGCCGCATCGGTTTCATCCTGCAACAGCCATTCGCGAAATTCGCCGACCGTCATATGCGCGATCGGCCCAAAGGCGGCGGCATTATGGCCATCGATGATGAGTCTCGTCACCTCATCCTGTTCATAGGGAACAACCTGTTCCTCCAGAAAGTGACGCAGCGGCAGATCGGCCAGCAACCATCGCGCGGCGACGCGTTCCTCGGCGCTGGCCGCGGCAAGGCCCGCCAATGCGTCACCGGACCGCGCCGGTGTCGCGCGGGCCAGAATATCGCGCAGGCCGTCAAAGGCATATCGCGTCCCGGCCAGATCAATCCGATGGATGCTCAAACCATATCTCCCACTTCAGGGCGCCGACCATGATTGATTTTCAGTGCTTAAATTGGGCTTGATCCGATTGCTGCCTACCTTTGGTTCAAATCATGATCGGTCAGCAAGGTGAAACGCGCAATATAATTTCTGCGATTTGACCTTACATTTTTCCTTCAAACGTCTATGCGAAAATCATTGCGGCACTCGCTATCGTAGGCAGTCGCGACTGAGAGACAAATGCGCTCCCGCTTACGCAAGGGAGATATGACATGGATCTCAACCAGCTTTATTTTCGACATCAACTTTTGCTTATGCGGGCCAGTGACGCCTCGGACGAAGAATCCAGTCTGAGGCATGAGGCAAAGGCGGCGGGAATCGCGCGTAATATTGGCGCGTTTCAGGCTGATGCTGGCGCTTCTGCGGCTCTATACTGGCAATCGGAGGGCGGACAATGAGCCGCGCGATGAACGTCGGCCTGCCCGAAGCGCAGGTGCTGGCCATGTGTGAACAGGCCGGTGCCCGGATCAGCGACATTGAAACTTTGCCGTCGGGCGGCACCCATCTGGTTTGCGTCACCAGCGAAGACGCCGAGGAAATGCGCCGCCGTTTGAAGGGGCATCTGATCGAGGGGCGGGTAAAGCGCTTCTCTTTCTATCACGCCCCTCGTTACTGACGCGGCAAAGCGTTCAGGCGCAGGCGTGCAGGATATGGCCGGCCGGTGGATGGACCCACCGGCCGGCCATTTTCATCCGTTCCTGTGGGCAAACCAGATATGATGGCTGACCTGCTTGCCATCCATCATTTGATCCGTGCCGGTGGGAAAGGCGTTGACCTTGACCTCGGCCACATCAAACCCGGCCTGTTCCAGCCGATGTGTAAAATCGCCGTCGCCATCGGCCGACCATACCGCCAAAACCCCGCCGGACCGCAAGGCTTTGTGGCTCGCTTCAAGCCCGGCATGTGTATAGAGCATGTCGTTGCGCCGCCGGGTCAGCCCTTCAGGGCCATTGTCCACGTCCAGCAGGATGGCGTCATAGCCGCCTGTTGCGGAATGGATCAGCAGGCCGACATCATCGACCACCAGCGTTACCCGCGCATCGTCAAGACAACCATCGGTCAGCCGATGCATCGGGCCGCGTGCCCAATCCAGAATTTGCGGAACCAATTCGGCTACGGTCACACTGGCCTCGCTGCCCAGCGCCGCAAGTGCCGCGCGCAGCGTAAAGCCCATGCCGTAACCGCCGATCAGCAACTGGGGCGCGTTTTGATCCGCGATCCTTTCACAGGTCAGCGTGGCCAATGCCTGTTCCGAGGCGAACATGTCGCTGCTCATCAACTCGTTCTGACCGAAAACGATGGCGAATTCATCGCCATTGCGCAGCAATTGCAATTCAACGCCGCCGGGCACCTGCGCCCGGTCCACCAGATCATATTCTCTCATCATCGCGCGGCCCCCCGTGCAAGGCGGATAAGCACCTCATCCAGCGCGGAAAGAAAGCGCGAGCGGTCGGCTTTGGAAAAGGGCGGTGGGCCGCCGATCGGTTCGCCCACGGCCCCGGCGCGCAGGTCGGCCATAATCGCGCGGGTGGCGACGGCCCCGCCAATCGAACTGGCGGTAAAGGGCTTGCCTGTGGGCGAGAGGACCGATGCGCCGGCTTTGATTGCCCGGTCGGCCAGCAGGATGTCGGCGGTGATCACCACGCTGTTGGTGCGGCTTTCCTGTGCGATCCAGTCGTCGGCCGCGTCAAAGGAATCGCTGACCACCACGCGTCGAACCAGCGGGTGATCAGGCACACGCAGCGGGCGATTGCTGACCACGACCACCGCAACATGATGGCGCAGGGCGACTTTGTAGATTTCCTCTTTGACCGGACATGCATCGGCATCGACCAGAATTTGGAGAGCGTTGTTGGATGGTGGCGCGGAAATGGGTCTGAAACTCCGGCAGGGACGCGGTTTGAATCCGCGATATGTCGCGGAACCAGTCGGGTTTTGGGTGGGGATAAGGCAATTGCGAAGGCTGGCCTGATTGCCGGAACCGGCTGCTAGTCGAAATGTCGCGGGGTTGCCATGATAATCGGCATGGTCGATTGTCGAATACCTAAATTGACTTTGCCGTGAATCCGGCCTAATGGCGGTGCCGCTAACGTCGACTGCGACGGAATTTGACTCCGATTCGTTCGGTTATTCTTCCTTTCACATGCCGCCAGCTCCACTCGCGCTTTTGCGGGCGGGTTCTCTTGTTTTCGTGAAAAGGAAACACCCATGCCTATCGGCACCGTCAAGTTTTTCAATATTGATAAAGGTTATGGTTTCATTGCGCCTGAAAATGGCGGCAATGACAGCTTTGTGCATATCAGCGCCGTTCAGTCGGCCGGTATGACCACGCTGAACAAGGATCAGCGTCTGAGCTATGAGGTCGAAACCGACCGTCGTGGCAAGCAGTCGGCTGTCAATCTGGTTTCTGCCTGATCCAGATGTTCGCCGGTGTCCGCAGGGGCACCGGGAACTGTCCGTCGTGATGAGAGGTCTCCTCTCGTCATGGCGGCCCGTGTCTGGCCTGCTTGATCCGCATTGCGTGATCGCGGGCCGGGCGCGGGAAATTCGGGTTTGATATGCGGTCGTATAATTCACGCCGCGCGCCCTGAAATCTTATCCAACTCTATGCGGCTGTTTGGCCTGCACATTTTTCGAGTTTTCCAAAATCTATATGCATAAGTTTCTCAAGTATTTCGCATTTTCCTTCAAATCATCTTCGATCCGCGCCCCATTTGCGCCCCCTTTGCCATCGAGCGTTCTGACGGTTGCCCAGATGCAGCGGTTGGTGGCCGATATGGTGGATTGATCGATATCCTCCCATTGGAACAGGACCGCCATGGCCAATACCAGCGCTTTTTATCAGGCATGCGCCGAACAAAGCCTGCGTGACGCCGAGGCTAGCGTCCTTTCCAATGTTCGCGAACAACACCTGCATTCGGCACGGGCTTGGCAGGCACTGGCCGATCGCATCGCCAAGATCGAGGGCAGCCGCCGTAATTCTCAGATCAGCGCAAAGGCCGGTAATCAGCCTGATCGCGACGACGCATCCGTTTGACGTAATGCTGGTCGCGATGGGGTGAAAAGCTCAACGTTCATTTTGGGGCGTGACTTTACCTTCGCGTGGTCTGCGGCCCAATTTGAATTGGCGATAGGCAAACATGACAAGGCCCGACACCGCCGCCAGCGCCAAAATCAGCGTCGAAGCCAGAATGGCCAACCGTCCCGCCAGGCCCATCATTGCCCCGCGGTGCAATTCCAGCATGGATTGGCTGATTGCAACGCCCATTGAACGCTTGGCATAGAGGTCGGCCTTGATTTCCCGCACCGTGGTAAGATCATAGGTGAAACGGTCCAGCGCGCGCGCATGACCCGCATCGCGGGGCAAGGCCTCAATCACCAGCTTTTTCGCATTCCCCGCCGGCATGGCAAAACGCAGGCTTTGATAGGCGCCGCTCTTATCCCGCCAGATTGCCTGCCACACCGGATCAAGTGATGGGCGGGCAGACAGATCCATGGCTTTCTCGGCTTTATCTTCCGGCTTGGCGGGTTTCCCGGTCAAAACCTGCGTCGCGATGGCGCGATAGGAGGGATAGGACCACCACAGGCCCGTCGCCGCCGACAGCAGCCAGAATGGGATTGCCCCTGTGGCCGTGACCACATGCAGGCTGCGCCAGAACAGCCGCTTTTTGCGTTGCCAATCCACCACCAGCCATTCGCGCCAGCGCCGCGCGTGATAGGGCCAGCGCAGATAGAGGCCGGTCAGCGCCAGAATGACCAGGCCGATCGCCGCAATCCCGGTGATGCTGCGCCCGATCCCATCGCCATTGCCGGGCAGCAGCAGCCAGCGGTGCAATCGCCGCACCGTGGCGAAAAATTCATGGGTTGAGGGTAAACCCAGCCATTGCCCGGTTGCCCGGTCAACCTGTCCTTCAATCCTCGCGCCCTTTCCCGCCGGGGCGAGGCGGATTTCCACCGATTGCGTTCGGTCGGTGGGCCATACGATGCGGTCAACATGAAGGCCGGGGTGGGCGGCCTCTACGCGCACGACCATTTGGTCCGGGGACAGGTCGGGCGCGGGTGGGGCGCCAGGCGCGAATAGCGCGCCGTCGATGGCGCGGGCGATCTCGTCTTCAAAACTCATAATCGCGCCGGTGATCGCCACGATACCAAGGATGAGCCCGAGAGTGACGCCCAGCCAGCGGTGAAATTGCATAAGGAAAGGTTTGACCATGAAGGCGGCCATAAAGAATGGCGGCGAGAATGCAATTGCAAATCTCTCGCAATAGCACTAGCGGGATATCGGATCGCCCCAATGCTCAATGTTCCGAAAGGACAATAATTGCCCCTGCCTGCCGCCCTCTACTCGATTTCCGCCAGCGTCCTGATGGCGGCGATGCTTGCCACGCCGACAATAGCCCATGCCGACGATGCGCCTGCGACGGAAAAGCCGTTGGATGAGGATATTCTGGTCAAAGGCCGCCGTGAAACCATGGTGGCCGAGGTGGTTCAGGTCGGTGCTTTTCGCAACCGGGCGTGGATCGATACGCCCGCCACCATTTCGGTCATTACGCGCAGCCTGATGGACGCGCAAAATGTACAGGGGCTGGAGGCGGCGCTGCGGAACACGCCGGGCATCACCCAGCAGACCACAAGTCCCTTTAACACCAACACATTCAACGTGCGCGGGGTTCAGATCCGGGCGGACAGCAATTACCGTCTGAATGGCGGCCTGCCGATCATCAATTACGCGCCGATGCCGGCGGAAAATAAGCAGCGCGTCGAATTGCTGAAGGGCGTTTCGGCGCTGTATTACGGTTTTGCCATGCCATCGGGCATTCTCAATCTGGTGACGAAACGCGCCGGTTCTCAGCCTGTGACGTCGCTCTATTCCACCGCCGATACCGAAGGCGGTTTTGGCGGCGGGTTCGATGTGGGCCGCCGGTTCGGGGCCGATGATCGCTTTGGCCTGCGCATCAATGGTTATGGCGCCGACCTTCAATCGACCACCAATGGTGTGTCGGGCCATCGGCAGTTGATTTCAGGCGCTTTCGACTGGCAGGTCGATGATCGCCTGACCATCAAGGCGGACGTCGAATATTATCATCGCAGCGGTCAGGAACCGGGCGGCATCACCTTGCCCACCGCCGTTTCCGGCAAAATCACCTTGCCGGCGGTTCCCGATCCGTCTTTGCGGTTTGCGCCGGAAAATGCGGTGTTCACGACTTGGGGCATGAATGCCGCGCTGCGTGCCGACTATGCGATCTCGGACAAATGGTCGGCCCGCGTCGAGGGCGGCGTTTCAGAGGCCCATCGCAACCGCATGATCTCAACCCTGGGAAGCGTCAATCTGACCACGGGCGCGGGGCGCGATGCGATCACCTATACGCCGGGACAGTTCTGGGAAAACCGTTATGGCCGCGCCGAATTGGCGGGGGATTTCATGACCGGCCCGCTGCGCCACGAAATCCTGCTGGGGGTTGCGCGCACCCAAATGTACAGTCGGGATCAGTTGCAAATGCGCTATGCGACGGTGGCCCAGAACCTCTATAATCCGGTGGTGATCCCGCAATCGGCGCTGACCCTGTCGACGACAACGATCAATGCTGGCGGGGTCAATTATGATACGGGCGCCTATGTGATGGACACAATTCATATGGGGCCGTTGCAAGTCATCGGCGGTTTGCGCGCCGTCGACTATCGCATCACCAGCGCCAGCAGCACCTATACCGTCCGCACTGTCACGCCCAGCTTTGGCCTGATGCTGCGCCCGGCAAAGCCGATCAGCCTCTATGCCTCCTATATCGAAGGGCTGGAAAGCGCCGGTACCGCCCCCGATACCGCCACCAATGCGGGGCAGGTGATGGACCCCGCCGTCAGCCGCCAGTTCGAAGGCGGCCTGCGGTTTGAGGCGCATGGGATGCAGGCCTCTCTGGCGGCGTTCCGCATTCAGCGGGTTTTGGCCTATACCGACACGACCAATACCTATGTCCTGAACGGGCGGGCGGTGCATCAGGGGTTCGAGGCCGCGGTGACGGGCAAGATCCTGCCCGGCGTTGAAGTATCGATCAGCGGCCAGTATCTGGACGCCACGCAGCGCAACACCGGTTCCGCCGCGCAGGACGGCAAGCGCGTGGTGAACAGCGCGCGCTGGTCCGGTTCGGCCTTTGTGCAATATGCACCTGCGTTCCTGAACGGCTGGTCGGTGAATGCCGGGGCCTATTACACCGGGGACCGCTATGCCGACGCGCTCAATCTGGCGCTGCTGCAGGGGTACACGACCTATAGTGCTGGTTTTGGCCATAGCTGGTCCATGCCGGGCAAACATCGCCTTACCCTTCGCGCATCGGTCGAAAACCTGACCGACAAGCGCTATTGGGCAACAGGGGGCACCACGCTTTATGCCGGTGCGTCGCGGACGGGCAAGATGACCCTGACGCTGGATCTGTGATCGGCCTCAGCCGTCGTCACTGATGTCGGCGCGCATGGATCGCAGGTCCAGCCCAAGGCGTTTGGCCCGGTAATAGAATGTCTTGCGCGGGATGCCGAGCAGTCCGATAGCGCGCGCCATCTCGCCCTTGGCTTCCTGCACAGCCTGAAGAATGGCCGCGCTTTCAAAAGCATCCAGCCGTTCGGGCAGGGTGGGCTGTGTGCTGGCGCCGACGCGATGGTCATGGGTTTCCAGCCCCAGGCAATAGCGTTCGGCATAATTTTCCAGCTCGCGCAGGTTTCCCGGCCACGGCCTTGCGTCGAGATGAAAGATGCTGTCATCGATCATCGGCGCGGGGCGCCCCAAACGCTCCGCCGCCTTTTGCAGAAAATGGGTGAAGAGCAGGCGGATATCGGCCCGCCTCTCGCTCAATGGCGGGATGCGCAGAGGCACGCCCGCGATGCGGTGATAGAGCGCGTCCGTCACGGCATCGCGCCCGCCTTCGGCCATGCTGGCAATGATGCGCGTGTCGATGGGTTCCGGGTCGCGCATGTCCAGCGCAATGGCGCGCTTTTCGGCAAATTGCGCCAATCGCCTTTGCAGGTCGCCGCTCGCCTGATCCAGATTGTCGAGGAAAAGCGTGCCGCGATGGCTGGAGGCCACGATCCCGCCACGGGCAAACATTTCCCGTTCAACAATGGCGGCGGGGATAAGCGCGCAATCAACGGTGACAAAGCGGTGTTTGGCGCGGGCGCTGGATCGGTGGACACAGCGCGCAAACAGTTCCTTGCCGGTGCCGGTCTGGCCCTCGATGACAAGGTCGATGTCGCTCTGGCTTAACACCGGGATCATGGCGCGCAGGCGTTGGATCATCGGCGTTTCGCCAAGGAATGCCTGATCGCCCGCGCCCGAAACCGCGCGGCGCAGCGCCCGGTTTTCCAGCGCCAATTTGCGCGCCTTGGTCGCTCGACTGGCGGCAGCCAACAGGGCGTCGGGGGCAAAGGGCTTTTCGATGAAATCCCACGCGCCGGCCTTCAGCGCATCGACCGCCATCTGCACATCGGCATGGCCCGATATCAACAGAACGGGCAGATCGCGGTCGCGTTGCTGTAACAGATGGAACAGTTCCACCCCTGACATATGCGGCATGCGGACGTCGGAAATGACGATACCATCGAAATCCTCGCCAATGGCCTGCGCCGCGCCAAACCCGTCGGCAAAGCCCAGCACGCGATATCCGGCAAGACCGAGCAACTGGGCCGTCGCCGCCCGCAGATCATCATCGTCATCGACCAGCGCGACCGTGGGCAGGGAGGATGTCATCGCGCGGCTCTCATGGTCATTTCAAAGCAGGCTCCTTCGGGCCTTTCGACAAAACGCAATGCACCTCCGGCGTCGGTCATGATGTCCTGCGAAATGACAAGGCCCAGCCCCAGACCATTGGGGCGGCTGGTGACAAAGGGGGTAAAGAGGCGTTGCTTCACGTCATCAGCGATGCCCGGCCCATTGTCGCAAACCGCCAATGTAACGGTGTCATCATCGACCGACAGGTGGAGCGTAATCGCGGGCATAGGATTATCCCGCAACGCCTGCGCCGCATTTTGCAGCAGATTGACCAGAACCTGTTCCAACCGGACCTTGCCTCCTTCGACCTTGTAATCGGCAAAGGGTTGGGTGATGGCGATGCCTTTCAACTGTTCCTTCAGGATCAACAACGCGCCCTCGATCACCTCGCTGACGGGGGCGGGTTGCAAGTCGGGGGCGCCTCGCCGCGAAAATCCGCGCAATTCCGATGTCACCGTCCCGATACGGTCGGCAAGTCGGGCAATCGCGCTCAGATTCTTTGCCAAGGTTTGATTGTCACCTCGTTCCAGCAATATGCGGCTGGTTTCGGCATAGGTGCGGATCGCGGCCACTGGTTGTGCGGTTTCATGGGCAACGCTGGCGGTTATCTGGCCCAGCGCGGCCAGCCGGTTGGCCTGACGCAGCCCTTCGCGCAGGTCGGCAGCGCGGGCCTCAAGCGCGGCGCGTTCGTCCATTTCACGGCGCAGATCGGCGGTGCGGTCGGCCACGGCTTGTTCCAGTTCCTCGGTTCGGGCGGCCCTTTCGCGGCCGCGTTCCATCCACATCCATCCGATGATGGCCATGCCCAGCACGAGCGCCGCTGTGATGATGGCGGCGATCCACGCGAACAGGATTGCCCGGCCCACAGGGCGCATCAGGGTGATCGACCATCCCGCCTGTGCAAGCGGCGCGCGGAGCATGACGATGGGGTTGCCGAGCCATGTCGTGCGAGTCCCATCAAGGCTGATCGGCACAAATCGGGGAGGCAGGGGGGAAAGCATCGCTTCATTGTCAAAGTTGGCTTGAACGGTCTTTGAAACCGGGCGTGTCAGGAAAAAACGCCATTCCGGACGGCTGGAAACCAGCACAATACCGTTTTTTTCGGTAACGAATGTGGCGCCATCCCCCTTGGCCCAAGCCGCTTCGATCCGGTCGAATTCCAGCTTGATCGCCACGACCCCGCCCTGTGCGGTGCGCTGAGCGATATAGAGGCCGGGGCGATGGCTGACCGTTCCCATCGCAAAATGGCTGGCCCCACCCATTTTTAACGCATCGCGGAAATAGCGGCGAGCGCTGTAATCGGCGCCGACAAAACTCTGCGGTGATCGCCAATTGCTGGCGGCGATGGCTTTGCCGTCTTGGCCGATGACATAGATGATTGGCGCGCCGGTGGCCGTGACCAACGCCTCCAGCTTGCGATTGAGCGCATCGCGCGCGCCCAGATTACCGGCCAACGCCGAGGTCACATCGCGGTCATCGGCCAGCGCGATGGGCAACAGGCGAAACCGGGCGATCTCGCTGGTGATCAGCGCCTGTCGCATGGCCAGATCGGTGCGGGCGGTGGCCATTTCCTGCGCCATTCCACGGCGCTCTGTCACGACATAGGCGAGGGCCGCGATCAGCAGCGCTGCCAGCAGGCTGGCCATGGCCCAACGCAGGCGCAAGAGATGATTCGTGGGCCACATATCGAGGCTTTTAGCCGCTTGCACGCGATGTGCCAATATTGACACTTTTGAGATTTTGGTGAGTGCTAAAACTTGCCCAAATTTTTGGGGGCTGTGCAATCAAAATATTGATATTTATCAATAATAACCACTTCATCCCGATCAATTCTTGCGCAGGCCCGCCGGTAATATCCTTTCCCCAAGGCCACGGACCCAAAGAAGGTTCGCCACGGCCCGCTGGAAAGGACTGAAAGCCACAACCATGGACCATTTTGCCCTTGCACGTGCCGCCGCGCCGTCTGCCGACTTGCGCCGCCCCTGGTACAAACATCTTTATGTCCAAGTGTTGATCGCGATTGCGGCGGGCGTTTCGCTCGGACATTTCTATCCGCATCTGGGCGAAGCGATGAAGCCGATTGGCGATGCTTTCATCAAACTGGTCAAGATGATCATTGCGCCGGTCATTTTCCTGACCATTGCGACGGGCATTGCGGGCATGCGCGATCTGGCCTCTGTGGGGCGAGTGGCGGGCAAGGCATTTGCCTATTTCCTGACCTTTTCGACGCTGGCGTTGTTTGTCGGTCTGATCGTGGCCAATGTGGTCCATCCGGGCACCGGGCTGAACATTGATCCATCCACGCTGGATAGCAGCAAGGTGGCAGATTACGCGGAAAAGGCCCACGAAACCACGGTGACGGGCTTTCTGGTGGCAATCATCCCCGACACTTTCGTCGGCGCGCTGACTGAAGGCAGCATCCTGCAAACGCTGTTCGTGGCGATCCTGTTCGGCATTGGCCTTGCACTGTTGGGTGATCGAACCGAGCGTTTGATGGCGGCGTTGGAAGAAGTATCGCTGGCCATTTTCAAGGTGGTGGCGATTGTCATGCGCGCGGCGCCTTTCGGGGCGTTCGGGGCCATGGCCTTTACCATCGGCAAATATGGCACGGGCGCGCTGGTGCATCTGGCGGGCTTGGTGGCGACGTTTTACCTCACCTCTGCTCTCTTCGTGATCGTGGTGCTGGGCCTTGTGGGCTGGGCTGCGGGCTTTTCGATTTTCAAACTGGTGGCCTATCTCAAGGATGAGTTGCTGCTCGTTCTGGGCACATCGTCGTCCGAAAGCGCGTTGCCCAGCCTGATCGAAAAGATGGAGCGGGCCGGTTGCCCCAAGTCGATCGTCGGCCTTGTGGTTCCCACGGGTTATTCGTTCAATCTGGACGGCACCAATATCTACATGACGCTGGCCGCGCTGTTCATTGCGCAGGCGTGCAATGTGGACCTGACGCTGGGACAGCAATTGTCGCTGCTGGCGGTGGCCATGCTCTCGTCCAAGGGCGCAGCGGGCGTGACGGGGGCGGGCTTCATCACGCTGGCGGCCACTTTGTCCATCGTGCCGTCGGTGCCGGTGGCGGGCATGGCGCTGATTTTGGGCATTGACCGTTTCATGTCGGAATGCCGCAGCCTGACCAATTTTATCGGCAATGCTGTCGCAACGGTGGTCGTGTCGCGATGGGAAGGCAAGCTGGATCAGCAACAACTGGCGCTCGCTCTTAATGGCGGTGTGGAAAACTCCGGCGTTGAATTCGCCGCCACGCAAGCTCCTCAGGCCGCAGAATAACAGAACATAAGGGGGCGGCATCGACCGTCCCCACCCATCGGAGAGTCCCACCGTCATGAACAGCTTTTCGCGACGCCTTGGCGGCGGCGCTGCCCTTTCGCTCGGCCTGTTGATGGCCGTTCCCGCCGGTGCGCAGGTCATTGGCCCGCCCAATCGCACCAGTCAGGCTTTGGCTGCGCCTTTGTCCGAAGCCTATCCCGCCGATGGCGCAGGCGATGGCGTGACCAGCGCAGGCTATAACCAATCGCGCTGGGTCGAGGACTGGAGCAAACTGCGCGATCCGGCCAAGCGCAAGACATATATCGACAATCTCAAATTCATTCCGGTCGATGCGGCGGGTGACATCTATGTCTCGCTGTCGGGCGAAATGCGGCTGCGGATGAATGAAACGACCAACCCGGATCTGAAAAACACGCAGGCCCAGCGACAGGATATTGCCCGCATCGTGGGCGGGGCCGACCTGCATGTGGGGACGCATTTCCGGGCCTATGCCGAATTGGCCCATGCGGGGATTTCGGGGCGGAACATCGGCACGCCTTCGGGCTATCTCGATAATACCGCGATTGTTCAGCAATCCTTTGTCGATGCGACGGCCAAGGTCGCCGGGGTGAAACTGGGCGTGCGCTATGGCCGCCAGACCTATGCCGACGGGCCGAACCTGTTGCTGGTACCGCGCGACAATAACACGATCTTTTTGTCCTATAACGGTTTTCGTGTCTGGGCAAAGGCGCGCCATATGCGGATCGACGCCTTTGATTTCACCCCTACGCGCCCCGCACAGCAAGGCACGGGCGATGATCTGAACAAGGATACGCGCCGCTTTTCGGGCATTTCGGGGGGCTTGCGCGTTCCCAATGACTGGTTGGGCGGATCAAAGCTCTATCTCGATCCTTTCTATTGGCGCTTGCGCAATACGGCGGCGGTTTGGGGCACGACAACGGCCCATGAAGTGCGCGAGTTTTACGGCATCCACCTGTGGGGCGATGCCGGGCCGGTCAATCTGGACTGGACGGTCAATTTTCAGGGCGGGCAGTACAATAACCGCGAGATTTCCGCGCTTCAGGTGTTGATGGCCCAATCCTATCGGCTGGGCAAGGATCGCACCGCGCCGCGCGTGGGTTTTCACGCCGACTATGCCACCGGCGGCGGGGCCTATGGCACGGGCAAGTTGCGTAATGCGCTCGCGCCTTTTGGCAACAATATCTATTACAGCTATCAACTCTATGCGACGCCGACCAATCTGATCGCCATCGCACCCAATGTCAGTTTCGAGCCAGCGTCCAACATACGCGTGTCGCTGGAATATCAATTTTCTTGGCGTGAAACTTTGAATGACGCGGTCTATCGCGCCAATGGGACCGCCTTTTCCGGTACGCAAAATGTGGCCGGGCGCAAGATCGCGGAAACCGCCCGCGCTCAGGCCGTCTTGACCGTTTCGCCCCATGTTTCGGTGACGGGGCGCTATGAACATCTGCACGCCGGGCCCGCGCTCAACAATGCGGGCTACAAAAGTTCCGATTTCTTTGCCGGCTGGATCAGTTTCCGCTTCTGAATGATCCGATGATCACGACATGATTGTTGCGACGCGTGGAGCCTTGCGGCACTTGGAACGTTGTCTTTTCAACGCAATGCCAAAGTGAAGGCCCACGATGAAAACAGTCATGAGCGAAGCGGTCGAAGGTGTTGGCGGTGTCTGGATCGATCTTTGCGAACCAGATGCCGCCGAATGCCGCGAAATCCATGACCAATATGGGCTTCACGTGCCTACTCTGGAGGCTTTGCAAGAGATCGAGAGTTCGAGCCGATTGCGCGTCGAAGACCATATGTTAAATATGAGCGCGCCCTTGATGGTCCGTTCCGATGGCGAGCGATGGACGATGGCGCCGGCCGGTTTCATCCTGACCCGCGATGTTCTGGTCACCACGCATTTCGCGCATATCAACGCCTTCGACACCGTGGCCGAAGCGTTGAAATCCCACCCGGAGCCGACCCCTGCCGGAGTGCTGGTCCGCGTGCTGGAGGAATTGGTGGACCGCGCCGCCGATCAATTGGAATATGTATCGGACATAATCGCCTCGGTGTCGCGCACGATATTCTATACGGATTTGGACGCGCGGGGCGTCAGCCGCGAAACTGCCATTCTGCGCCACTCAATCATCAAGCTGGGCCGGGCCTATGACCGGGCGTCGCGTGTGCGCTACATGTTCCTGAGCATTGGCCGCATGGCATCCTTTATGACCGATCGATGCAAGGATCATCTCGATGATGCGCTGCTTAACCGCCTGCAATCGGTGGTCCATGACATCGCCTCGCTCGATGAATTTGAAACCAGTCTGACCACCCGAACCCAGTTTCTGCAGGATGCGGCCAACAGTTTGATCAGCATCGAGCAAAATGATGTGGTCAAGGTTTTGACCGTGGCCTCGGTTGTGGGGATACCGCCGGTTCTGGTTGTCGGGATTTACGGCATGAATTTTCACAACATGCCCGAATTGTCATGGGCGTGGGGTTATCCGATGGCCTTGGCCCTGTGTCTGGTGACGACGCTCATCCCCTATCTGTGGTTCAAATGGCGTAAGTGGATTTAGGTAGGCCGTCTGAACAGCTTGCCCTTTTCTATATGGTGAAGAAATCCTTCTCAATGGATCGGCGTCAAAACAGATGTAGTCAAGCACCAGAGAAAAACCAAATTCCATTACGGTCACATTGACCAATATGGATTTGCATCATGAAGCCTATCAATGCGTCGGTATTTCTGGATCAGCAGGGCGCAAATGATGCGTCCTCTCCTTTACCGTCGGATTGGATATCCGTCTATCAGGAAGCCCTTGATCAAGCGGCGATTGTCGCAGTTACTGATCCCACCGGCCGGATCATTTCGGTTAATGACAAATTTTGCGAATTAAGTGGATATAGCAAGGACGAGTTGCTGGGCGCCAATCACCGTCTTCTGCGTTCCGGGGTGCATGACCGCCAATTTTTCCAGGATCTTTATCGCGCCATCCACGCCGGCCGGGTGTGGCATGGAGAGATTTGTAATCGGGCAAAGTCGGGCAAGCTTTACTGGGTCGATACAACCATCGTACCCCATCGCGATGGGAATGGGCAGATTGATCGGTTCACCGCCATTCGTTTCGACATCACCTTGCAAAAGGATGCCGAAGATAAACTGTGGCAACTGGCCAATGTCGACTCGCTGACCGGCCTGCCCAACCGGCTCAGTTTCATGCGCAGCCTCAACCAGTTCAGTACCGCGGCGCGGGCCAATGATATTGTGGTCGGTTTGATGGATGTCGACCATTTCAAGGATATCAATGACAGCCTTGGCCATGCCGCCGGTGATGATCTGCTGGTTGAAATTGCGCGTCGCTTGCGCCGGGCCATGTTGCCTGACGATGTGATTGCGCGGCTGGGCGGCGATGAATTCGCGCTGATCTTTCGTGATTGCCCGACGGTTGCGGATAAAGAGGCCCGCATTGCCCGGCTATACGAAGCGCTTGCCACGCCTGTCTGGCTGGAGGGCGATCATCGCAAGGTCTCGGTCTCGCTGGGCGTGGCGCGCATTGCCGAGGAGGGCAGTACGGCGGCTGAATTGCTGCGTCATGCCGACATTGCCCTTTATGCCGCCAAGGAAACGGGGCGCGGCAAGGCCAAATATTTCTGTTCCGACATGCGGGCCGACATTGACCGGCGGGTGGAATTGCTGTCGCAATTTTCCAAGGCGATCGAGCGTGGGGAACTGCGCGTTTTCTATCAACCCGTTGTGGCAATGGCCACGCGCCAGGTGGTGAAATACGAGGCCCTGTTGCGATGGCAGCATCCCGATCGCGGCCTGTTGGGGCCAGCCGATTTTGCCGATGCGCTTGATGATCACGCGCTGGCCGCCGCCGCTGATGCGCAGGTGCTGGAGATGGTGTTGCGTGATCTCAATCACTGGAAGAGTTTGCAGAACAGGCACTATTCGGTGGCGATCAATTCATCGATTGGTGACTTTCACAACTCCACCTATGTTGATCGGATCGTTCAGGCCATGCGATGTGGCGTTGTTGATGCAGGGGAAATTTGCGTCGAAATCACCGAACGCATCGTGATCGGACATCGCGGCAATAATGTGCGCGATGCCATCGAAACGCTGCACAATTGTGGTGTCGGCATTGCTTTTGACGATTTCGGAACCGGTTTTGCCTCGCTGCGCCATCTGCTCGACCTGCCGGTCGATTTTGTCAAGATTGATAAGAGCTTCATCCGTTCCATCGTTGACAATGCCGCTGACCGCGCGGTGGTGGAAGGGATCATCCGTTTGTCCCATCAATTGGGCAAGACAGCCATTGCCGAAGGGGTTGAAACGGTCGAGCAGGAGAATGTCCTGCGCGAATTGAAATGCGATTACGTGCAGGGCTTTTTGTTTTCCGCCGCCATGGAATCGGAAAAGGTGCCCCACTTCGATATTGGGTTTCAGTAGATCACGTCATTTGATGCGGCCTCGTTTGTGCGAAAGGGGCGTCGGGCCGCGATGATACCGTGGTGGAGGGGATTGCGGATACACGCTGGGCGTCATGCATAGGACTGCAAATGCTGCGATGCAGCATTTTGGGGCCTGACAAATGATGAAAATCGGCCTATCAATGGGCCTTGCCTTTACCGCGTTGCGGTAAGCGTCCCCCACTTCTCGAAAGGCATCCCTTCATGAGCGCACCCGCGCTGGACCCCGCCACCCTTTCGCTTGCCCGCGCAGAGGATGTGTCGGGCGCAACGCCCGTCTCTCTGGTGCATCTGGCGCTGGCGATGGGTGGTTTTGCGATCGGTACGACCGAATTCGCGACGATGAGCCTGCTGCCCTATATGGCCGATGGATTGCATGTCGATGCGCCCACCGCCGGCCATGTCATCAGCGCCTATGCGCTGGGCGTGGTGGTGGGTGCGCCCTTGCTGGCGGTGCTGGGCGCGGGTCTGGCGCGGCGGACTTTGCTGTTGATTTTGATGGGCCTGTTCGGCCTGTTCAACGGGCTCAGCGCTTTGGCGCCGGACTATCACTGGATGTTGGTATTCCGTTTTCTTTCGGGTCTGCCGCATGGGGCCTATTTCGGGGTTGCCTCGTTGATGGCGGCATCGCTGGTGCCCCCGGAAAAACGGACGCAGGCGGTGGGTTATGTCATGCTCGGCCTGACCGTGGCGACAATTATCGGTGTGCCCACGGCCAGCATTCTGGGCCAATCGGTCAATTGGCGCTGGGGTTTTGGCGTGGTGGCGGTGCTGGCGCTGCTCTGTGCGGCGATGGTGGCGCAATTCGCCCCGCGTGATCGCCCTGCTGCCGGCGCCAGTCCTCTGCGTGAGTTGGGCGCCTTGAGGCGCGGACAGGTTTGGATCACGCTGGCGATTGGCGCGATCGGCTTTGGCGGCATGTTTTGCGTTTACACCTATGTCGCCTCGACCCTGATCGAGGTGACCCATGCATCGCATGCGGCCATTCCGGTGGTTTTCGCGATTTTTGGTGTGGGCATGACGTTGGGCAATCTGATCGCGCCGCGTTTTGCCGACCGCGCCTTGATGCCGACGGCCGGTGGCCTGTTGGTGTGGAGCGCGATTTGGCTTGCGATCTATCCCTTTGCGGTGGGGCATGTGTGGTCCATCGCGCTGGTGGTTTTTGCCATCGGGATTGGCGGATCGCTGGGGTCTGTGCTGCAAACGCGCCTGATGGACGTGGCGGGCGATGCGCAGACGCTGGCCGCCGCGCTCAACCATTCGGCCTTCAATACCGCCAACGCGCTTGGCCCATGGATGGGCGGCATGGCGATTGCGGCGGGCTATGGCTGGGCCTCGACGGGATTTGTCGGGGCGGGGCTGGCGCTGGGCGGTCTGGCAATCTGGGCCGTGGCGGTGCGCATGGCGCGCGTGGTATAGGGATGGACGCGCGATGACCTTGCGCGCCCTACCTTCTGCCCGACTTTGACCGGCGAGGGCGCATGGCGTCGCGCATGGAAAAGCTGGAACTGATGCGCCGGACACCGGGCAGGCGCGAGAGTACCTCGCCATGGATCGCTTCATAGGCGGCCACATTTTCGGTGCGGATGCGCAACCAATAATCGACATCGCCCGTCATCAGAAAACATTCGCGCACTTCCGGGCATTGACGCACCGCGTTTTCAAACCGCATCAGATAGTCCTCGGTCTGGCGGTCCAGCGTGACCTGTACCACGACATCGACCGCCTGATCGCCGTCGCCTTCGTGCCCGGTGATGATCGTATAGCCCTGAATGACCCCATTGCTTTCCATCAATCGGATGCGACGCAGGCATGCCGACGCGGACAGGCCCACCGTCTGGGCGATTTCGGAATTGGGCTTGCGCGCGTCCTTGCGCAAAATGCGCAGGATGGCGCGGTCGACATTGTCCAGAATGAATGACATAATTGACCAGATCCGTCGTCATATCGATCGTTATTGGCATTTTGTTAGCATAATCGGCGAATGATCGGCAGTAAATTCGACATATGATGCGATAGCATACACTTATCAAACGGGTGTGGAGCCGCATATGTGCGCAGGCGCGAAACTGACTGTCGATTGGGGCGCTCTGGCGGCGAATTACCGCCTTTTGTGCCAACAGGTCGCGCCCGCCAAAGTGGGCGGGGTGGTCAAGGCCGACGGCTATGGGCTGGGCGCGGCGCAGGTGGCGCAGGTCTTGTTGGCACAGGGTTGCGAGCATTTGTTCGTAGCGCTGCTGTGCGAGGCCAAGGCGCTGATTCCGACGTTGAACGGGCGTGCTCCGGTCTATGTCCTGAACGGCCTGTTGCCCGGACAGGAAGCGGATTGCGCGGCCATGGGCGCGATCCCCGTCCTCAACTCGCTCGATCAGGCTCGGCGTTGGGTGGCACAAGCCAAAGCGCTTTCACGCCGCCTGTCCGCCATCCTTCAGGTTGACACCGGCATGTCGCGCATGGGCATGGAAGGGTGGGAAATCGACGCCTTTGTCGCAGACCAGGCCATCGCCGCGCATATCGACCTGCGCTTTTTGATCAGCCATCTGGCCTGTGCCGACGAACCCGATCATGTCGCCAATGTGCAGCAGGCCGCACGTTTCCAAGCTATCGCAGAAGTCTTCCCCAATCTGCCCCGCGCTCTGGACAATAGCGGCGGGTGCTTTTTGCCGCGCAGCCATTTTGACCTCGTGCGTGGCGGTATCGCGCTATATGGTGGCACGCCCAGCGCGGGCGCGAATCCCATGCGCCCCGTCGTGGCGCTGGAAACCGCGATTGCCCAATTGCGCACCGTTCCGGTCGGGGCGGGGGTCGGCTATGGCATGACCTTTCACGCGGCCCGTGAAACGCGCATCGCCACCATTCCTGTCGGTTATGCCGATGGCTGGCCCCGTTCGCTCAGCAATCGCGGGGCGGCCTATATTGGCGGCCATCGCGCGCCCATCATCGGCCGCGTGTCGATGGACAGCATCACGCTGGATGTGACCGATGTTCCGGCCGAGCTGCTTTATCCCGGTGCGCCGGTCGAACTGATCGGCCCGCATCAGACGATTGATGATGTCGCCCATGATGCCGACACCATTTCCTATGAAATCCTGACCCAACTGAGCCGCCGTTATGAACGGACCTATGTCGACGTTCCGGCTCTCAACGAAAGCCTGTCCTCATGAAAATTGCAGTCCTTGGCAGCGGCGTCATCGGGGTTACCTCGGCATGGTATCTGCGTCAGGCGGGCCATGATGTTGTCGTGATCGACCGCCAGGCAGGACCCGCTCTGGAAACCAGTTTCGCCAACGCGGGCGAGATTTCGCCGGGCTATGCCTCGCCATGGGCCGCGCCGGGCATTCCGATGAAGGCGATCAAGTGGCTGGCGATGAAACATGCACCGCTGATCCTGCGTCCACGTGCGGATATGGCGATGGTCAAGTGGATGCTGGCCATGCTGGGTAATTGCAACGCGCGCGATTACGCCATCAACAAGAGTCGGATGGTGCGTCTGGCGGAATTCAGCCGCGACTGCCTGATCGAATTGCGCGCGCAAACCGGCATTTCCTATGACGAACGGATGCAGGGCACGCTCCAATTGTTCCGCGAGGAAAGTCAGTTGGAGGGCATCGCCAAGGATGTGGCGGTGCTCAAAGCCGATGGTGTGCCTTTCGAAGTTCTGGACAAGGCCGGTTGTATCGCGGCCGAACCCGGCCTTGCCTCGGCTACGGCGCCGATTGCGGGGGGCTTGCGCCTGCCGCATGACGAAACGGGCGATTGTTTCAAGTTCACCAACGCATTGGCCGACATGGCAAAGGCGGCGGGCGTGGAGTTCATGAGCAACACCACCATCGCCCGCGTGGTTGAGGAAGGCGGGCGGATCGTCCGCGTCGACACAGACCACGGCCCGGTCACCGCCGACGCCTATCTGGTGGCCATGGGCAGCTTTTCGCCGCATCTGGTCAAGCCTTTGGGGCTGAATGTTCCGGTCTATCCGGTGAAGGGCTATTCGCTGACGGTTCCTATCGTCAAGGAAGCTCTGGCCCCGGTTTCCACCTTGCTGGATGAGAGTTTCAAGGTGGCGATTACCCGCCTTGGCGACCGGATCCGCATTGGCGGCATGGCGGAAATTTCCGGCTTCAGCACCGATCTGCCGCAGGCGCGCCGTGATACGCTGGAACATTCGGCGGGCACGCTGTTCCCCGGCGCGGGCGATTTTTCGGCGGCGACCTTCTGGTCCGGTCTGCGCCCGATGACGCCCGACAGCACGCCGATCATCGGCCCCACGCGCATTGGCAATCTGTTCCTGAACACCGGCCATGGCACATTGGGCTGGACGATGGCCTGTGGTTCGGCCCATGTCATCACCGATATCATCAGCCAGCGGCGCCCGGCGATTGAAACCGCCGATCTTGCGCTTTCGCGTTATTGAACAAGGACACCCCATGACCATTACCCGTATCGAACCCGGCAAGCGCATGAGCCAGGCCGTGATCCACGGTGACACCATCTATCTGGCCGGTCAGTGCGAGGAAGGCGAAACCGTCACCGAGCAGACCAAGGCGGTACTGGCCGAAATCGAACGCCTTCTGGCCGCGGCGGGCAGTTCGAAAGAGCATATGCTGATGGCGCAGATCTGGTTGGCCGATATGGATGACTTCGCCGAAATGAATGCGGTGTGGGATGCGTGGGTCGCCGATATTGCGCCGCCCGCGCGCGCGACGGGTGAATCGCGTCTGGCCACGCCGGATTATAAGGTGGAAATCATCATTACCGCCGCCAAGGCTTAAACATTTTGGGGGCAGTGTCATATTGAACATGGGACTGCCCCGATTATCGTCACCGATTGCGGTGACGCAGGTTGGTGTGCGCTCTAGCGAGGCTTGATGCCATCCGCGCGGTGCGGTTGAAGCCCTCTAGCGCAACCGTTCTCCTCCTTTACCCCCACGCATGTGTCTGATTTTCGCAACAGCCCCGCACTTTGCAGGGTTAAAAATATGCGCCTTCTTGACATCGGTATCAGTACGACCGTATTTATCAGATAAATGAGATTTGATAAAACTGACGCCAAGCCGCAAGGGAGGGTATTCGTGATTCGCAAAACATATGGCGCCACCATGGTGAGCGCTCTGGCATTGGTTGTGGGCGCAAGCCCGGCATTCGCGGCGGATGAAGCGCCGGCTGCTTCGGACATTGTCGTTACCGGCCTGCGCGCCTCGCTGCGCGACGCCATTTCGGCCAAGCGCGCCTCGTCCGTGGTGACCGAGACGATTTCGGCCAAGGACATTGGCGTTCTGCCCGACGTGACCATTGCCGATGCTCTGGCCCGCTTGCCGGGCGTCAGCGCCACGCGTGACCGTGGTAATGCCAGCCAGGCTTCGGTGCGCGGCCTTGGCCCCCGCCTGGTGCTGGGTCTGGTCAACGGGCGCGAAGTGGCATCGTCGGAACCCGACCGCAATGTGCGCTGGGAAATCTATCCTTCCGAAGCGGTTTCGGGCGTCACCGTCTATAAATCGCAGGGTGCCGATCTGATCGCGGGCGGTGTGGCCGCCACGATTGATATTCGCACGATCCGCCCGCTCGATTATTCCGGCCCGCGTCTGACTTTGCGCGCTGGTGCGCAGATGAACGATCCGGGTTTCCGCATCCCCAATTACAACAATGTCGGCTCGCGCGGCAGCCTGCAATATGTGACGCGCCTGAGCGATACGCTGGGCCTGTCGCTGGGCGGGACGTATCAGAAGCAGAAAAACGGCTATTCCTCGTTCCAGGGCTGGGGCTATAACAATGCCGATGCGGGCAACAGCCCGCCGACCTATAATGGCCGGTCGATCAACGCCCCGTGGGGCGCCCAGGCCGAGGTCAAGGCTCTGGCCGAGGAGCGTTGGAGCACCAGCGCGGGCTTGCAGTGGAAGCCTGACGATCACTGGGATGTGAACGCCGATTTCCTCTATTCCAATGTAAAGATTAATGAAAACCAGTTCCAGCAATGGTATGGCGGTTGGGGCGACTGGGGCGGCACTTTGCCGGATTCGACCTATAGCGCGGGCAATTTCACGCTGGCGGGCAACAGCATTGTGGGCGCCACGGTCAACAATTGGGGCACCACCGTCACCAATGTGATCGCCAAATATACCGAGGACAAGAACCTGTTGGCGACGGGCATCAACGCCCGTTACCGCGCCGATGACATGACGGTAAAGTTCGACGCGTCCTATTCGCAGGCGCGCCGCAACAACACCTGGGCCGCGCAGGAATGGAACGTCTGGCCCCAGAGCGTGACGTTCAACACCGCCGCTGGCGTGGCGCCTTCGATTTCGACGGCTACCAATGTCACCGATCCTTCGGCGCAATCCTATGCCGGTACGGGCCTGACTGGTCCGCAAAGGCTGGTGGACGCGCTGGGTGCGATGTCGGTCGATTTCAATTACAAGCTGCATGGCGGGGTCATCACCGCGCTGAATGCAGGCCTGCGTTATTCCAACCGCATCAAGAGCTTCAACTCGCTGACCGGTGGAGCGCTGACGCTGACCGGCACGCCGAACTTCTCGTCCTTCAACATCAATGGCGGCGGTTTCAGCTTCCCCAACATCCTTTATGCCAATTATGATGCGATCTCCTCGCTCAATCTGGCCAATGCGACGCAGGACAAGGGCCAGTACTGGCGCGTGCGCGAGGATGATTTCGAAGCCTATGTGATGGCCGAATTGGCGGGCGATCTGGGCGCGGTGCCCTATTACGGCAATATCGGCGTGCGCATGGTGGATGTCACCACGGGTTCGACCGCCTATTCGGGCACGACTTCGTGGAACGGCACGGCCAATGTCACCGATTACAAGTCGGTCTATGCGCCCAGCCACTATTTCCGCGTTCTGCCCAGTCTGAACCTCAACTTTGACCTGATGGACAAGCTCAAGCTGCGCGCGGGCGTTGCGCGGGTGCTCAGCCGCCCGCCGCTCGACGAATTGCGCGCCAGCCAGAACCTGTCCTATTATCCGCCTTCACAAAACACGGGCAGCGCGGGCAATCCCAATCTCAAGCCCTTTATGGCGACGCAGGGTGACCTCAGCCTTGAATATTACTTCCACAAGGATGCGGTGATCGCGCTGGCGGGCTATTACAAGAATGTCGACAGCAACATCGGTTACACGCAATATTCGACCACGATCAATGGCTTGGGCTATCTGATCACCGGTCCGGCCAATGGCAAGGGCGGCTATATCACGGGTGCCGAAGCTTCGCTTTCAACGCCTTTCTGGTTTGTGCCGGCGCTGTCGAATTTCGGGATCTATACCAATGTTGCGTTGGTGGATTCGAACTTGAAGGAAATGACGCCGACCTATAATCCGCTGCCTGCCGTCGGTCTGGCCAAGTTCACCAGCCAGTTCGACCTGTGGTATTCGGGCCATGGCGTGGACGCGCGAATCGGCATCAAGCATCACAGCCCGCAGACCGTGATCTTTGGCTGGGACGCGTCGCGCCTGACCCGGATGGAAAGCGAAACGATCGTGGGTGCCAGCGTGTCCTATGCGATCACCAAGGCGATCTCTGTGCGTGTTCAGGCCAACAACCTGACCAATCAGGCGGCCCGTTTCTATTTCGCCAACGATCCGAACCAGATCGCCCGTTATGAAAAGTATGGCCCCAGCTATCTGGCCGACGTGACGGTCAAGTTCTGATGACGAAAGGCCGCCGGGATAGAAACCGGCGGGTTTTCCAACCTCTCTCACAGCAAAAGGGCCGCGGGGATTGCTCCTCGCGGCCCTTTTCGGTTTGGGCGGATGACCTTATTTCCGCGTCATTTCCATGAACCGCATGACCGGCAAGGCCTCATGCTTCTTGATGTCGAACCATGCGGCATTTTCCCAATCCGACCCCACGCCCCAGCGTGTCTTGCACCCCGTCGAAACGCGGTCGGGCGCCCAATAAACCACGCCATTGCCGCCATTGGCCACGACCAGCTTGGTCAGATCCTCCATATAGCGGGCCTGACCTTCGCGGGTGACGGGATATCCGGGCAGGGCCGAATCCGAACCCAGCAGGTTGGGCGTGGTGTCGCCATAATCATTGGTGAAAGGATAGGCCGTTTCCACCACCCACACGTCTGCGCCATAACGCTTGTGCGCCGCCGCGATCACCTTGCCCAGACCGGCCAGATCGTATTTCGACCATTTGGAATAATAGCTGATGCCGATGATGTCATAATCCATCACCCCGGCCACGGTCGCATCGTCGAACCAGCCAAGTACATTTTCTGGCTGGGCAATATGCAGCATCACCTTCATCGGATGAGCATGGGCCTTGGCCGCCTCGCGCACGGCGGCAACGCCCGCGTTGATCAGGCGGGCATTGCGTTCCCAATTGATCTTGCCATCCTTGGTCCCGCCCAGCATTTCCGGGTTGGTTTCATTGCCGACCTGAACAAAGGCCGGCAATTGTCCTTCCTTGGCCAATCGGTCGAGGATGTCGCGCGTGTAGTCATGCAGCGCTTTCACCTGATCGTCGGTGGACAGTTTGGCCCATTCCGCCGGCGCGATCTGTTTTTCACCATCGGCCCAATCGTCGGAATAGTGGAAGTCCAGCAGGACCTCCAGCCCCGCCGCATGGGCGCGGCGGATGGTTTTGAGCACGTCTTCATAGGTACTGTATTTGGTCCAGCCCGGCGCGTTCCAGATGCGCACGCGCATGATGTTGCCGCCATGCGCCTTCATCACGACAAAGGGATCGACCACCTTGCCGCCCTCGCGAAAGACCGCACCGCAATCCTCCATTTCATTGGTAAAGGAAAGGTCGCCGCCCAGATAGAGTTTGGGCGCAGCGGGCGAGGCGGCCGTTGCCAGAAGCGCGGCGGCAAGAAGTCCAAGTGCCATGGTTCAATGCTTTCAGATCGTATGGGCAAACAGGTCGATGTGGGCCGGGGCCAGCCCTTCGCCTTGGGCCGAAAGGGTGATTTGCCCCGCCGTCCCATCGGCCTGAACCAACACCTGCGCCAGCCCGTTAAAGCTGCGCCGCTCAAGGCTGTGGTCGGGGGTGGTGTCGGTGGGGTCGCCATTGCCGGTGCCCAGCACCCGGCCCGGCCCAGTCAGGGCAAAGCGGAGCGGCACAGCAGCCGTTGGTACAGGATTGCCCGCAAGGTCGAACACTTCGGCCCGGATAATGGCCATATCCTTGCCATCGGCCTTGATGCGAGTGGCGCTGGCGGAAAGGCGCAAGGTTGCGGGCGCGCCCGCCGTCACCCGCCGGTCGCGCGCGGCGATGCGTCCGGCCTTGTCATATCCGATGGCCTCCAACGTTCCGGGCGCATAATTCACCTGCCACACCAGATGACTGTTGCGCGGCATATCCTTGCGGCCAAGGCTGCGCCCGTTCAGCCGCAATTCGACCTGCACGCAATTGCCATGCGCCCAGACCTCGATAGGCTGGCCCTCGCGCCCCGCCCAGTTCCAGTGGGGCAACAGATGTACCTGCGGCAATTCGGACCGCCACCATGCGCGATAGTAATAGTAATTGTCCTTGGGGAACCCGCAAATGTCGGCGACCCCAAAATAGGAACTGACCGAGGGCCATGCCGCATAGGGGGTCGGCTCTCCGCGATAGTCAAAGCCGGTCCAGATAAAACCGCCTGCAATGCCCGGATCCTTGGCTGCGATGCTCCACCATGCCTCGCCGGTGCTGGCCCACCAAGGCGCTTCGGTGTCATAGGCGCGCACGATATGGCGCGCAGTATCATTGGCATATTCGCCGCGCGTGGCCACGGTGCTGGCGGTTTCGGTGCCGATTACGGGCGTGTCGGGATATTTGGCCTTAAAAGCAGCGATCTTGTCGGTGCGATAGTTGAAGCCCACGACATCGACCGCACGCGCAGCGCCATCCTCATACCAGCCATTGTCCATGGCCTGCGTCGTCTGGCGCGTGGGGTCCAGTTCCTTGCACCGCGCCGCCAGCCGCGCCGAAATATTGCGCCCGCGCGGGGTGCCCTGATGCCCTTCCTCATTGCCCACCGACCACAGGATGATCGAGGGATGGTTGCGGCTCGACAGGATCATCCGCTCCAACTCGTCCAGCGCCTCGGGGCTGGTGTTGTTCAGGCGCGTTTCGGCCACCATCATCATCCCAGCCTCGTCACAAATATCGAGCAGGGCCTGCGAAGGCGGATTATGTGCACTGCGCCATGCGTTGACGCCCATGTCCTGCATCTGGGCCACGCGCCAGCGGTGCAGCGCATCGGGGATCGCCGTGCCGACACCCGCGTGGTCCTGATGGTTGCACACGCCCAGCAATTTGACCGGCGCGCCATTGAGGAAGAACCCCGTCCGCCCGTCGAAACGCAAAGTCCGCACGCCAAAGCGGGTTTCGACCCGATCCACGACCTCGCCCCCAACCACGACCTCGCTGATCAGGCGATAAAGCGCAGGGTCTTTGACTGACCACAGACGGGCGCTGCCAATGTTGATGGCCTGCTCGACCATTGCCTTGCCCGCAACGGCGACGACGGGGCCATCCCCCGCCGCCACCTCGCCACCATCGGGAGCCATCACCCGATAGCGAAGCTGAACCGACTCGCCCGGATTAACGACATCGGTGGAAACCTGAATGGATGCGCCTTGCCCGCGCGGTTCGGCCCGCACGCAAACGCCCCATTGCGGGATATGGCATGGCGCTGCCGAAACCAGCCGGACATGGCGATAGATCCCAGCGCCTTCGTAAAACCATCCTTCGCCAAGGCTGGCATCGACGCGCACGACCAACAGGTTTGGCTTGCCGTCATAATTGAGGAAATCGGCGATATCGACGCGGAACGGGGCATAGCCGCTGGCATTCTCATGCGCGATATAGCCGTTGACGATCACCACCGCATTGCGGAACACGCCGTCAAATTCCAGCCAGACCGCGCGACCCTTGTCGGCGGCGCCCACCGGCAGGGTGCGACGATACCAGCCGACGCTGTTTTGCGGAAAATCGCGGCCGATGGCGCGGAAACCGTGGCCCGCGATAAAATCCTCGCGCCCCTTCTCCATCGTTGCGGGCGGGGCATAGGGCAGGGCGCTGGCCCAATCGTGGGGGACGCGCACCTGTTCCCAACCGCTGTCATTGAAATCGGGCTTGACCGTTTCGGCCACGTCAAAGCCCGGCTTGGCATAGGTGCGGCCCCAATTGCCAAAGCCGAAATCGCGTGCCGGATCGGACGCATGGCCCAGATGAAAGCGCCAGCCATCGCCCAGCACCACCTCGCGCCGGGGAGAAGGCGCGGGCGGGGGCGTCAGAGTTTTAGCCGCCGCCTTGGCCAAAACCTGATCCGTGCAGGCAAGGCCCGAAGCGGCCATCAAAGACGCGGCCAGAACTCGGCGACGATCAACCGGGGGGAGGCTGTTTTCCATGGTTTCAGAACTCGAAAGACGGGAGGGAATGGTGGCGGCCCAGCATCATCGCATCGGCCACCAGCGTCAGGGGGCGGGCATCAACATCGCTGAGGCCTGCATCGATAAGGCTGGCAAAGCGGGCATAGAGCCGGGGGTATTCGGCATCAGGCGCGATGTCTTGCAGGATGCCGTCAATTTCCATCCGGTGCCCGCCCTGCGTCAGGCGCAAATTTCCGCCGTCCGTGTCGATGGCGATATCCCATTGCGGCGGGCCGGGGTGCAGGATGGACAGGTTGCACGCCACTTCGGCCCCGCCGTGGCGCATGACCATGGTGGATGTCATCGGCGCCTGACGGTTGGCGGGAATGCCAAGTTCGGCGCTTTCCAGCGTCAAGGCTTCGGGCATGATATGCGTCAGGATCGAGAAAGCGTTGATGGCTGTGTCGAAAACGCCAAAGCCGCCCGCGTCCAGCAGCCAGTCCTGACCGGGGTGCCACACGCGCACGTCTTCGCGCCAGTCAATGCGCGCGGACAGCACCCGCCGCGTTGCGAGCCACGCCTTTGCCGCATCGACCGCTACGCTTTCGCGGCTGTGCCATGTGGCCAGCATACTGCGTCCTTGTCCGGCGGCGACAAGGGCATCGACTTGTGACAGCGCGGCGGCGGGTGGTTTTTCCAGCATCACATGCAACCCACCCTGCAACGCCTTGTGCGCCAGTCCGGCCCGAACCCCTGGCGGCGTGCAAAGGACGATGGCGTCCAGCGCAAGGCGTGCCTCCAGCATGGCGTCTAGGCTGGCATAGGAGGCAATCCCGTCCAAACCACCCATCGGATCGGCTGTCGCCGTCAGGGTAAAGCGCGGGTTGGCGGCTATCGCGGGCAGGTGTTGATCGCGGGCGATTTTGCCCAGCCCAACCAAACCCAATCGAATCAGTGAATTATTCATCTATGCATCCTCGCGCTTTACTTTTGTATGATATATATGCTTATAGACGTCAACACCCAGCTGGCGCGGCGAGGGAATCGCACGGGACGCGCCGGTGAAAAGGAGACAGATAGAGCCATGTCCGAGCAAAATCAGAAGCCCACCCTGCGCAGCCGCGCATGGTTTGACAATCCGGCTTCGCCCGACATGACGGCGCTCTATCTCGAACGCTATCTCAACTATGGCCTGTCGATGGAGGAGTTGCAGTCCAACCGCCCCATCATCGGCATTGCCCAGACCGGCAGCGACCTGTCCCCCTGCAACCGCCACCACATTGTACTGGCCGAACGCGTACGCGACGGCATCCGCGAGGCGGGCGGCATTCCCATCGAATTTCCCTGCCACCCCATTCAGGAAACCGGCAAGCGGCCCACGGCGGGGCTGGACCGCAATCTGGCCTATCTCAGCCTTGTCGAGACATTGTTCGGCTATCCGCTCGACGGCGTGGTGCTGACCATTGGTTGCGACAAGACGACGCCGGCGTGCCTGATGGCGGCGGCGACGGTGAATATTCCGGCCATCGCTCTGTCGGTCGGCCCGATGCTGAACGGCAATTTCAAGGGCGAGCGCACCGGCAGCGGCACCATCGTATGGAAAGCGCGCCAGATGCTGGCGGCGGGCGAGATCGACTATAAGGGCTTCATCAAACTGGTGGCCTCGTCGGCGCCCAGCACCGGTTTTTGCAACACGATGGGCACGGCCACCACGATGAACAGCCTGACCGAAGCTTTGGGCATGAGCCTGCCGGGCAATGCGGCGATCCCTGCGCCACATCGTGATCGCGCGGAAAGCGCCTATCACACCGGGCGTCAGATCGTGGAAATGGTGCGCGCCGACCGCAAGCCTTCCGATGTTCTGACCCGCTCGGCCTTCCTCAACGCCATCCGTGTCAATTCGGCCATCGGCGGGTCCACCAATGCGCCGATCCACCTGAACGCCATTGCGCGCCATATTGGCGTTGAACTCTCGCTGGCCGATTGGGAAAGCCATGGGGCCGACATTCCGCTGCTGGTCAATCTGCAACCGGCGGGCGAATATCTGGGCGAGGACTATTATCGCGCGGGCGGCGTTCCCGCTGTGATGGGCGAACTCTTTCGCGCCGGTCTATTGGATGGCGAGGCGCTGACCGTCAATGGCCGCACGGTGGCACAAAACATTGCCGATGCGGTGATCGAGGATGAGGATGTGATCCGTCCGCTCTCCGCGCCTTTGAAGCCTGCTGCCGGGCTGACCGTGCTGTCCGGCAATCTGTTCGATGCGGCGGTGATGAAGAAGAGCGTGATTTCTGACACTTTCCGTGCGCGCTATCTGGCCAACCCGGATGATATGGAAGCCTTTGAGGGCAATGTCGTGGTGTTTGACGGGCCGGAGGATTATCATGCGCGTATCGACGATCCCGCGCTCGGCATCACGGATCGCTCGATTCTGGTGATCCGTGGCGCGGGGCCGGTGGGCTATCCGGGCGGGGCCGAGGTGGTCAATATGCGTCCTCCCGCCGCCCTGATCCGCGCCGGGATCGATGCCTTGCCTTGCATCGGCGACGGGCGACAGTCGGGCACCAGCGGTTCGCCTTCCATCCTGAATGCTTCGCCGGAAGCGGCGGCGGGCGGCGGTCTGGCGCTGCTGCGCACGGGTGATATCGTGCGCATCGATTTGAAAAACCGCAGCGTCAATGTGCTGGTGAGCGACGAGGAACTGGACCGCCGCCGCGCCGAAAACGCCGCAAATCCCTTCTCCGGACCGGAAAGCCAGACGCCATGGCACGAAATCGCCAGGCGCGAGACGGGGCAATTCGCTGGCGGCGCGGTGATCGAAAGTGCGGTCAAATATCAGCGCATCGCCCAGACCAAGGGTCTGCCCCGCGACAGCCACTAAGGAGGCAGGTGTCATGGGTGATTGGACGATCATCGAGCGGGCGCGCCGTGACATTCTGGGTGAGGGGATCACCTATGTCGCGCGCGAGGATGCGCTCTATTGGGTGGATATCATTGGCCAGCGGGTGAACCGTTTCGGGCTGGCCGATGGGCAATATCGCGAATGGGCGATGCCCGAAATGACGGGCTGGCTGATCGAGCGCAGCGCGGGCGGGGGCTTTGTCGCGGGGCTGAAATCGGGGTTCCATCATCTCAGCCTTGATCCCTTCGCGCTTGAACCCATCGCCGCGCCCGAGCCGGATTTGCCCTTCAACCGGATGAATGATGCCTGCGCCGATGCCCAAGGCCGCATCTGGGCGGGCACGATGAGCATGGACGGCAGCCGCGATGAGGGGGGGCTTTACCGGCTCGACCCGGACCTGTCGTGGCATAGGATGGATGCGCCCTATCGCATCGCCAATGGCCCCGCCATCAGCCCGGATGGCGCCACGCTCTATCACACGGACAGCGCCAAGGGGTTGGTCTATCGCTTTGCCCTGCATGACGATGGCAGCCTTGGTCCGCGCGAGGTCTTCCTTGAATTTCCCGAAGAATGGGGTTCGCCTGATGGCATGACGGTGGACGCGCAGGGCGGCATCTGGATTGCCCATTGGGGAGCGGGTTGCGTCAGCCGGTTTGACCCTGATGGCGGGCGCGAACGCTGGATCAACCTGCCCGCCAGCCAGATCACGCGGCCCTGTTTCGCGGGCGCCGATTACAGCCGCCTGTTCCTGACCAGCGCCAGCGATGGTGTCGAGGAACCGTTGGCGGGTGCGGTGTTCGAGGTGGAGGCCGGGGTTTACGGCCTGCCGCCCCGCCGGTTCGGCGCTTAGGCGATGGGCCTATTCCGCGGCATGGCTGTGACGGGCGATCAGATCCATGACGTCGCCGATGATGGCACGCATGGCATTCTGGGCCGCAACGGGATCGCGCGCGACAATCGCGTCGCGCACCGCGCCATGCGCGGCCAGATCGGCTGTGCGGCCAACGATGCGGTTGGTCATGCGGATCGACGTGCGCAGGGCGGTCGCCACGACGTCGCGGAATTGGGCAAAGAAGGGGTTGCCGCTGGCGCGCAGGATGGCCAGGTGAAAGGTGATATCGGCGTCCAGAACGTCATCATCGCCCCTTTCGGCGGCCTCCATTCGGGCAAAACCGGCTTCGATCAACGCGATCCCGCGTTCATCGGCAGAGCCAGCCGCCAAAGCCGCCGCCGCCGGTTCGATGGCCGCGCGCAACTGGTTGAATTGCGAAAGCAGTTCGATGGAAAATTTGCGTTCGAGCAGCCAGCGCAGCACATCCGCGTCAAACAGGTTCCAGCTGGCGACAGGCTGAATGCTGGTGCCTTGTCTCGGCCGCGCGGTCAGCAGGCCCTTGGCGGTGAGCATCTTGACCGCCTCACGCGTGACGGAACGGCTGACGCCATGTTGGATGGAAAGCTCGGCTTCGGTCGGGAAAGCTTTGTTTTCAAAGACGCCCGTCACGATTTGACGCCCCAGAAGATCGAGCAGCCCATAGGTCAGATTACGCCCAAGGCCGCCGGATACGTCGTCATTGTCGGTCATTGCGTGGCCCCCTCTGGCGCATGTTTTTATCATATAAATAGACATAATCGCCCTTTGGCAAGGGATTTGGGAGGAAAGACCATCCTATGACGCTCTCAACCATCGATACGGCCATGGTCGTGGCCTATGCGATCTTCATCTTCGGCCTTGCCCAATGGGTCAGCCGCCGCAAAGGCGATGCGCAGGAGGACAGCGCGGGCTATTTTCTGGCCTCACGGGCTTTGCCTTGGTGGGCCATTGGCGCGTCCTTGATCGCGGCCAATATTTCGGCCGAACAGATCGTGGGCATGGCCGGATCGGGCTATGCCATCGGCCTCGCGATCTCCTCTTATGAATGGATGGCCGCGCTCACGCTGCTGATCGTGGGCAAGTTCTTCCTGCCTGTGTTCCTGAAGAACAACATCACCACCATGCCGGAATTTCTCGAGGCCCGCTTTGGCCCGACGATCCGCACGGTGATGGCGGTTTTCTGGCTGGTGCTCTATGTCTTTGTAAACCTGACCTCGATCCTGTGGCTTGGCTCGATTGCCGTGCGGCAGGTGGCGGGCGTCGATCAGGATATGGCGCTGGCCGGTTTGGGCGTGTTTGCGCTGGCCTATCAGATCCGAGGTGGTCTGAAGGCGGTGGCATTGACCGACATCGTGCAGGTCGCATTGCTGGTGATGGGCGGCCTTGTGGTTTCGGGCATTGCATTGGGGCAATTGGGCGAAGGCGCGGGCGTGGCTCATGGCTTTGCGCGGCTGGTGTCGGCGGTGCCGGATCACTTCCACATGATCCTTTCGCCCGACAGCCCGCATTACAAGGACCTGCCGGGTCTGGGCGTTTTGATCGGCGGATTGTGGATCGCCAACCTGTCCTATTGGGGGTTCAACCAATATATCATCCAGCGCACGCTGGCCGCTAAATCTTTGGGCGAGGCGCAGCGCGGGATCGTGTTTGCCGCTTTTCTCAAGCTGTTGATGCCGGTCATCATCGTGCTGCCCGGTATTGCCGCGGTGCTGCTGGCGCCCAATCTGGAAAAGCCTGATCAGGCCTATCCGGCGATGATGCATCTGTTGCCCAATGGTCTGCTGGGACTGGTCTTTGCCGCGCTGACGGCGGCGATCATCGCGTCCACCGCCAGCAAGATCAATTCCATCGCGACGATCTTCACGCTTGATCTCTATGCCCGCAAATTCCACCCCGGCGCCAGCGAGACGCAACTGGTCCGCGTAGGGCGGATCACGGCCTGTGTCGCCACGGTCATCGGTATTGTCGCGGCGCGACCCTTGCTGGGCGGCATGGATCAGGCGTTTCAGTATATTCAGGAGTTTTCCGGTTTCGTCACGCCGGGCATTACGGTGATCTTCCTGACCGGCCTGTTCTGGCCCCGCGCAACCGAGGCGGGCGCGCTTTCGGGCGCTTTGGCCAGCGTGGTGCTTTCCGCGATCTTCCGCTTTGGCGGGGTTGCGGCCTTGACCGAGATCCCCTTCATGCATCGCATGGCGATGGTGTTCTTTGCCTCTCTGGCGCTCACGGTTCTCGTCTCGCTCTTGGGCAAAGCCCCGGTCCGGCAGGGTAAGGGCATCATGGAGGGCGTATCCTTTGCCACGTCGCGCGGCTTTGCCATTGCTTCGGCGTTGGTGGCGGTGATCCTTGTGGCGCTTTACACGGTGTGGTGGTGATATGACGGGTGACATGATCGCGGTGGATTGGGGTACGACCAACCGCCGCGCATATCTGATCGACGCAGAAGGACAGGTGCTGCAGACCGAGCGTGACGGGATGGGCCTGTTGGCCGTACCGCCGGGCGGGTTTGCCGATGAAATCGCGGCGATCCGGACCAAGCTGGGTGATTTGCCGGTGTTGCTGGCGGGCATGGTGGGTTCGGCGCGGGGGTGGGTGAATGTGCCCTATCTGCCATGTCCTGCGGGTCTTGCCGATCTGGCGCAGGCGTTTCATTGGGTTGAACCGTGCCGCACCGCCATCGTGCCGGGCCTGTGTGATCCGGCGGGTGACGTCATGCGCGGCGAAGAGGTCCAATTGCTGGGCGCGGTCGCTGCCGGTCTTGCGCCGGATGATGCATTGCTGTGCCAACCGGGCACCCATTGCAAATGGGCGCGGATGGAGGGCGGCAAGGTCGCCTCTTTCGCCACGGCCATGACGGGCGAAATCTTTGCCCTGCTCAAGGGCCAAAGCCTGTTGTCCGAATTTCTGGGCGGAGATGTCAGCGATAATGACGCGTTTTGCGCCGGGGTTCGCGATGGGTTGAACGGCCGGTTGACGACGCATCTGTTCCGCGTGCGTGCCGCCGCGCTGTTGGGCGGGCGTAGCGTGCAGGACAGCGCCTCCTTTGCATCGGGCCTGATGATCGGCCATGACGTGGGCGGCGAAGGTCTGACACCGGGGCAGGCGGTGCATATCCTTGCCGATCCGCATCTGGGCCGCCTATATTCCCGCGCCGTGGAGATTGCCGGCGGCGCACCTGTTCTTGTCGATAGCCACGCGGCCTTTGTAGCCGGAATCCTGCGCCTATGGAAAGCGAGCCAAGCATGAGTAATCCCGTTGAAACCCTGAACGCCGCCCTTGCCATTTGCCCTTTGGTGGCGATCCTGCGCGGGGTACGCCCGGACGAGGTGGAGGCCATTGGCGATGCGATCATAGAGGCGGGTTTCTCGATGATCGAGGTGCCATTGAATTCGCCCGATCCGCTGGTGTCGATCGAAAAGCTGGCGCGCCGTTACGGGCCGGAGGTTCTGGTCGGGGCGGGTACGGTTTTGACCACCGCCGACGTCGCCAATGTCCGCAACGCCGGGGGCAGCCTGATCATCTCGCCGAATGTAAACCTTGACGTCATCCGTGCCAGCGCGGCGGCGGGCATGATCTCGCTGCCCGGTTTTTATACGCCCAGCGAAGCCTTTGCCGCCCTTGACGCGGGCGCCACCGGCCTCAAGCTGTTCCCGGCCGAAGGGGCAAGCCCGGCCTATCTCAAGGCGCAGCGTGCGGTGTTGCCCAAGGATTTGCCGATGCTGGCGGTGGGCGGCGTGACGCCGGACAATCTGGGCGAATGGATGGCCGCCGGGGCGCAGGGCGCTGGTCTTGGCTCGGCGCTTTACAAGGCCGGCCTTGACGCGGGCGAAGTCGGCCAGCGCGCCCGCGCCTTTGTGGCGGCGGCCAAGGCATAAGCAATAAGCAGGGCGCGGGGGGAGCCTGCGCCCTTACTTTTCAGAACAGCGCCTGGCTGACGATGGCAAAGGATTGGCCCAGTTGGCTGGGGACAGGCTCCTCGCCCCGGACCATCACGACAAAGCTGTTGATGTGGATGAGGCCCAATTGTTCCAGCCAGTCATGCAGGCCGCATTCGCCCATCATGTCGAGACGGATGAATTCGCCGCTGCGCGAACCCAGCCATTGTGAAATCAGCGCCTTGGCCCGGACGATATCGGGCGCAATGACCGGGCCGACGACATAGCCGCGGCCAAATCGGCGAAAGATGGCAAAGCCGATTATTTCCTCGTCATGCACCAGAACAATGCCGTGCCCCTTGCCCAGCAGGGCTTTCATCATCTTGGGCCGGACGAGGCCGGTTGCCGCCTCTACCAGCGCCGATACGTCCGTGACGTCATTGGCCCCCATCGGGCGGATACGTTCGCCCGGTTTCAGCGGCACCAGCGGCGCGGTAAAGGCAGTGCCCTGATGCTGGCGAATTTCCGACACGCCGCGAAAGCCCAGTTTGCGCAGCAAAGACAGGCCGCTGTCCGATGCGATGGAAAGGATGGAGCGGTCACCGATCTGATCCAGCACGGATTCCATGATCAACCGCCCGATGCCATTGCCGCGAAACCGGCGATCGACCAGCAACATGCCCAATGTCGCGACCTTTTCGCCATAGATCCACCACATGGCCGAACCCATAATTTCGCCGCCCATTTCCGCGACAACGCCCTGTCCAAGATTGAGCATGGCGGTGATGTCCTGCTTGCGGTGGGGCCATTGTTCACCCTGCGACATGGCGTGAATGGCGGCCACATCCGACGGCTCCATCGCGCGAAGCTTGAGTCGGTTGTCCGGCAAGGTGGCCATCAAAATTCTCCTGTCATCGGGCGGCATAATGTGCCGGTATTTCGGCAATGTCCGGTCGTTGCGATCTATATCCGATTTTCTGGCATTCGATGCCGCGATTGGGACAAAGGGCGGTCAAATTCGTCGGATGTATCGGCCAATCTGCAATTTCATGCCGTCTGACTGCGTTAGCCTGAAGCCCACATCGAGGAATCAACCCAAGGATGGCGTTCATGGCCCACCTCAAGCCCAAATTCATCACTTTTGACTGTTACGGCACGCTGATCAATTTCGAGATGGCCCCGGTTGCCCGTCAGGTCTATGCGGATCGTCTGTCGGGCGAGGCGTTGGAACAATTCTGCCGGGACTTTTCCTTTTACCGGCTGGATGGTGTGCTGGGCGCATGGCGTCCCTATGCCGAGGTGGTGGCCGAAGCATTGCAGCGCGCGTGCAAGCGCAACAAGGTGGAATATCGCGACAGCGATGGCGCCGCGCTCTATGCCGCCATCCCCACGTGGAACCCGCATCCCGATGTGGTCGAGCCGTTGAAAAAGATCGCCCCGGAAATCCCTTTGGTGATCCTGTCCAATTCGATGATCGACCTGATCCCCTATAGCGTAGAACGCCTCGAAGCGCCTTTCTATGCCGCCTATACCGCCGAGGAAGCCCAGTCGTACAAGCCGCGCGCCAAGGGTTTTGAAATGATGTTCGACAAGCTGGGCTGCGGACCGCAGGACGTGCTGCATGTCTCGTCCAGCTTTCGTTATGACCTGATGACGGCCTATGATCTGGGCATCAGGATGAAGGCCTTCGTCAATCGCGGCCACGAACCGATGAACAGCTATTACGAAGTCAATGAAATTTCCGACATCGGCGGTCTGCCCGGGCTGGTGGGCCTGTGAGCGGCGTGGACATGAAGAGCATTGGAGTGGATGAAATGAACAAGGTTGGAGCGGTCATCGATATTCGGGCCTATGCTGCCGGCACCACGCCTTCGAGTGACTGGTTCGCCGGGCGTGCCGCGCCTGCCTTTGCCGATGATGCGGCGCATGTGGCCGCCATTGCGCTGCGCGGCGAGGGCAAGGTTGAGGCCTTGGCCAGTGATGAATGCGTTCTGCTGCTTTCGGGCCGTCTGGAGATCGAAAGCGTCGCCGGAACGCTGGTTCTCGATCCGGCGACCGCCTGCGTCCTGCCGCTGGGCACGGGGTTTGTTTGGCGGGCGTCCGAGGACATGCTGGCCATTATCTATGCCGCGCCCACGGCGGAGGTCGGGACGGTTCGGTTCCCGGTAATGGTGGATCAGACCGCCCCGCTTGAACCGTCCAGCCCGCCTCCGGCACAAAACCTGATTGGTCCTGTGCCCTCTTGCCGCAACCACAGCGATTACTGGTCGGCCAATAAGGAGTTTGTGTGCGGTATCTGGGACTCCACCCCCTATCACCGCATTCAGGTGCCCTATAAGCAGGTCGAGCTGATGTATCTGCTTGAAGGCGCAGTCAGCTTTGCCGACGCCCATGGCAAGGTGACGTTCCACGCGGGTGATGTATGCCTGTTTGTGCGCGGCGATGGCTGTGCGTGGATCAGCGAGGAATATGTAAAGAAAATTTACGCAACCCAGCGTCCAGTCGCGTGATCTATCGGAAAAGGGGCGGCGTGTGATTGTCCCGCGCCGCCTTTGTTTTGGCATAAATCTTCCGGCATACTGTGCCGAATTCGAATGTTCTCCATGCCGCGATTGCTGGTGGAAAAGGCATCTGGCCTGTTGATAGACGGGCTGGAAATAGGCCATTTGGCCCCATATCCGGGCAAATTTTTGTCTTATCCGCGACAATCCATGTTCACAGGCATGGCGGCATATGTTGCCGCGATCGGCCAAGGTTCCGCATAGCGCATTGGCCAAAGCGCGCGATTTGAAAGATGCTGCCATCACAGATCGCTTTAATAACAACACCGATATTCAATCGGCAGGAACGGAGCATCCCATGGGCGCGACAGCCTCGGTTCAAACCAGTAGCATCAGTTCAGGTGTCACCGCCAAGGTTAAGGCGGCGAGCGGGTTTCGATTGCAAAATATCGATGCCCTGCGTGGCTTCGTGATGATCCTGATGTTGCTGGACCACCTGCGCGAGACGTGGTTCGTCTATTATCCGGTTGCCGATCCAGTGGACGCACGCACGATCATTCCGGCGCTGGGTTTCGCGCGATTTGCCGCCAGCCTTTGCGCGCCCAATTTTGTCGCGCTGACCGGCCTTGGCGTGTTCCTGTTCAGCAGCAAGCATACGCGGGCCGAAACGACATCCTTCCTGCTCAAGCGCGGCCTGTTGTTGATGGCGATTGAGGTGTTTTTCCTCTCGCCGCTGTATTGGGGCATTACCGCGCCCACGCTCTGGCTTCAGGTGATCTGGTGCATTGGCGTGTGCATGATTGTGCTGGCGGGGCTGATCCGCTTGCCGCACAAGGCCATTCTGGCGATTGGTCTGGTGATTGTATGCGGTCATAACCTGCTGGACCCGATCCGTTTTGAAGCGGGTGATGCGCTGCTGCCGCTGTGGGCTGAGATCCACCAGCGCGCGATGTTCACATTGCCTGGCGGTCTGATTGTCAAGACGACCTATCCCATTCTGGCGTGGGTCGGCGTGATCTGTCTGGGCTATGGTATCGGGCCGTGGTTTTTGGGCCATGTCGCGCCCGAAACGCGCCAGCGTCGACTGCTGCTGCTCGGCTCTTTCCTGCTGGTGGCCTTTGTCGCCTTGCGCCTGCTCAACGTCTATGGCGACAAGCCGTGGTCGGTGGTCGAAGGCAGCCCACTGCGCACTTTCCTCAGCTTTATTTCGATGACCAAATATCCGCCTTCGCTGCTCTTTTTGCTGCCTACGCTGGGTATTGGCGCGTTGCTGCTGGCGCTGTTTGAGCGGATGCAAGGGATGCGGATCATCGATATGCTGGCCGTCTTTGGCGGGGCGCCGATGTTCTTCTATCTGCTGCACCTGAGCGTTCTGCGTATCCTCTATCACTCGGCGCTGGCCATCTGGGGCGCCGATCATGATGGCACCTATGGTGTGGACAGCTATGGCTGGGTGCTGGTGTGGTATGTGGCCATGATCGTGCCGCTCTATATTCCCACAGTATGGTTCTCGCGCCTCAAGAAACGTCGCCGCGACATCGCCTGGCTCAAATATTTCTGACTCGCATTGGGGCAGGCCGCCGCCTTGCCCCGAAAGGAACCCGTCGATGAACGCCGTGACCAGAGATCAACAGAACTTGGCGATCAAGCCGCTGACGGCCGACCATTTGCCGCAGGCGCTGGCTCTCTCGCAGGCGCTGAATTGGCCGTATCGGTTCGAGGATTGGGCCTTTGCCCTTTCGCTGGGGGTTGGCCTTGCCGCGGAACTGGACGGTCAATTGGCGGGGACGGCGATCTGGTGGCCCTATGGCGATGATTTCGCCGCCGCGGGCATGATCATCGTGGCCCCCTTTGCCCAGCGCAGGGGGATTGGCGGCATGTTGATGGACGCGCTTCTGGAACAGACGGCGGGGCGAAGGGTGATCCTCAATTCGACCGAGGAAGGGCGCGCGCTGTATGAAGGCAAGGGCTTTTCTGTTTCGGGCGGCAGGGTGCACCAGCATCAGGCCGTTTTGACCAACGCGCCGGTGGTGGCAACCGATGGCGTGATCCGCGCCATGGCTCAAACCGATTTGCCTGTGATCCATGGCTTGGACAAGGCGGCCACCGGCATGGTCCGGGCTGCTCTGCTTGATGCCTTGTTCGCGCTGGGCACGGTCAAGGTGATCGAACGGAATGGCGCAATCTGCGGCTATGGTTGCGTTCGGCGCTGGGGCCGCGGAATGGTGGTTGGCCCCATTATCGGGCGTGAAGAAACCGACGCTCGCGCGCTATTCGCCGCCTTGGCCGGGGATCATGTGGGCGCATTCGTCCGGATTGATGTGACCAGCAGCAGCGGATTGTCGCCTTGGCTTGAATCCATCGGCCTGCCCGATGTCGGGCCGGTGACGTGCATGGCGTTTGGTCTGCCTCCGGAACAAGGCGCCTCCTTGCGACTGTTTGCCCTTTCGAACCAATCGCTTGGCTGAGGTTCTGACGATGCGTTTTCTTGTGGGAATATTCCAGATGACCGAAACCTTGCCCCCCGATCAATCCGCGAGGTTGAATAGCCCCGAACAGATCCATGTTCCGGCCATGGCTGGCCGCGTATGGGCGATTGGTAATTTGGATGGGGTGGAATGATGACTGAAATGACCCAATCCGGTCTGGACCCGCGCGATTGCGCCTATATCGACGGCCAATGGCAAAAACAGTCGGGCAGCGAGCGATTGCCCGTCGTCAATCCGGCCACGGGCGACGCCTTTTCCTATGTGGTGGCGGGCGATCGGTCGGATCTGGATCGCGCAGTTGTCGCCGCACGGGCGGCATTCCCCGGCTTTGCGGCAACGCCTGTGGCCCAACGGTTGGCTTTGCTGGAACGCATCCACGCCCTGATGGTGGAACGCGCCGAGGAGCTGGCGCAAACCCTGTCGCAGGAAATGGGCGCGGCCATCAGCCACGCCCGCGCCGCCCATGTTCCCTTTGCTCTGGCCCATGTTCAGACAGCGATTGAGGTGCTGCGCGATTATTCCTTCATCCGTATGAAGGGCCGCACCGCCATTGTGCGCGAGCCTATCGGCGTTTGCGGGCTGATTACGCCCTGGAACTGGCCGCTTTATCAGATCACCGCCAAGGTCGCCCCGGCGCTGACGGCGGGCTGTACCATTGTGCTCAAACCCAGCGAATTGTCGCCGCTCAGCGCGATCATGCTGACCCAGATCCTGCATGATGCCGGAACGCCGCCCGGCGTCTTCAACCTTGTCAACGGAACGGGGCCGGAAATCGGCGCCGGGATGGCAGAACATCCCGACATTGACATGATCTCGATCACCGGATCGAACCGCGCGGGCATTCTGGTGGCACAGGCCGCGGCACCGACGATCAAGCGGGTGACGCAGGAATTGGGCGGAAAATCGCCCAATTTGATGCTGGCCGATGCCGATTTTGAACGGGTTGTGCCGCTGGGCGTTTTGGCCGCGATGCGCAATGTCGGCCAATCGTGCAGCGCGCCAACCCGGATGATCGTGCCGCGCGCCAATCTGGCCCAGATCGAGGCCATCGCCAAGGCAACGGTTGACGCCATCGTGGTGGGCGATCCGGCCGATGAAGCCACCGTCATGGGCCCGATTGCCAATGCCGCCCAATATGCCCGCGTTCAGGCGATGATTGGTGAAGGCATTGCCGAAGGGGCCAAATTGCTGTGCGGCGGATTGGGACAGCCTGACGGCTTGGCCCAGGGATTGGAGCGCGGCTTCTTTGTCCGCCCCACCATTTTCACCGATGTGGCGACGTCGATGAAGGTCGCGCAGGAAGAAATCTTCGGGCCGGTGCTCTGCATCCTTGCCTATGATGATCTGGACGAAGGCATTGCTATTGCCAATGATACCCGCTTTGGCCTTGGCGGCCATGTGCAAAGCGGGGATGTCGAGGCGGGCCGCGCGGCGGCTTTGCGCATCCGCACCGGACAGATCCACCTCAATCAGCCCGCTTGGGACCCTCATGCCCCCTTTGGCGGCTATCGCCAATCGGGCAATGGCCGCGAATATGGCGAATTTGGTTTCGAGGAATATCTTGAAACCAAGGCCATCCTTGGCTTTGCCTGACCTTTCGGATTACGGAGTAACTGTAAGATGCCCGCGCCACTGCGTTTTATCGAATCCACATCCGAATTGCCTTTGGAGGCCGATGCCGTGGTCATCGGCGCGGGCATCGTGGGCAGCTTTGCCGCCTATTATCTGGCCAAACGCGGGCTAAAGGTCGCTTTGGTCGAAAAGGGCGTGGTGGGGGGCGAACAATCCAGCCGCAACTGGGGCTGGTGCCGTCAACAGAACCGCGATGCGCGCGAATTGCCTATTTCCACCAAAAGCCTTGGCCTTTGGGAACAATTTGGCGCGGACACGGGCGAGGAAACCGGCTTTACCCGTTGCGGCCTGTTTTATGTCAGCAACAATGATCAGGAATTGGAAACCTGGGCCAAATGGGGCCAATTTGCCAAGACCGTGGGCGTTGAAACCTATATGCTGAACAGCGACGAAGCCAGCAGTCGCGGGCGCTTTACCGGGCAAAGGTGGAAAGGCGGCGTCTGGTCGCCCACCGATGGCATCGCCAATCCGACACTGGCCGCGCCGGCGGCGGCCAAGGCGGTGATGGCTTTGGGCGGCACGGTTCATCAGGGATGCGCCGCGCGCGGCATCGAAACCAGCGGCGGCGCGATCAGCGCGGTGGTGACCGAAAAGGGCACGATCCGGACAAAGATCGTCATTATGGCGGGCGGCGCATGGGCCTCGTCCTTTATGTACCAAATGGGCATCCGATTTCCGCAGGCGAGTGTCCGCCAATCCATTCTGGCCGTGTCAACCGCCGGGCTGGAGGTTCCAAAAGCGTTCTTCAGCAAATCGGTGGCCATCACCCAGCGCGGGGAAGGGTGCCATACACTGACGGTCAGCGGCCGGGCGCGTGTTGACCCCACGCTCCAGTTTCTGCGCTTTGCACCCGAATTTTTGCCCATGTTCATGCGGCGCTGGCGCAATCTTTCTCCGGGCGGCCTTGAAGGCCTGATGGCCGGGCATGAGGGGCTCTCGCGCTGGCGGTTGGATGAACCCACGCCTATGGAGGCCATGCGCATCCTTGATCCCAAAGCGGACAAAAGCATGTTGAACCGCGCCCGCAAGGAGGCATCGGCCCTGATCCCCTCTTTGGGCAATGCCCCGGCGGTGGGTTCATGGGCGGGCTTTGTCGACAGCACGCCCGATGGTGTGCCGGTGATCAGCGAGATCCCACAGATTCCGGGTCTTGTTCTGGCCGCAGGCTTTAGCGGCCATGGTTTTGGCATCGGGCCGGGCGCCGGCCATTTGATCGCCGATATCGCCACCGGCGCCGATCCGATTGTCGATCCCCGCCCCTATCGCCTGTCACGCTTTGCCAAGGGCGGGGAAATCGACGTGGCCGAATTCTAAATCAAGAGCGGGTGTGAAGTGGAAAACACATTGGCGGCGTATGAAACGATGGTCGAACAATTTGTGGGTGATTTTTTGGGTTTTCTTGCGCCCGCGAATTGCCTCAACCAACATGTCGATGCCGCCCATTGCCATTTGCCGAATGGGCAGGCGGATCGTGGTCAATTCGGGCCAGATCGTCGTTGCCAACGGTGTATCGTCGCATCCACATACACTTAAATCGCCCGGAACATGCAGCCGTCGCATATGGGCCATCGCGATGGCGACGCGGCCATTGCCGCCAACAGCCCGCAAAACAACATTGCCGTTCCGCTTAAGTCGGTATCGCGCGGTCAGCTTGACCTGTCGGCCAACTATGCCCTGCCGCTGTTCGATGGCAAGGTGAAGGCGACGCTCGACGTGCTGAACATCACCAATCAGCCCATCCGCACGACGTTCGGCTATGATAATGCCACCTATTCCATCTACTGGCCGGGTCGTCAGATCCTGTTCGGTCTGCGGGGTAGCTTCTGATCCCGATAGGGGAAAGGAATGGAAGGGCCGGTCACATGACTGGCCCTTTCGCATTGCGGCAAGGGATGAGGGTTCAAGATGAAATGGTTGTTGACGGCAGCACTGGCCAGCATGACCTTCTATCAGGGGGCGCAAGCCAAAACGGCCCCGACATGCAAGGCGCAATGGGTGGCCGCATGGGGTTCGGCACAGTTTCAGCCTGATGCCAACAATGCGCTCCCGACGGGCAGTTTTGCGGACAAGACCCTGCGCGAGATCTTGCGCGCATCCATCGATGGCCGCCGCATCCGCCTGCGCCTTTCCAATTTGGCAAACGCCCAACCATTGACATTAAAGGGTGTCAGCGTCGCTCTGGCGCGCGATCCGGCCCATGCGGCCATTAACCCCGCGACGGTTCGCCCGGTGCGCTTCGATGGGCGCGATGATGTGACTATTCCGGCGGGTGCGGACTATTGGTCGGATCCGATTGATCTGCCGGTTGCGGCGCTTGGCGATCTGGGGGTGTCCATTGCCTATGGCGCAGAGCCCGCCACCCAGACCAGCCATCCCGGATCACGCGCGACCAGCTATTTGCTGGCAGGCGATCAACGCGACGCCGTCGACATGCCGGGGGCGACAATGACCGATCACTGGTTTCAATTGTCGGGGGTGGAGGTCGAGCGTTGCGCCCCTGCTCGGGTGATCGTGGCCTTGGGCGATTCCATCACCGATGGCCATGGCACCACGACCAATGCCAATAACCGTTGGACCGACATCCTTTCCGCCCGGCTTCAGGCCAGTCCCAGCTATCGCAACACCGCTGTGATCAATCAGGGGATCGGCGGCAATCGACTGCTTAACGATGGCTTGGGGCCAAATGCCTTGGCGCGGTTTGAACGGGATGTTCTGGGACAGCCGGGACTGAGCCACATCATCGTGCTGGAAGGCATCAATGATCTGGGCACTTTGACGCGTGACGCGCCGGTTTCGGATGCGCAGCACGATCGTCTGGTGGCGCGCATGATCGGCGCCTATCGCCAGATCATTACGCGGGCCCATGCGCGCGGCGTGAAAGTCATTGGGGCTACGATCATGCCCTTTACGGGTTCGGACTATTACCACCCCGACGCCCGGAACGAGGCAGACAGGCAGGAAGTCAATGCATGGATCCGGGGCAAGGGTAATTTTGACGGGATTATCGATTTTGACGCAATCACCCGCGATCCTGCGCATCCAGAGCGTCTGTTGCCAGCCTATGACAAGGGTGACCATTTGCACCCCGGCCCCGCGGGCTATCGTGCCATGGGGCAAGCCATTGCGCTGTCTTTGTTCAAATAGGGCCAACAGGTCATGTGCAAGATGACATTGTCACATTCACGCCTTAGAGGAGGCTTTCCCGCATAAACAGGGAAGCCGATGATCCTTGCCGACGACAAAGCGAATGCCGCCCAGCCGATCATCGCAGCGGCCCTTGAACTGATCGCGGAAAAGGGGCTGAGTGAACTGACCCTGCGCCCCTTGGCGGAAAAGGTCGGGATGAGCCTCAATGCCCTGACCCAAACCATGGGGACCAAGGAGCAGCTTTTGGCGCAGGTCATGGTCAGCGCGATGGAGCGGGATAATCAATTCCGCGCCGAGTGGTTGCACCGTGTGAAGGGCATGGTCCCAATCGGACCGTCCATGCGGGCTTTGTTGGCGGAAACTATTCTGGACGATTGGGTGGTCGGGCAACGCCCGCTCGCTTGCCTGCTGATCGATATGGTGCAGGAGGCGGGACGTCAGCACGATTGCCCCGAAATCCTGGATGCGTGGCTTGACCAGGTGGGCGGATTTTGGGCCGAACTCCTGTTCGACGATCCACGTCAGGCCGATGCGTCTTTGGGCTATATTCTTGATGAGGCTGGCTTCTCTCTGTTCGCCCACGCCAATCCAGCCTATCGCATGGTGCGCGCACTTTGCCTTCACCGATTTACCGGCGGCATCTATCCCCAACCTGATGAAGAGGTGGGGCGGGGGCGTGACCTTGAACAATGGATTGCCGCGCTCGAGCCTGCGCAAACCTATCCCGACACGCCGGACCGCAGCAAACGCGGTGCCATCGCATCGGCGGCGGGTCGCCTGATTGTCACTCAAGGTCTGGAGGCATTGACCCATCGCTCGGCGGCCTCGGCGGCCGGGACGCCGGCATCGACGGTCGTCTATCACTTTGGGACGCGGGATGAATTGATGGTGGCTGCGCTTCACGCGGTTGTCACGAATTTCCGGCATAATCTGGCCGAAAACTTTGGTCAGCCGCAACCGTTCCATGCCAATTATGACTTCTCGCAAGATCTGGTCAGGGCGACCTCGATCATCGCCATTGCGGCCGCGCGCCATCCGGGGCTGGCGCATCATGCGCTCGACATGCGGCGTCGGCGGGGCGAAAATATTGTCACCACGGTGCTGTGGGAAATGGGCCTGCCCAAAGGGCGCACGGCGGATCGTTGCACGTCGCAGGTGGCATCGATTGCCTTGTTCGGGATGCGCATGGTGGCCATGGCGCGTGGACGGGATGAACATAAAGTGTTGCTGGCGGCCTTTTCGCGACTGGCCGAGGTTTGCCGTTAGTCGGCAAGGCGGCGCCCTGTGCGCCTGAAACAGGACGCCGTGCCTGACCGGCTCGAAATGCTGGCGCTGTCGCTGCCCAGTTTTGTGTTTTCCGGCTATGAACTGGCCCGAAAGACGTATCTTCCCATTCTGCTGGTTGATGGGGCGGGTTTGGGGATGGGGCGCGGCGGGATGGTCCTTACCATCATGGCAGGCTGGATCATTCTGGTCGAGGTGTTGTTCGGCATGGTTTGCGACCTTTCGCCCGATCCCCGGCGCAGGCGCGGATTTTGGATCGTGGCGGGGACATTGCTGCAATGGGTCGGCGGGTTGATCCTGTTACTGGGGCCGTCGCAAGGACATTCGGTTGTGCTGTGGATGACGGGGCTGTTGCCTTTGGCCAGCGGTTGGGTGCTTTCCAATCTGGCCCATGGCGCATGGGCGTTGGAACGGGCCAGCGGCATCGTCGCGCGGGGCCGGATCTTTGGCGCAAGGGCACAGGCGGGGATGGCCGGTTCCATCCTTTTCGGTTTCGTCCTGTTGTGGAGCCGTCATGGTGCAAAAATAGGCAATGATTTCTATGCCCTGCTTGTTCTGACGATGGTTGGGGCGCCTCTTGTCCATGGCCTGTTGATCTGGCGAGTGCCGGAGCGGGGCGGTTCCTGTGCAAGGGAACCCATGAACTGGGCCGTGATGCTCAAACCCTTTCGGGTCTGTGTGGCGTCACCGGCTGATGCATCACTGGCGGGCCTGTTTTTGATGGTGGGCGCACATATGGCTGTGATCGGCAGCAGCTTTCTCTTCATCGCCCGCTATCGCCTCGCTCTGCCCGATTGGGGAACACCCGGTATTGTCATGCAGGCGGTGGCGGCCATGGCCGCCACCGGTGTGGCGCCCCGATTGCTGCACAAATTTTCGCCACTGCGGATGCTGACTGCGGTCTTTGCTGCCAATCTGGCGCTGGGGCTGGCTTTGCCTTTGTTGCCACAGGGGCGGGTGTGGCCCTTTATGGCTTGGGCTTTGGGCAGCGGGGGAACGATGGCGGTCGATTTCATGCTGCTGCGTGTGCTGTTAGGGCAAAGGCTTGACCGTGATCGAGAGCGTGATGGCGATGCGCCGGCGGCGGCTTTTTACGCCGGATTCCATCTTCCTTTTAATATCGGGGCGATGATCGGGACGGGACTTTTGTTCCATTTGGCGGCCTTGTCGGTGTCGGGCGCTATGGTGTGGTTGACATGCGCTTTGTCGACGATCCTGATGGTGGCGGCCTTGGCGTGTGCGTTCGTTTTGGGGCATTTCAGTCGCAGGGAGGGTGGTCACGCGGGATTAGGTTTTAAGCTGAACAATCGTATTTTTTATACGACTATAAGCAGAATTTAAACTGCACATTCGTCTCTGAATTGTCATGTGCGCCGCATAATCGGGCTTCAAGTCAACTTGGGGTTTCGAATCATGACCAATGTCCGCCGCTACGGCCTTGTCGCGCCTGCCGTACTTCTTGCCGCCACCGCCTTGGCGGGTCTGCCCATGATTGCCCGTGCCGCTGAAGTCGCGCCCGCTTCTGCATCCACGGGTGCTGATGGCCAGCCTGTGCTGGATCAGATCCTTGTCACGGCCGAGCGCCGCAAGGAAAAGATGCAGAACGTCCCCATCTCGATCATTTCGCTCAGCGGGGACGCGTTGCAGAACAGCGGATACCAATCGCTGACCAACCTGCAATATACGACGCCGGGCCTGACCTATGACCCGACGCAGGGCGCAGCCTTTCAGATCCGCGGCGTGGGGTCGACATCCTTCGACTTTTCCAATGCGAAATCGGTGAATGTCGTGGTCGATGATGTCGTGATGGACGCCCAGCGCGACCTTGGCATCACCGGACTGGTCGATATTGAGCGGGTCGATGTGCTGATGGGGCCGCAGGGCACGCTGTTTGGCAAGAATTCAACCTCCGGCGTGATTTCGATCACGACGGTCAAGCCCAAGCTCAACGACTTTTCCGGCAAAGTTTACGCCAGCTATGGCGAGCGCAATGACCGAACCGTGAATGGTACGATCAATGTGCCTTTGGGCCAGACGGCAGCGCTCCGCATCAGCGCCTTTGACGTCGGCCAGGATGGCAAGGGGCGTTATGTCACGCTCAACCGCAATCTGGGCCGGGTCGATGAATATGGCGTACGGGGCAAATTGCTGTGGCAACCGAGCGATGATCTCGAAGTCATTTTGGCGGGGGAATATACCCATCATTATGATACGTCGGTGCGCACCGCCGTCGGCGGCCCGGCCGGAACCAGCTTTGCCCCCAGCGCAGCCGTTACGGCGGCCCAGATCGCGCTGGGCGTGACGCCAGGGCCGCGTAATGTCGATACTGCCGATGGTTTCCTCGGCTCGATCGTGACGGTGAACAAGGGCGGATCGCTGCATGTCGCCTATAAGCTTGGCGACCATACGCTGACATCAATCACCGCCTATCGCGAGACAAAGTATAACAATGACACCCCGGCCGACTTGCTGCCCAATGATGTCTATTCCTATATCTCGTATAATTCGGGCCGGTTGAAAACGGACAAATTCAGCGAGGAAGTTCACTTGGCATCGCCCGCCGGCGGTTTCGTCGAATATCTGGTGGGGGGCTTCTATAACCGCCTGCACGCCAATCAGACGCAGGTGCAATGGGGGCCGTTGGGCACCAGTCCGTTGATCGTCAATGGTCAGGTGATCAGCAATCTTTACGCCAATACCGGCGCCAATGATCCGGTGACGGGCAAATTGCTGGGCAATGCGGTGCAATTCAACGCCCATAACGAAACGCTGGCCGCCTTTGGTCAGGTCAAGTTCAACCCCACGCCGCGTTTCAGCCTGACGCTGGGCGGGCGGTATAATTATGATCGCAACGATCAGACGATCAGCTATCCCACCATTGATCCCGTCCCCATTCTGGGCCGGGCGATCACCTTTACCGCGACGGGCACCGCACCGACCGCCGATTATCGCTATGGCGTCAAATCATCGACCCGATTTACCTATCGCATCGCGCCCACGTTTCAGTTGAACAAGGACGTTATGCTTTATGCCACCTATTCCACCGGGTATAAGCCGGGCGGGGTGGCGTTTGTGGGTAACAAATACGATCCCTATAACCCGGAATCGGTCAGCAGTTGGGAAATTGGTGAAAAGGGCGAATTTTTCAACCACCGCCTGCGCGTCAATTTCGACGTCTTTTCATCGAAATACACCAATTTTCAGGCGACGATCCTGACCCCGGTTTCAACAGGCGTAGGCGGCTTTATCCTTGCATCGGCCATCGGCAATGCGCCGGGCCTGCGCAGCCGGGGCATTGAGGCGCAGGTCGCCTTCAAGCCGACGCACAGCCTGTCGCTGTCCGGCGCGGTGACGTTCACGGATGCCAAATTCACCAGTTACGTGGCCAGCAGCAACGCCAATTACACCGGCACGCGTTTGACCAATGCGCCGCGCTGGATGTCGACGATTGCCGCCGATTACAACGCGCCGATCAATGACAAGACCGATCTGAAAGCCCACCTGGAATATGTCTATCGGTCGGATCTGCAAACGGTGACGGGCGCCATTCTGGGCGACATTACGGCCCCTGCCGTGACCAATGCGGATGGCACAAAGACACCCAACGCCAGCTATTCCTATGTGCCCGGATATGGGCTGGTAAACGGGCGCATCACGCTGGCCCGCGCCAATGATCGGGTGGAGGTCGGTATCTATGCCCGCAATCTGTTCAATCAGTATTTTTCGACAGGTTGGCAGATCTACGGCGCCTTGGGCCTGCTGCATTACACTTCGCCCGATGCTTATCGCACGGTGGGCGCCTTTGCCCAGGTGAAGTTCTAAAGCCCAAAAGCGCAAAGGATAAAGCGATGAAGAACAAGCTTTTGCGCGGCGGCGCGGCCATGGCACTGTCCATGGCACTTTCCATCGCCGCCATCGTGGCGCATGCCAATCCGCAGTCCAAGGATGATCTGAAAATCAATCAGATTCAGGTTCTGGGCACACATAATTCCTATTCACAAGGGGTCGATCCACAGATCATGGCCATGGCCGATGGCATCATTGGCCCGCGCATGTCGCAAATGGCGCTCAAGATGACGCCGGCGGCGCGCGCGCATTACAAGGAATATCATCCGAACGAAGTCAGCATGACCGAGGCGCTCAACTATCGCTATGGCACATTGACCGATCAACTGAATGCCGGGATGCGCAGCCTTGAACTCGATCTCAATCGTGATCCGGAGGGCGGGCGGTTTCTGCACCCTGCGGCCTATGAAGCGGCCGCGGCCAAGGGCATCGCGCAGGCTCAGCTATTGCCGCATGACAAGGCCGGGTTGGACCAACCGGGCCTGAAGGTCATGCATATCGTCGATTTTGACGTGCGTTCCAGTTGCAACCTTTTCACGGCATGCCTTGCCGAATTGCGCCGATGGTCTGATGCGCATCCCGATCACGAACCTGTCTTCATCCTGCTGGAGGCCAAGAGCGATCAGGTGCCGATCTTCCCCGGATCGAAGCCGCCGCTGTCATTTACCAAAGAGGCGTTTGATGAAATGGACGCCGATCTGTTCAAGACGATTGGGCGCGACCGGATTATCACGCCCGATTTGGTGCGAGGCACCTATCCCACGCTGGAGGCCGGGGTGAAGGCAGGCCATTGGCCAAAGCTGAAAGAGGCGCGGGGCAAATTTGTGTTTCTGTTGTTGACGGCGTTGGATACCGATGGCCTGTCGGGTTATCTGCATGGCCACCCAAATCTGGAAGGACGCGCGGCCTTTCTGGAATCCAGACCGGGGCAGGATTACGCCGCCTTTCTGTTGATGGACAATGCCACGGTGCGGGCGCGCGAAATTCCCGAACTGGTCAAGCAGGGCTATCTGGTGCGTGCCCGCGCCGATATCGAAACATGGGAAGCCAAGGTCAATGATCCCAGCCGTGCCCGGCAGGCTTTGGCCAGCGGGGCGCAGATCGTTTCGACCGATTTCTATAAATCGGGCAATGCCTATGGCACGGATTACCTTGTGCAATTACCGGGCGGCGGCGCGATGCGTTGCAATCCGGTCAATGCGCCCAAGACCTGTCATTAATGGCCAGCATTTCGGGCCTATCCGGGCGGTAACATGCGCGGATGACCTCGCTTTCTTTTCAATCTCCTTTCTCCAAGGACACCCTATGCGTCGCCCCATGGCTGCAATCTTGCTTCTTCTGCCCCTGATGTTGTCGGGGACGGCTATGGGGCGAGAAGCTGCACGCGGCGGGGGCTGTCATCTAAACGCGCCCGATGTCAGCCACGCTGGCAAGCATTGTGCAACCCGCTGGATGGACGAAAATTTGCGGGTGAATGATCTGATGACGGTGGGCACGCATAACAGTTACAAGCGTGCCATCCCGCCTGCTGATTACCGATTGATCCATGCGATGAACCCCAAGGTGGCGCAGGAACTCGACTATGCCCACAAGGATTTGACCGCGCAGTTGAATGCCGGTGCGCGTCAGATCGAAATTGATGTCGTCTATGACCCGCAAGGGGGGCGTTACAGTCGGCCCCTCATCCCGGCAAGGACGCAGACAACACTCGACCCGGCGTGGGGCAAGGCAATGGAACGCCCCGGTTTCAAGGTGTTGCACGTGCCCGATGTCGATTTCCGGTCCAGTTGCGTGACCTTCAAGCTTTGCCTTGGCATTGTGCGCGATTGGTCGCGGGCGCATCCGCGACATGCGCCCATCACCATCCTGATCAATGCCAAGGATGGCAAGGCGGCCCCCGGTGGCGTCCCGTTGCTGTCTTTTGATGAGGCCGCTTTTGACGCACTCGACGGCGAAGTGCGGTCGGTTTTTACCGCTTCGCAATTGCTGACCCCTGATGATGTTCAGGGGCGCTATCCCACGTTGCGTGATGCGGTCCTGCACAACAATTGGCCAAAATTGCAGGCGGCGCGGGGGCGGATCCTTTTTGCGCTGGATGAAACGCCGGAAAAGGTGGCGATCTATCGCGGCGCGCGCGTTTCCTTGGAAGGGCGCGTGATGTTCATCAACATCGACGAGCAATCACCCGCCGCCGCTTATCTGACGCTCAACCGCCCGGTTGAGGATGGCGAACGCATTGCACGCGATGTTCGCGCCGGTTTCCTTGTCCGCACCCGCGCCGATGAAGGCACTTGGCAGGCACGTGGCAATGACCTTGCCCACCGTGACATCGCGCTTCATTCCGGCGCGCAGGCTGTTTCGACCGACTATCTCTGGGCCGACCCGCGCTTTGCCGGTGGCTATACCGTTTCATTACCCTCGCGCGCGGCCAGCATGTGCAACCCTATCCGTATGGGGGATCGGTGCGGCAACATGGCTGTCGAATATGTGGACAACAGCGATTGGCGCAAAGCGCAGGCGGCACCGATAGTCTGGCCCGATCGTCGCGCAACGGACGGAATGCCGACCACTATTACAAAGTAAATAGGGCGGCGAGGCTCTCCATTATTTCCATTTAATGGCCGCCTGACCATCACCGCAAGGTTTCAGGATGATGCCAGCCTAAACCTATGGTGATGAGAAATTTCAGTATTTTATCGAATAGGCCTTTCCTGTATACGCCCCCACTCGAAAACAATTATGGGAGAGAGCATTGTGCCATTGGCCATCAACCGTCGGGCATTCGTAAAATCTGCGGCGATTATGGGTGCCGGGTGCCTTGTGGGCACAACAGCGATGGGCAAACAGCCCTTGCTTGGGCGTGTTATTCTGGACAATGATTTCGCCGGTGACCCTGATGGCCTGTTCCAATTGGCGCATCACGTTCTGTCGCGCTCGGTTTCCATTCCGTTGATCATTGGTTCGCATCTGCCCGCCGGCTTCTCGAACGGGCACGAAGCACAGGATTCGGCCGATCGTGCGCTGGAACTCTTGAAGGTCATGGGGCTGGACAAGGTCCATCACCCGGTCGCCGGTTCAGAAACGCCGATCACATCGCGCCAGGTGTGGAGGCCGAGCAAGGCCACCGATGCGATCATCCACGAAGCCATGCGCGACGATACGACAGAACCGCTGATTTATGCCGCTGGCGCAGGGCTGACGGAACTGGCGCTGGCATGGTTGCGTGAGCCAAGGATTGGCAAGCGGATCAAGCTGATCTGGATCGGCGGTAAGTCGCCCCAGGATCTTCGCAATCCGGGGGCCGGAGCCGACAAGCCAGAGTTCAATTTTTCAATCGACCCTTTGGCGGCCCAGATCATCTTCAACGAATCCGATATCGAGATTTGGCAGGTACCATCATCGACCTATAGCCAAATGTTGTTCTCGATGGCCGAGATGGAAGAACTGGCCGCGACGGGCCCGCTTGGGGCCTATCTGAAAGGTCGGGTGGAGGCGATGGCTGAAATGATCGCCCATATTCCAGGCCTTCGCCAGCCCGCGCTGTCCGATGCCTATGTTTTGGGGGACAGTCCTCTGGTCACATTGACGACACTCCTGCCGCCGTTGCAGCCCGATACGACGTCTTGCCGTCACGTGTTGATGGCGACACCGCGCCTGCTGGCTGATGGCAATTATGCGCCGCGTAAAGGGGGCCGGCTCATGCGTGTCTATACCCAGATCGATACCGGATTGACGTTTCACGATATGCAGGCGCGTATCCGTCTGCATGCGAAAGGTCGAATCTGATATTTCGTTTAATTCAGTATTTTTCCGTAAAAATCCCCCTGCCGATGCAACAGCAGGGGGATTTATTATGCCCATTTAGGCCAGATCGGGCGTTTTGCTTGCCACCGTCACCTGTTCGGGATCGATGGGGTCATCATCGCCCGGCGCGCGCGGCGTGATCAATTTGGCCAGACGCGGGCGAAGCCGCATTTCCAGCGTGTCGATCAATTCATAAAACACCGGAACCATGACCAGCGACAACATGGTCGAGCTGATCAAACCGCCGATCACGGCAATGGCCATGGGTTGGCGGAACGTCGAGCCCTCGCCGATGCCAAGCGCGGTGGGCAGCATGCCCGCGGCCATGGCCACGGTGGTCATCACGATGGGACGTGCGCGTTCGCGACAGGCGTTCATGATGGCCTCGCGCTGAGGCTGGCCTGCGCGTTCGTCCTCAATGGCGAATTCAACCAGAAGGATCGAATTTTTCGCCGCCAGACCAAGCAGCATCAACATACCGATCAACACCGGCAGGGTGATGGGAATCCCGGTCACTTTCAACGCCACAAATGCGCCCAGCATGGTCAAAGGCAGAGCCGAAAGAATGGTGATGGGCTTGAAGAAGCTGTGGAACAGCATCACCAGCACGAAATAGATCATCAGGATGCCCGAAGCCATCGCCCCGACAATGCCGCCGAACAGATCGGCCATGGCCTCGCTGTCGCCGGTCTTGGCCTCATGCACGCCCGCGGGCAGGTGTTTCATCGCCGGCAGGGTCCCCACTTCATTCAGAGCCTGACCGATCGTTGTGCCGTTCAGGTCCGCCTGAACCGAAACCCGGCGTTCGCGATCATAGCGCTGGATTTGGCCGGGACCGGACGCGATGGACAATTCGGCCACCGTGCGCAAAGGCGTCATCTTGCCGTCCAGCGTGGCGACCTGAAGGTTACCGATCTGATCCAGATCGACCCGTGCATCATGGGGCAAACGCACCCGGATCGACAGGCGTTGCTGTTGGGTCGAGAATTTGGCCACATTGGCGTCAATATCGCCGATCGTGGCAATCCGGGCCACTTGCGCAATTGCCTGCGACGAAACATTAAGCCGCGCCGCCGCGTCGGGCAGGGGGCGAATGATCAGTTCAGGCGCCGAGGGCGGCGGCGCGGGACGCGGGTCCAGAACCGTCTTCATCCCCCGCATTTCGCGCAGGAGAGCCGCCTGAGCGCGCGCCAGAGCATCCCCGTCGCGCCCGGCAAGAACCACCTCGACCCCCGCCGCGCCAAAGCCGCCCTGATTGTTCAGCCGCACTTCGGGCACCTGTCGCAACAGACCGGTGATTGATCGCTGAAATGCATCGGTGGTCATGGAACGATCATGGCGCAGAACGACCGTCAACGTCCCGGTCTGAAGATCCGATCCGCTGCTGCCGCCGCCCGGCCCGCTGGTGCTGGTCGAACCGACCTGGGCAAAGACGCGCTCGACATCGGGCAGTTTGCGCAGGCGCGCGGTCACATCCCGCACCGCGCGGTCCATCGTGTCATGGTTCGAACCCGACGTGCCCTGCATCGAAAGATAGAAATAGCCCTGATCGCTGGTCGGCTGAAAACCGATGGGGATTGTGGCGGCAATCAGCAATGCGCCGACAAAAACCCCGATGCCAATGCCCACCGTCGATTTGGGATTGGCCAATGACCAATCCAGCACCTTGGGATAGATTCCACGCAGGCGATGGGGCGGTTCGCTGTGGGTGCTGGGTTTGAGGAAGTAGGCCGCCATCAAGGGCGTGACAAAACGCGCGACCAACAGCGAGAAGAACACCGCGACGGCCACCGTCAAACCAAATTCACGGAAAAACTGGCCCGATTGCCCGCCCATGAAGGAAACGGGGGCAAAGACCACGATGATCGTCGCCGTGGTTGCCACCACCGCCAGACCAATCGCATCGGCCCCGATCAGCGAGGCGCGATAGGGCGTTGCCCCACCCTCAATGCGTTTCTGGATATTTTCGATTTCTACAATGGCGTCATCGACCAGAATGCCGATCACCAATGTCAGCCCCAGCAGTGTGATGATATTCAGGCTGAACCCGAACAGGATCATCGCGCCAAAGGTGGGCACCAACGACAAAGGCATGGCCAGCGCCGCAATCACCGTCGCGCGCCAGTCACGCAGGAACAGGAACACCACCAGCGCCGCCAGAACCATGCCTTCGATCAGAACATGCACCGTCGCCTGATAAGAGGCGCGCGTGTCGGCCACGGTCGAAACGACCTTGGTGATGACAATGTCTTTGCGCTCTGCGGTCAGCTTGGCAATCGCGCGGTCAACATTGTCCTCGACCGAAACGTCGCTGGCGGCGGTCGTTTTGCTGACCTGAAACGCGATGGCGGGATGGCCGTCAAGGCGGGCAAAACCGCGCTCTTCGGCATGGCTGTTGGTGACCGTGGCCAGATCGCCAAGGCGGACATATTGGGTCGCGCTGATCGGAATGGTCAATTCGCGCAGGCGATCAACCGTTGCCGATGAACCCAGCACGCGGATCGTCTGCTCACGCCCGCCCGCTTCGGCGCGGCCGCCGCTGTCATCGCGGTGGAACTGGGCCAAAGCGGTGCTGATCGAGGAAGCGGTGAGGCCATGGGCCGCCATCCGGTCCGGGTCGAGCGTGACATTGATTTCACGCGAGACACCGCCGATACGCTTGACCTGTGCCACGCCGCGCTGTGCCTGTAGCGCGCGGGCGATCGTGTCATCGACAAACCACGACAGATCCACCGCGCTCATCCCCGGCGCGCTGACCGCATAGGTCAGGATCGGGGCGGAGGACATATCCAATCGCTGAACGCTGGGCGCATCAATGCCTTGGGGCAGGACGGGGCGGGTGCGTTCGACGGCGGTGCGCACATCTTCGACCGCCTTTTGCATGTCGCTGCCGATTTCAAATTCGGCGGTGGTGGAGGATGAGCCCAGCCGGACGGTCGATGTCGTATGACGCAGCCCCGCAATGCCGGTCAGCGCGTCTTCGATAGGCCGCGTGATCTGCTGCTCCATCTCGCTGGGCGCGGCGCCGTTTTGGGTGACGGACACCGTGACCGCGGGAAATTCGACGTTGGGAAAGCGTTTGACCGGCAACATCATATAGGACGCAATGCCCGCCAGGGTCAGCGCGATCATGATGACGGCCACGGGAATGGGGTGGCGGATGGCCCATGCGGAAATCTTCATGGAATCAGCGCCCCTTCTGGACGGGCTGAACCTTTTCGCCGTCCAGCACAAAGTCCTGCGATCCGGTCAGCACGCGGGCGCCCGCCGCCGGGCCTTGGGTCAATTCGATCATGCCATTGGCGCGCGCGCCGGTTTTCACCGCCACGCGGCGCACCTTGTCGCCCGCGTCGATCACCGTCACCGAAGCGCCATTGCCGTCATAGGAAACCGCCGCTTCGGGAACCGCCAGCACCGGCACAGGCTTTCCGGCCAATTCGGCGCGGGCATAGCCGCCGGGGCGAATTTCGCGATCCAAGGGCAAGAGGATGCGCGCGCGGCCAAGGCGGGTTTGGGCATCCACCTGCGCCGCGACAAGGCGCACCGTGCCATCGACCCAGCGACCCGACGCCAAACGTACCCGCGCATGGTCGCCCGCATGGATGCCGCTCAGCAATTCTTCGGGAATTTCCGCGTCCAGCTCGGCGCGGTCGTCGCGTGCCATCGTGAACATGACGCTGGACGGCGAAGCGACATCGCCGGGTCGGACGCTGCGCGACAGGATGCGCCCCGCGACGGGTGCGCGTACCACCATCAGCGCTTGCTTGACCAGTTGGGCCGAAAGTTGCGCCTGTGATTGATCCACCTGCGCATGGGCCGTGCGGGCGGCAAGGCGGCGCTGCGCGATGGCTTCGTCCGAAAGGACGCCGGTATGGTCCAGCGATGTCACGCGTGAGGATTCCTGATCGGCCTTGTCCGCGGCCACCCGCGATTGTGCCAATGCGGCGCGGCTTTGCGCAATGTCGGCCCGCAAAAGCGTGGCGTCCAGTTCGGCCAACGGTTGTCCCGCACGCACCAGAGCGTCCTGATCCACCAGAACCCGCGCGACCAGATAGCCCGAAAGCTGGCTGGAAACGGCGGCTTCTTCGCGGGCGACAAGGCGGCCGTTGACATTGATGCCCGCGCTCAAAGGCTGGCGGGTCACCATGGCAAAGGGCACGGCGCGGGGCGTGTCCGCGCCCGGCGGCGGCGCTTCCGATTTGCTGCAGGCGGCCAGCGCCAAGGGCATGGCCATCAGCGCGACAAGGACGAGGGGACGGCTATTCATGGGTTTTGATCCGGAAAAGAAGTCACAGGATTATTCGGGTCGAGCGGGGTCCATCCCCCACCCAGCGCTTTGAAAACATTGACCGCGTCGCCCAGCGTCGTCGCGCGCAGGGCCGAAAGCGAGGTCCGGCTGTTGCGCCATGTCCGCTCCGCCGTCAGCAGCGCGGTCAGATCGACGACCCCGGCGCGATAGCCCGCATTCTGGCCATCAAAGGCGTGATGCGCGCGCGCCTCCGCCTCGATCAGCAGGGAAAGGCGGGCACGGTCGGCGGCATAGGTCGCCAATTGGTTCTGCGCCTCGCCAAAGCCGGTCTGGACGGTTTTTTCATAGGCGATGACGGCCTGTTCGGCGCGGGCGCGCTGTGCCCGTCTGTCGCCCAGCAGGCGCGCGCGGTCGAAAATCGGCATCGTCAGGCCCGAGGCAATCGACCACAATGTGGTCGTGTAACCTGCTGGCCCGGAAATGGAGTTAATGCTGGTGGTGGTCTGAAGATTGAATTTCGGCAGCAAGGCCAGCGAATTGAGCCGCAGCGTCCCCATGGCCGAACGCAATCTTGCCTCGGCCTGCACCACATCGGGGCGGCGGACCAGCAGCGTCGCGGGCGTGACGGCCGGCACTTCGGGCGGTGTGCCAAGAGCGCCATCGACCGCCAGCGTTTCGGGCGCCGCACCCGCGCGGCCCAGCAGAACCAGCAAAGTTTGCCGCGATACGGCCAGTTGCGCTTCGAGTTGCAGAACATTGGCCTGCGCCGTGGCCCGGTCCGCGATCAGACTGTCGGCATCGACCAGAGATCCGATACCCGCCTTGGCTTTACGTTGACCAATATCGGCCAATTCGCGCGCGACGCGCAGATTGTCCCGCGCCTCGGCCAGTTGGAGGGCAAGGCCGCGCGCCTGAAACAGGTTGGTCGCCACCTGTGCCGTCAGGCTTTGCAGCGCGGCGTGATAGGTAAAGGTGGCGGCGGTCAAATCGGCGTCGGCCGCTTGCCGGGCCGCATCACGCCGCCCGAACAGGTCCAGTTCCCATGAGGGAGAAAAACTGCCTGCGGTGGTGGTGGTGGCGCCGGTGGGCGTCATCTGGAACGCGTTGTTGCCGTCGATCCGTGTCTGGCCCCGCGTGATCGATCCCGACGCATTGCCTTGCACGTCATAGGTCAGCAGGGCCTTGGACCGGGTCGCGCGCGCCTCGTCCAGCACGGCGAGCGCCGAGCGCGCATCGGGGGCGTGGGAGAGGGCCTCCTCCTCCATCGCGGTCAATTGCGGGTCGGCAAAGATCAGCCACCAGCGGTCAAGGCGATCAGCGCTCGCCTCTGCCTTTTGCGGCGTCGAAAATTGCGCGGGCAGCGTGAGATCGGGCCGGGACACCGAAGGCGTGGCGCAGGCACCCAACATCAGCAGGGCGGGCAGCGTTAAGGAAGATGGAATGCGTCGCATGATGGATCGGCTTATGCCAGCGCGGCGCGGGCTTGGGGGTCAGGACTTCGCAAGTGAAGTGTAAGGATTGTGTAAATCGGGCGGGACAATCGCCTTACAAAACGTCACAAGGCGTCATGGAAACGCCCGCCTTCAACATCCTGCTGGTCGATGATGACGCCGCCCTTACCCAAATGCTGGCCGAGTATCTGGAGGGAGAGGGCTTTGCCTGCCGCGCGGTTCATACCATTGCCGAGGGGCGCGAGGTGGCGCTGTCCGGGCAATATGACGCGATCATTCTGGACGTGATGCTGCCCGGCGGCAATGGCATCGACCTGTTGCGCAATATCCGGGCGACCAGCGACGTTCCCGTCATCATGTTAACGGCCAAAAGCAATGATACCGAGCGGGTGATCGGGCTGGAGCTGGGCGCGGACGATTATGTGGCCAAGCCCTATTTCCCGCCCGAACTGGTGGCGCGTTTGCGGGCGGTCCTGCGGCGCCCTGCGCGCCGTGCGGCCAGCGGGGATCATTTGCGGCTGGGTGTTCTGACGCTGGATGCGGCGCGGCGATGGGCCGGATGGGATGGCGTGCCGTTGGAATTGACGGCCACGGAATTCAACTTGCTGGAAATCCTGCTGCGGTCGGGGGAGAGGGTGTCGACCAAGGATGAATTATCATTGCGCCTATTGGGGCGGCGGCGCGAATCCTATGACCGTTCGGTCGATGTCCATATCTCGAACCTGCGGCAAAAGCTGGAGCGGGTCAGTCACGAACGCCTGCGCATCGCGACCTTGCGCGGGATCGGATGGCGGTTGGAGCTGGCGTCGTGAAGGGGCGTTTGTTCTGGAAGATTTTCACCGCCTTTTGTCTGGTGTTTTTCGCACAATTGGCTGGTTTGTGGGCGCTGTTCATCGTTCTTGAGCGCAACCACCCCTATTGGGCCAACAATCTGGAACGTTACGCCGCGCCGCGTTTGGAACAAATGGCGGGTGTGATCATCTCGCGGATCGGGCCAGAGGCTATCCCGGCCACGCTGACCCAAGGGCCGATGCCCACATTGATGATTCGGCCGGTAGGCACCCCCGCGCCCGCCGAGGCACGCGCCACTGCGGCGGAGGCGACGGCACCGGATGGGCGTCGGTGGCGGATATTCTACCGCTTGCCCCGCAATTTTGTGGATACACGCATAACTCCCCCTGGGGTTTTCTATGTCAGCGGGATTTTGTCCGGTCTTATTTTTGCTGCCATTTTGGGCCTTTACTTATCCCTGCCGATCCGGGCGTTAAGAGAGGGTCTGGATCGGTTCGCCAAGGGTGACATGGGGGTGCGGCTTGCGTCACGGATGGGGCGGCGGCGCGACGAGATTGCCGATCTGGCGCATGATTTTGACGGCATGGCCGAAAAGGTCGAGCAATTGGTGCTGTCGCGCGGGCAATTGATTGATGACATGTCGCATGAATTGCGCTCGCCTTTGGCCCGGTTGCAATTGGCGATTGCGTTGGCGCGGCAAAAGCCGGACGGCGCGGTCTTGGCGCTTGATCGCATCGAATTGGAGGCGCGGCGGCTTGACGCCATGGCCACCAGTCTGCTGACGCTTTCCCGGCTGGAAAATGCCCAAGGAAGACCAGAGCATTTCGTCCATGTCCGTGCGCTGATCGAGGATATTTTGTCGGACGTTCGGTTTGAAAGCGAGGCGAAGGAGGTTCGCATTGCTTTTACCAGCGGGGCTTCGATGCCGGAGGGGTTCCATGCCGATGTCGCGGGTGATGCCGAATTGTTGCGCCGCGCCTTTGAAAACGTCCTGCGCAACGCTTTACGCTTTTCACCCAAAGGCAGCACGATTGTGGTGAATCTGAGCGAAGACGCCGAACATATCGTGGTCAAGATCGAGGATGAAGGGCCCGGCATCGCACCCGACCGGGCCGAACGCTTGTTCGAACCTTTCCATCGCGGCGAAGGAGAGACGGGCGGCTTTGGCCTGGGCCTTGCTATCGCGCAGCGGGCGGTGATCCTTCATGAAGGGCTTATTTCAGCGCGCAACCGGGTGCAGGGCGGGTTGTCTGTCTGCATCAGCTTACCGGCCCGGTGGGAAGAGGCATCGGCTTAACCCCGTTGGAAGGGGGTAGGGGCAGAGACCCCTTCAAAATCTTTGACAATTTTTCGGCAGTTCAGCATGTATCTGTCACCGCTGTCATGGCTGTTGTTGAAATGGTCAATCACCGTTCGATGGCTAAAAGTTTTTGATAATAAGAATGATCCGGAAAGGGGCTGCCTAAATGAAATTTCTGAAATTGCTGGCTTTAAGCGCATCCGTCTTGTCCATCCCGGCCATGGCCGCCGATACGCCCGCCACCGTCACGATTGAAACCGGCGCGCTGCGCGGAGTGGTTGCCGATGGCGTGGCCAGTTGGAAGGGCATCCCCTTTGCCGCCGCGCCGGTGGGTGCGCTGCGTTGGCGCGCGCCGCAACCGGCCCAGGTGTGGAAGGGCGTGCGCGATGCCGTCGCCTATGGGCATGATTGCATGCAGGTGCCTTTTCCCAGCGATGCCGCACCGCTTGGCACGCCGCCGGCCGAAGACTGCCTTTATGCCAACGTCTGGCGCCCGGCGGCGGTTGGGGCAAAACTCCCCGTGATCGTGTGGATTTATGGCGGGGGTTTCGTGAATGGCGGGGCCTCGCCGCCGACCTATTCGGGGGCCAATCTGGCCCGTGAAGGCGTGGTTTTCGTCAGCTTCAACTATCGCGTAGGGCGCTTCGGAACCTTTGCCCACCCTGCGCTGACCAAGGCGGATGCGGACAAGGGCCTTTTGGGCAATTACGGTTTCATGGATCAGGTGGCCGCGCTCAATTGGGTCAAGCGCAATGTCGCCAAATTCGGTGGTGATCCGGCCAATGTCACGCTGATCGGCGAAAGCGCGGGGGGCATGTCGGTCAACACGATGCTGACCTCGCCCATGGCCAAGGGGCTGTTTGCGCGGGCGGTGGTGATGTCGGGCGGCAATGGCACCAGCCTGATGCCCGCCACGTTGCAAACGGCGGAAAAGACCGGCGCGGAATTTGCCGCCTCCAAGGGCGTGGTGGCGGATGACCCGCAGGCTCTGGCCAAATTGCGCGCCCTGTCGGCCGAAACGGTGACCGATGGGCTCAACATGATGAAACTGTTCACGCCGGGGCCGCGCACATTTTCCAGCCCGTTCCCCGATGGCAAAGTGGCCGTTGAACCGGCCAAGGCGATTGCCGCAGGCCAGTTCGCCCATGTTCCTGTGATGATCGGGGCAACCAGTGCGGATATTGGCGGCAAGACCGGCTATATGGTCGCGGGCGCGCGTCAACTGGCGGGCGCTTTGGCCGATCAGGGTGTGCCGGTGTGGGAATATCGCTTTTCCTATGTCGCGGATTCCATCGGCAAGCCGGGCGCGGGCCATGCCACAGATATTCCTTTCTTTTTCAACACACAGAAGCTCAAATATGAAGGAGCCACCACGCCGCGCGACAATGAAATGGGCGCGACCATCAGCCGCTATATCCTGAACTTTGCCAAGACCGGCACGCCCAATGGCGGCGGGTTGCCGCAATGGCCGCAATATGCCCGGCCAAGCGATCAGATCATGGACTTTGCCGCCAATGGCAAGGCCGAGCCGCAAAAGGATCCGTGGGGCGCCGAACTGGACGCGGCCAAGTAAACCTACGGGGTCCGTTCAATGGGCGGTGGCTCACGCGCAAAGGGTCGCCGCCCATTTCGGATTTGATCGCAAGAAACAGAGAGCGGCACCAAAGGCGTGCTGATAACATGGCGTCATGACGAAAGTTGAAAGCCATAAAGCCGATCAGGCCCCCGATACTGTCGATGATCCACGCTGGCTGCAAATCCTTGCGCGGGACAAAAGCGCCGATGGGCATTTGTGGTATTCGGTGGCGACAACGGGCATTTATTGCCGTCCGTCCTGTCCGTCGCGCGCAGCCAACCCCGTCAATGTGACGCTGCATGACACGTTGGAAAGTGCGCGCGCGACCGGATGCCGCCCCTGTAAAAGGTGCAATCCGGAAGGGTTGTCGCAGGATGCACAAAATGCCGCTTTGGTCGAACAGGCCTGTCGTTTGATCGAGCAGGCCCCGGCACCGCTATCGCTCGACGCGCTGGCCCAAGCGGTGGAGTTGAGCCCAGGTCATTTCCATCGTCTGTTCAAGGCGCATACCGGCCTGTCGCCCAAAGCCTATGCACAAGCGCATCGGGACCGCCGTTTGCGCGATGCCTTGCCCCATGCCACCACCGTCACCAGCGCCCTTTATGAGGCCGGTTTTAATTCACATGGGCGGTTTTATGCACAATCATCGGCCATTCTGGGCATGACGCCAGGGCGGTTCAAGACCGGGGGCGCCAATGAAGTGCTGCATTTCGCCGTGGCGCAATGCTCGCTGGGCGCCCTATTGATCGCATCGAGCGGGAAGGGCGTGGCCGCCATCCTGATGGGCGATGATCCCGACACGTTGGTCCGCGATTTGCAGGATCGCTTTCCCAAAGCCGAACTGGTCGGGGCGGACGCGGGCTATGAGGCGTTGGTGGCCAAAGTCGTGGGTTTTGTTGAGGCGCCGGGACTGGGGCTGGATCTACCCCTCGACGTCCGCGGCACCGCCTTTCAACAAAGGGTATGGCAGGCCTTGCGCGAAATTCCCGCCGGCCAGACCATGACCTATGCGCAGGTGGCGCAAAACATCGGTTCGCCCAATGCAACGCGGGCGGTGGCGGGGGCATGTGCGGCCAATCCCATCGCCATCGCCATACCATGCCACCGTGTGATCCGCCATGATGGCACGCTGTCGGGCTATCGCTGGGGCGTGGATCGCAAACGGGCCTTGCTCCTGCGAGAGGCGCAGGGTCGCGATAATCACGGTTCGGCGGCGGAGAAATTCAACGCCTGAATTTCGACGGTCGCCTTGGGCGATCTTTGCACGCGGCCCGCCACGCGGCCATGTTCACAAGTCCACGCAAAGCGGCCTTCCATGGCGGAAATGGGTTGCAATGCCTCGGTCGCGGCGCAGGCGCCAACTTCAGCCTTCAGCCCTTCGACCTGTTTGCGCCAACGTTCCGCGTCGCGGTCCAGCAACATATTGTTGGCCAAGGGGGCCGCGTTAATGTCGCCCGTGCGCCAAACCGCCTTGGCCGCTTCATAGGCCGAGGCAAGATCGGCATTCAACGTTACGCTGACATTCTTAACAACGCCCGCCTTTTGCAGCGCCATCAACGCACGGTTCGCGGGCAGGCTGGGCGCGCCATAGGTGCGGCTTGCAAAGGCAAAGATGCCGATGCCGCTGTTGGGCAACAGGGCCACCACCGAACCATAGCCGGGATAGCCGCCTGTATGCGTCAGGATCGTGCCCAGATCGCAATCGTCGATCGCCCGCCACGCCATCGCATAGGCCACCGCCTGACGACAGGCCGATCCGCCCACCGATGCGGCGCGCATAGCGCCGGTGGCGAAATTGTTCCCCGTGGCGATTTCACGCACCGTCGCGCGGCGAACCGGGCCGCTTTCGACGCCATCGCGCGGCGGCCATGCCGACAAAAGGAACGTCACCCATTGGGCATAATCATTGGCGCTGGTTTCCACCCCGCCCATTGCACCAAAGACGCCATCCTTCATGTCGGGTTCTTTAACCCACTGATTGTCCTGCCACCGATAGCCCAGCGCGCGACGTCCCTGCGGCGAGGTGAAGATGTCATAGGTGGTTGAATTCATGCCCAGAGGTTGCATAATCTGGCCGCGAATATAGTCCTGATAGGCCTTGCCGGAAATATTGGTGATGATGCGGCCCAGCAGCGCATAGCCCAGATTGGAATATTCCATCGCCATGCCCGGAGGCCGCGCAAAGGCCACGCCCGCGGTCAGCAATTTGTCAAATTCAGCCTCGCTCATCACCTGTTGGCGGTCGCCCCATGGGTTGTCTTCCACAAAACCGGCAGTGTGGGTCAAAAGGTTGCGGACCGTTATCCGGGGGCTGTCGCTGGTGGGATAGCGCCATGCCTTCAGTTGCGGGATATAGCGTTCGGCGGGCGTATCGAGCGACAATTTGCCTTCATCGCGCAGCTTGAGAATGGCCAGCGCCGTGAAAGCCTTGGACATAGAGGCGATGCGGAACAGACTGTCGGGGGTAACCGGTGCGTTGGTGGCGGTATCCTGGACGCCCATGGATTTGAGATGGACCAGCTTGCCATCCGCCACGATGCCATAGACCAATCCCGGAACGTGGGCCGACAAGCGCCAATCGGCAAATATTTTGTCGACCTCGGTCAAGGCGACGGCGTCGGGCGTTGCAGCCTGAGCCGGCATTGCGCGCAGGAGCAAACAGAAACCAGCCGCAAAAGCGCGAAATGACATGGCCAACCCTTTGGATAATTGCTTTGAGTAAAGGCTAGGTCGCGCCAGATGGGCTGTCAACGCAGCCATTTTACGCTGTGGCCAAGTTGGATGGAATTGCCGTGGCTGAGCGCTTGGCCAATTTACATAATAACGATTACCGGCAAATTGCACGTCGGCCAAGATCAACTCGCCCCCGCTAAACACCTTTTACCATAGAGCAATAGTGCTCAAAGCCAGTCAAAATCAGGGTATAGCCTTGCTACGCGCCTCGTACCGTTCCACCTGACGGAATATTATTCTTTTTCGATGGACAGGTGTTTAAAAATTCGCCAATTCTGCGCCGGAATTTTGGATGTGGGCAGGCCCTCAAGATAGGTCCTTGCCAACAATCAGAACCTAACGATGCAGGGAAATAGATATGAATTTCCAACGATTGAACCCGATGACGGGCGATGTTGCCTCCTCGGCGGTGGCGATGCAGGCAGGCGATATGGCGGGCATTGCGGCACGCGCCGCGGCGGCCC
>NZ_JBWBQS010000018.1:0-91598 GCF_056279125.1 Novosphingobium sp. Sphag1I | reverse complement strand
TCCCCCAGCGCTGGCTCGCCACCCTTGCCGCCAATCAGGCAGAGGGGCGTTCATGCCCCGCCATCCTCTCGGCCATCGCCGCCTGGATCAAACACTTGCGCGGCCATAACGGACCCGTCGATGACCCAAGGGCAGGGGAACTGGCTGAGGCGGTGCAGGGTGAGGGAGTGGTGGATAAACTATTCGGCCCTCGTGGTTTGATCTCCAGCGATTGGGCGCCCTCTGTTGAAGATCAGAACAGGATTATGTCGCACCATCCGATTGGCGCTGGATCAATTTGAAATCCTGCCATTCATGGGCCGGGGCCACCTTGCTTCGGACCATGCGGACCAGCATATCCACTGCCGATCGCGCCATATCGCTGATTGGTTGGTGGATGGTGGTCAATTCAGGCCAAATGGTTGTTGCCAAAGGTGTATCGTCGAAACCGCAGATCGACAGATCGCCCGGCACGTCCAACCGGCGTGCATGGGCGATTGCCACGGCGGCGGCGGCCATATCGTCATTGCTGGCGAAAAGGGCGCTGGGCGGAGGAGAAGCCGACAGGATTTTCTCGGCTGCCTCCAGACCCGAACGATAGGTAAAGAGGCCTTGGGCAATCAGCGCGGGATCGGCCAGTAATCCGGCTTCTTCCAATGCCGAGAGATAGCCCAGATAGCGGCGCTCGCTTGCGCTTTGATCCGGGTTGCCTTTGATAAAGCCTATCCGTTTGTGACCAAGGGCGATCAAATGTTGCGTCATGGCCCGTGCGGCGGCGAAATCGTCGATGCAAACCGATGCGACACCATCCTTGGGCATGCCCGGAGCAACGGCTACAACGGGAATGCCTTCGTCGGCCAGGGCGGCAAGCATCGCTTCAAATTCGCAAAGAGGGGGAGGCAGGATGATCCCGCTGATCCGTCCTCGCCGTAAATGGGAAATCATGTCTGGGACGCTGATAACCTCACCAAATTTTTCAACCATCAATTGGACGTTGAGGCTGCTGGCACGGTCAAGGCTGCCCATCAGAAATTCAGAGAGATATGCCGAGGAAGGGTTTGAATATACGAGGGCAATTTTCGTATCTTCACCCCCGGCCAATTGCCGCGCGGCGGGCGAAGGTGCGTAATTGAGCGCGGCAATCGAGGCGTTGACCCTATCACGTGTCTGGTCACGAACCGAGGCTTCGCCATTGATGACGCGGGAAACCGTCATGGGCGAAACGCCAGCGTGTCGGGCCACATCGGCGATGGTGGGTACATTACGCTGGCTGCGGGAACGTGTCATGATGGTCCGGTCTGAAAGAAGCTCTATTTCCTCGCTTGGTAGCGCATATCCTTGCCGCGCCGCAACCATGCCGAGCCAGCAATTGCCACCACTGTGATGCCAAGGAACAATCCAAAAATCTGCGGGTTGAACCAGACCAGCGCCACCAATGCGAAGGCGGCGGCGATCAAGGCGAAAGCAGGCAGGAATGGATAGAGCGGCGCACGAAAAGGGCGTGGCATTTCAGGCGCCTCTTTGCGTAAGCGGAACAGGGCCGCCATGCTCAACACATACATGGTCAAGGCGCCAAATGCGGCCATAATCACGATACTGGCCGTCAAGGATTGACCCGCTATGGAAATCAGGTTGTCGCTGTAAATCGCGGCAATGCCGATGACGCCGCCCGCCAGAATGGCCCAATGGGGTGTGGCAAATCGAGGGTGAAGGCGGGCGAGCACGGCGGGCAAATAACCTTCACGCGCCAGAGCAAAGATCTGACGTGAATAACCCATGATAATGCCATGAAATGAGGCGATAAGCCCGAACAAGCCAAGCCACACCAGCATATGCAGCCAACCGCTCGATGTTCCCACCACGCGGATCATCGCTTGCGGCAATGGATCGTTGAGATTGGCCAGTTTTGTCCAATCCCCCGATCCACCGGCAAAGACCATCACGCCAAAGGCCAGCAAGGTCAGTGTGACCACCCCAGTCAGATAGGCGATAGGGATGGCGCGATGGGGATCACGCGCTTCCTCGGCCGCCATGGCGACGCCTTCGATGGCCAGAAAAAACCAGATGGCAAAGGGCGTCGCGGCAACAATGCCCGTCAAGGCGCCGGTGTGAAAATGGCTTTGTCCGGCCCAGCCCATCGCGGCAAAATGGCCCCAGTCAAAGGCGGGCGCGACCACGCCCATGAACACGAGCAATTCCGCCACCGCCAGCAAAGTGATCACCAATTCAAACATCGCGGCAATGTGTACGCCGATAATGTTGAGTGCCATGAACAGAACGTAAGCTGCTGTTGCGGCGAACTTTGGTGACAGGGCGGGGAATTGCACGTTGAGATAGGCGCCGATGGCCAGAGCAATGGCAGGCGGGGCAAAAATGAACTCAATCAACGTTGCCATGCCCGCCGCCGCGCCCAAAGTCGGGCCAAATGCCCGGCGGCTATAGGCAAATGGCCCGCCCGCGTGGGGGATCGCCGTGGTCAATTCGGTAAAGCTGAAGATGAAGGCAATATACATCGCCGCCACCGCCACCGTCGTGACCAAAAATCCCAGCGTCCCGGCCTGCGCCCAGCCATAGCTCCAGCCGAAATATTCGCCAGAAATGACCAGCCCGACCGCAATGCCCCATAGTTGAAACGCGCCCAATCGTTTTTGCAAAGTCACCTTGCCATGGCTCTGGGTCACGCATCACTCCCCCGTTTCCGCACAGGGGCAAGGTAACATCACGCTTCAGCTTTGACTTGAACGATCATCCGGGGCTTGTTGAAAACGCATACGCTTTTTGGCGCAAAATACCCGTTATCCACCCCTCGCGGCCTTTGCCTTTTCGCTCAACGCCTGAGCCTCGGCGCGGGTGACGATATTGTCGTGATTGCCGTCGGCCATATCAAAACCCATCGTCGGGCCGTTGATGAATTCATCACGGCTGATCTTGCCATCTTTGTTGGCGTCAAACTGCTGCTGCATGGCCTTCATGCGCGGCTCAAACCGGCTGGAAAGCAGGCGCGGCACGTCATCCATCGAGATGTACCCGTCGCCATTTCGGTCAAATCGCGCAAATTGCTGTCCGCGATGGGCGAGAAATTCCGCCCGCGTCACTTGTCCGTTGCCATCGGCATCGGCCTGTAACAGGCGCTGGGCCATATCGGCGCGGTCCATGCCTTGTTGCGCCATCGCCGGAACGGCCAATGCGCCCATCCCAAGCGCCAGCCATGGATAAATTGCCTTCATTCTATCAACTCCATCGAAAACGAGGGGCCGGAACGCGGATTCGCCCCGGCCGCAAAGGGTCAACGACAGGACATGCTCTGTCCAGCGGCATTGGTGCAGGTTCCCGAATGCACCGGCTTACCGGTATTGGGATCGATGGAGGTGCTGCCATTGTATGAATTGCCGGTGTTGGCATTGGTCGCGCTGGTCGTGCGGCTGCCCGACCAAGTGCCGTCGGCGCCGCGGGCAAAGCCGCCTTGGGATTGCACGGACCCGTTCGCCCCGGTTGCCGCCGCGCTGCCCGAACGGGCGAAGGAACCGTCGGCACCCACTGTCGTGCTGCTCTGCCTTGCCCCGCGTGCGCCGTTGACGCTTGCAAAGCCGCCTGCACGGTTTAGTGTGGTGGAGCCATCGGCATTGATGGTGGTCGAATGGCCTCTGGCCGCGATACCACGCGGGCCGGCGGCGACGGTGCCCCCGCGCCCGCCTTGGCGAAAATGGGCAAAGCCGCGCGCTTCGGCCTGATGTCCCAACGTCAATCCGGTAATACCCAGCATCAGAATGGTCGTGATCTTCTTCATCGCCTTGCTCCTCAATTCAAAGACCGCGTTGGCCTGAAACGAGCAATGCCAAACTCCTGCATCAAACCTGTGTCGCGCCAGAGTGGCTGTGTCGCAAACCATGACGGGGCGGCGCGAATGTCACGCTTTGTCACACCCCTGCCTCTGGCCGCGGCATAGCGGCGCTGATAGCTAGGGCCAGAAAGTCAGAAAGGCCGAACATGACCGAAAGATCCGCCCGCATTGTCATCGTTGATGATGATGCCGAATTGCGCGGATTGCTCCTGCGTTTTCTGGGCGAGCATGGGTTCCACGTCCGCGCGGTTGACAGCGGCAAGGCGCTGGACGCGGCGCTGATGCGCGATCCGGCCGATGTCATTGTGCTGGACCTGATGCTGCCGGGCGAGGATGGCCTGGCGATTTGCCGCCGCCTGCGCGCGGATGGAGACCCGACGCCCATCATCATGTTGACCGCGCGGGGCGATCCGGTGGACCGGGTTCTGGGGCTGGAAATGGGGGCCGATGACTATTTGGGCAAACCCTTCCTGCCGCGCGAACTGGTGGCGCGATTGGCCGCGATCCTGCGGCGCGTAGGCCCGGAACGAGGGATTTTGCGCGATGATGTGGCGCGGGTTGGGCCATTCACCATCAATTTTTCCGCCATGACGGTGGAACGGGACGGCACGCCAATCGAGCTTTCCAGTCGCGAATTCGCTCTGCTGGCTGCTCTGGCACGTTCGGCGGGACGACCGCTCAGCCGTGCGCAATTGATCGACCGCGCGATCGGCCGCGACGCAGAAGTGACCGATCGCGCCATTGATGTTCAGGTGGGCCGCCTGCGCCGGGCCATTGGCGATGATGGGGCCGCCCCGCGCTATATCCGCACGGTTTGGGGCGTCGGCTATGTTCTGGTCGCGGGCGAGGCGTCGGCATGATGCGCCGCCTGCTGGATCGCAATATTGCCACAATGGTGGCTGTCGTCCTGCTGGGTCAGGTGATGGCCGGGGTTATGTTGCAGGTGCTGGTCCTGCGCCCGCAATCCGAACGGATTGCCGATGTGACGGCCGAAATGACCGAAACCATCGGCCGATTTATGGTCCGCATGACGATGGAGGAGCGGCATCAACTGGTCGCCCATTTCAACCAGGATGATGCGGTGGTCATCCTGCCCGGCAACGCGCCGCCGAAAAAGGGTCACCGCCGCCCGACTTTGATCGAGCGCGATTTTTTGCGCGCCATCGCTCATCGGTTGAACCATGATCAGCCCGTCGAATTTCGCGCCGACACGGATGACCGGCTATGGGTCCGCCTCTGGCTGGGCGGAGAGGATTGGTGGGTCAGCCTGACCCCGCGCCGACTGCGTGCGCCATTGATGAGCGTGCTGATCGCGATGGGGAGTGCGCTGATCGCCGCGATTGCGGGCGGGATTGCGTTGCAACGCCATGTGGATCGGCCTTTGCGCAATCTGGTTTCATCGGTGGACGCCTATGACCCGGATCGCCTATCCCATGCCCCGATGTCGGAAAATGGCCCGGAGGAAATCGCCGCCGTCGCCCGTGCCTTTAATCGCCTGACCGAGAGGATCGCCGGGCATGAGGCGGAACGCGCCTTGATGCTGGGCGCGGTCAGCCACGATTTGCGCACACCTTTGACCCGCCTTCGCCTGTTGCTAGATATGATGCGCGGCGCCGATTCCGACCTGATGACACGCGCCGCGCAACAGGTGGATCGGATAGAAGCCATGCTGGCCCAATTCCTCGATCTTGCCAGAGGGTTTGAGAAGGAAGCGTTGGAACAGGTTGATTTGGCCGCGCTCTTGGTCGGGGCCGCGATGGATGCCGGTTTTGATCCGGCCCATGACGAAGTGACGATGGATATTGCCGTTGATGTGGCCCCATTGCGCCCCATCGCTATGTCGCGCGCCATCACCAATCTTTTGTCCAACGCAAGGCGGCATGGGGCTCCGCCCTATACCATCAGCGCCAAACGCGATGGGGGGGATCTGGTCATTTCGATTGGCGACACTGGCCCGGGCTTTGACCCTGCCCGCGCACAGGAATTAAGCCGCCCCTTTGCCCGCGGCGATCTGGCGCGTGGCGGTGATCATGCCGGGCTTGGTCTTGCCATCGTATCGCGCATCATGGCCGCGCATCATGGTTCCTTGCATTTCATGCGCGATGGGCCACAATTCATCGCCCAGTTACGCCTTCCGCTTTAGCCCTTGATGGCGGCAAATTGTTCCAAAGCCGTGGGCACGAAATCCGGCGCGCGGACGGCCTCCCCGATCAGGAACAGCGTTGGGTCATCATCGCTGATCGCCGCGACCAGAAAGGCCAGAGACCACAGCTTGCCTCGGATCAGACGTTCATCCGGGCGCGACACATTGACCGCCACCATGACGGGCGTTTCCGGATCGCGCCCCGCCGCCATCAACCCGCGTGCTATTTCGCCCGCCGCCGCGCGGCCCATATAAACGCCAAGCGTCTGGTTATCGCTGGCCAGATTATCCCAATCCAGCTTGAGCGGTTCGCCCGCACGCAGATGGGCCGTGACATAGGTGATCCCGCGCGCCGAACCGCGCAGGGTCAGCGATGCCCCCGCACTGGCGGCTGCCGCGCTGGCGGTGGTAATGCCGGGGCAAACTTTGGAAACCACGCCGCCCTTGGCCAGATGCTCCATTTCCTCGGCGCTGCGGCCAAAGACGGACGGGTCACCCCCTTTCAGGCGCACGACGCGCTGGCCCGCCTTGGCCGCGATCAACAGCAATTCGTTGATGTCGCCCTGCGCCTTGCTGTGACGGCCTGAACGTTTGCCCACGCTGACCATGCGCGCTTGGGGGCTGGCCAATGCCAGCACGCCTTCGCCCACCAAGGCGTCATAGAACACAACATCGGCGCTGCGGATCAGCCGTTCAGCCTTTCGCGTCAGCAATTCCGGATCGCCGGGACCGGCGCCAACCAGCCAGACCATACCTGCGGGAAAATCGTCACTCATTCCGCCGCCTCCATCATCTTTGCCAACATTCGTGCGAGCGAGGGACGGCAAGAGCCGCAATTCGTTCCTGCTCGCGTTGCTTCACCGATGGCCGCCACGCTGCACGCCTTGGCACAGATGGCTTCCTCAATATCCTTTTCGCCCACACCGTGGCAGACGCAAACAATCGCGCCGCGATCCGGGGCGGGGGTGCTGGGCCGCCCGGCCAGCCATTCGGTGGCCGCGCCATCAACGCCCAATTGTTCGGCAATCCAGCCGCGTGGGGGCAGGGTGCCATTGCGTGTAACGAACAAGGCCCCGGCCAAACCGCCATCCTTGCCGCGCACCGCAATGCGGCGCATTCCGCGAACATGGTCGGCCACTTCCAGCCGCTGCCCGGTGGGCAGAAGGCCATCGACCTCCACCGCGCCCATCCCGGCCAGCTCGTAGAGCCAGCCACCCTTGACCCGTGACCGGCTCCAGAACAGCAGGTCTTGCGGGGCGGCCGGTTCGGTCAGCAGCAGGAAACCGCGCCATTCTGGCGTGACGGGTTCGACGCGCGCGGGGGTGTTCTTGAACGCAGGCTGGCCCGAAACGGGGTCGGTGATCTGCGCGGGCAGGAGATTGGCGCGCGCGCCGCCCGACATGACATCGGTCCAGTGCATCGGCACAAAGATGTCGCCGCGGCGTTGGCCATCGGAAACGCCTACGCGGAAAACCGATGCCCCATTGGCCGTTTCAACCCGCGCCAGACCGCCATCGACCAAGCCGTACCGCGCCGCATCATCCGGGTGGATTTCCAGCAAAGCCTCGCGCCGATGCTGGGCCAGTGTGGCGGCATATCCGGTGCGGGTCATCGTGTGCCATTGGTCGCGATAACGCCCGGTGTTGAGACGCAGCGGCCTTGCCGGATCGAGTTTAGCCGACGCGGCGGGGCGGACCGAAATCAGACGCGCGCGACCATTGGGCGTGCTGTAACCATCGGCCAGCGGATAGTCCCCGCCCCATTGAAACGGCTGCATCGCATCATATTGCGCGTCCGAAATCTCGGCCCATGCGGTCAGGTCGAGCTTGCGCCCATAACGAACAGCCAGCGTCGTCATCGCGGCATATTCGCGCCAGATCTGGGCCGGGCGGTCATAGGTAAAGGCATCGCCCCAACCCATGCGCTCGGCCACTTGCCCCATGATCCACCAATCGGCACGCGCATCGCCGGGGGCAGGGAAAAGCGTCCGCTGGCGGCTGATGCAGCGTTCCGAATTGGTGACCGTGCCGTCCTTTTCACCCCATGCATGGGCGGGCAGGCGGATACGGGCAAAGCGCGTGGTGTCGGTGTCGGCAATCGCCTCGGAGACGACCACGGTGGGGCAACGTGCCAGAGCCTCGCGGACGAAACCAGCGTCGGGCATCGAAACCGCAGGATTGGTGGCCATGACCCAAAGGAACTTGATCTTGCCATCGTGAATGTCGCGGAACATATCGACGGCCTTTTTGCCCGGCCCCGCACAGATATTCGCCGTGTTCCAGAAACCCGCCACATCGCGCAATTCAGCATCCGAAAAGCCCAAATGACAGGCCAGCATGTTGGCCAAACCGCCAACCTCGCGCCCGCCCATGGCATTGGGCTGGCCGGTCATGCTGAAAGGTGCGGCGCCGGGCGTATTGATCCGGCCCATGGCCAGATGCAGGTTGGTGATCGCATTGCCCTTGTCGGTGCCGCTGGCCGATTGGTTCGCGCCCATCGAGAAAAGCGTCACCATCCGAGGATGCGCCGCGACCAGATCGACCAGTTTGGCAAACTGATCGGCCGGAACGCCCGGATCACAGGGCAGGTCGCGCCAGAAACCGGCGGGCACTTCAAGCGCGCCATCGTCGGTCAAACCACGCGAATGCATCGCGGCCAGCAGGGCGTTGAACAAGGCCACATCGCCATCGGGCGCCACGGCGACATGCAGATCAGCTTGTTCTGCGGTTTCGGTGCGGCGCGGGTCGATCACGACGATCTTGGTGCCGCGTTCGGCGCGGGCGGCTTCCATCCTTTGCCAGATGACCGGGTGGCACCATGCAGTGTTGCTGCCTACCAGCAGGATGAGGTCGGCTTGTTCAAGGTCGCTATAGCTGCCGGGCACGATGTCTTCGCCAAAGGCGCGATTGTGGGCGGCAACGGCGCTGGCCATGCAGAGGCGCGAATTGGTGTCGATGTTGGCGCTGCCGATAAAGCCCTTCATCAGCTTATTCGCCACGTAGTAATCTTCGGTCAGCAATTGGCCCGAGACATAAAAGGCGACAGCGTCGGGGCCATGGGCCTCGATGGTCTCGCGCATCCGGTCGGCCACTTCGTCCAGCGCCACGCCCCAATCGACCGCGTTCTGGCCGATCATCGGCGACAGGAGGCGCCCGTCGAGGCTGACCGTTTCACCCAGATGGGTGCCCTTTGAACAAAGGCGGCCATGGTTGGCCGGGTGCTGGCCGTCGCCCCGGATGGTGACGGCGCGCTCCCCCGACACTCCTGCTTGCAGGGGCGCGGCGGTCACCATCCTTGCCGTCGGATCGACGGCGGGCACCGTGGCCGCGATCCCACATCCCACGCCGCAATAAGCGCAAGTTGTCTGGATCGCTGCCTGTTTCATTGCGCTGCCTCCGGTGCCTTCGCATTCACAATGGCATCACGCTTCAGATAGATGCGGCCTGCATCGATTTTGAGCGGGATAGTGGGCACACAGCCCTTGTCATCACCCTGTGCCTCGCCCGTTTTCAGGCTGATGTTCCAGCTGTGCAGCGGGCAGGTGACCACCGTTCCATGCACGATCCCCTGTGAGAGCGGGCCGTGCTTGTGCGGACATTTATTGACCAATGCATAGAACTGGTTGTCGAGGGTGTGAAAGATGGCGATTTCCTCGCCACCCTGCACCGGCAAAGTGCGTGCATTGCCGGGGCTGATCTGGGTCGTCGGCCCGATGTCGATCCAGTCACCAGTTACTTTGGCGCCAATCATTCTGCGGCCTCCTTGATTTGCATGGTGGGGAAGGGGCGAAACTCGGCCAGATGTTGATGGAGTTCGCTGTCTTCACCGGCGGCGCGGCGGGCCCATGGGTCGTCCTGCATGAACTGCTGCGAGTAGTGAAAACGCTTGGCCAGTTGGGCCACCGCTTCGGGATCGTCGAACAATTGCGCCTTGACGTAATCGAGGCCGACGCGTTCGATCCACGGCGCAGTGCGTTCCAGATACCATGCCTGTTCGCGGTAAAGCTGGATGAAGGCAGCGCAGACATCGAGCGCTTCCTGCTCGGTCGTCACCTTGGACAGCAGATCGGTGCCGCGCAGGTGAATGCCGCCATTGCCGCCGACATGCAGTTCATAGCCTGAGTCCACGCAGATCACGCCAAAGTCCTTGATCGTCGCTTCGGCACAATTGCGCGGGCAACCCGATACGGCGATCTTGAACTTGTGCGGCATCCAGCTGCCCCAGGTCATCTGCTCGGTCTTGATGCCAAGGCCGGTCGAATCCTGCGTGCCAAAGCGGCACCATTCCGAACCAACGCAGGTTTTGACCGTGCGCAGCGACTTGCCATAGGCATGGCCCGACACCATCCCGGCGGAATTCAGATCGGCCCAAATCGCGGGCAGGTCTTCCTTCTTGATGCCGAACAGGTCGATACGCTGGCCGCCCGTCACCTTGACCAGACGGGCCTGATACTTGTCGGCGGCGTCGGCAATGGCGCGCAGTTCGTCGGGCGTCGTAACCCCGCCCCACATACGCGGGACCACCGAGTAGGTGCCGTCCTTCTGGATGTTGGCATGCATGCGTTCGTTGACGAAACGGCTCTTCTGATCGTCGACATACTCGCCCGGCCAGGCGCAGAGCAGGTAGTAGTTGAGGGCAGGGCGGCACGATGCGCAGCCATCCGGCGTTTTCCAGGTCAATTCCTGCATCACCTGCGGAATGGCCTTGAGGCTCTTTTCAACGATCAGGCGGCGCACGTCATCATGGCTGAACGTGGTGCACTTGCACAGCGTTTTGGGGCCAGATGCAACATCGTCGCCCAGCGTCAGCTTAAGCAGGCTTTCCACCAGACCGGTGCACGAACCGCAGGAAGCCGAAGCCTTGCACTGGCTGCGCACCGCGTCGAGCGAGCAGGCCCCGCCATTGATGGTGTCAACCACCTTGCCTTTTGTAACGCCGTTGCAACCGCAGATTTCGGCATCATCCGAAAGGGCAGCAACGGCCGCATTAGGGTCCGCGAGGGCGCCTCCACCCTGAGCAAAGGCCTGACCGAAGATCAGCGCTTCGCGGATATCGGAAACGTCTTCCTCACGCTTCAAGAGGTCGAAATACCAGCTGCCATCGGCGGTGTCGCCATAGAGGACGGCGCCGACCAGCTTGTTGTCCTTGACGATAACGCGCTTGTACACGCCGCGGGCCGCGTCGCGCATGACGATGTCTTCGCAACCTTCGCCGCCCGAAAAATCACCGGCAGAGAACAGGTCAATGCCCGACACCTTCAGCTTGGTCGAGGTGACCGACCCCGTGTAACCATTAGGCGTCGCCACTGCCGCATCGGCCAGCGAACGGCACATTTCCCACAAGGGAGCCACCAGACCATAGCAGATGCCGCGATGCTGGACGCATTCGCCTACCGACATGATGGCCGGATCGCTGGTGACCATGTGGTCGTCGACCATGATCCCGCGTTCGACTTCAAGACCGGCCGATTTGGCCAGCGCGGTCGAGGGACGGATACCAACGGCCATCACAACGATGGAGCAGGGGATCTCGCGGCCATCCTTCAGCTTGACGCCGGTAACCTTACCATCCTTGCCCAGAATCTCGGCGGTGTCCGCGCCGGTCAAGATGACCTGACCACGGCGCTCCAACTCGGTCTTGAGCAGCCAACCGGCCGCTTCGTCGAGTTGGCGCTCCATCAAGGTGGGCATCAGGTGGAGGACGGTGACGGCCATACCGCGCAGAGACAACCCATGAGCCGCCTCCAGCCCCAGCAGGCCGCCACCGATGACCACCGCATTGCCCCCCAGCGAGGCGGCGGCCAACATTTTGTCCACGTCGTCCAGATCCCGGAACGAGACGACGCCGGACAGATCCTTACCCGGAACGGGGATGATGAAAGGTTCCGAACCCGTCGCGATCAGCAGGCGGTCATAAGCCTCAACGCGGCCCGACTTGCTGGTGACGGTCTTGGCTTTGCGGTCGATCGCAACGACAGGGTCGCCAGACACCAGCGTGATACCATTTTCTTCATACCATTCAGCGGTGTTGATGACGATGTCATCAAATTCCTTTTCACCGGCCAGAACCGGCGAGAGCATGATGCGGTTATAGTTCACCCGCGGCTCTGCACCGAAAATGGTTATGGCAAAGCGGTTGGCGTCGCGGGCAAGGATTTCTTCTACCGCGCGGCAACCGGCCATGCCGTTGCCGACCACCACGAGCCTTTCGCGCATGTCGCCCGCGCCTTGCGGGGCTTTCACAGGGTTGGGGGCATTCACCTCGGGCTACTCCTGATATCGACGAGGCAAACGAAAAAAAGCCGCAACGAAACAGGTCAGTTTGACCTTTTCGAAGCGGCTTCGTTGCCACGATTGTTTGGATGATATGCGGTGGATTCTGAAAATTTTGCCCGACGCTGGGCAAAGAATCTAATGCATTTACACACCGATCATATCGCTTCGCTGCGCATCTGCAAGAGATTTTGTGCGCCCGCGAAGCGATATAGTGCAAATTTATGATTTAGAACGAATATTCGGCCTGAAGCCAGAACTTCTTGGTATCCAGACCAAAGCCGCGGGCGTTGTAATCGGCATATTTGACCAGCCAGGTCACCTTGCGGATCTTGAAGCCGACTTGAGCGTCGAACTCATTGCCATACTTCATGTTGTTCACCGCGCTGTTGAACCAATGATAGGTGACGCCATAGTTCAGACCGGGCAGGGCCTTGACCTTGGGGAACTTGCCGCCAACGCCGACATAAAGGTCCGACAGACCATTGGCAGGCGTGGTCAGGAAAAGATCCGCCGTGCCGTTGAACTTGTGCAGCGTAGCCATCGGGGTCTGGAACGACCATGTGCCGCCCGTTGCACCGCGATCCGCGCCCAGTTCTTCATAACCACCAGTGAAGGTGGTGTTCATCACGTTGAGCGCACCTTCGGCAAAGTAATAGTCGGTATTATAGCGCTTGGCGTTGTTGCCGTAATTCTGCTGGTTGGCATAGCTGGCGGTCAGGACAAAGTTGATCTTCTTGTCCAGCTTGACCGGCGCGGTGCTGGCACGAACGCCATAGGTTTCCGAACTGTCCAGCGTGCTGCGCGCAACAGCGTTCGAGAAGGCCGTTTTGTCATAGTCCAGAATATAGGCAAAGCCCTTGATCGAGCCATATTTGTTCTTGAGCCCGCCGTTCAAAAACACAAACTTGCCGTCATAGGCGTGACGCACACCGGCATCATTGCCAAAGATGGTCCGTTGGCTTTTGGCATAGGTACCGTCCAGCGAGATCGGGCCGGAATTGATCGTGGCGCGAATGGCGTCAAAGGTCTGCTCATTCTGGCGCCATGCGACCGAGCCAATGAAACGCTGATCGTCCAGATTGATCCGTTGACGACCGATGGTCAGGCCGAACACCTTGTTCTGATACGCGATCTGGACGCGGTTGAACGCGGCATTCTGACCATCCGGGATCACGGCATAGGCGGTGCGATACTGATTGCTGGCCGGGTTGGCGAAAGGAAAGGCGTTAAAGTCATTGTCCAGAGCAACCGTACCGGTGCCTTCGACCAGAACCGACAGGCCAGACGCCTTGTGCTTGATTTCGGCGCCACCGCGAACACGCAGCGTTACGGCATCGGCCTTCTTGGAGGTGGCGTCCACGTCTTCCCAGCGTAGGCGCGCGTCAACGATCGGATCAAACGTCATGCCTTCGGCAAACGGAACCGGATCGCCAAATTTCGGCGCGGGCGCGGCGGCATAGGCATGGGTGGCAATCAACGCGACCGGTGCAGCGGTCAGCAAATAACGGATCATGGCTCGTCCCCTCAATGAAAAGCTGCCTTTAAACAGGCAATCCTCTCCCGATCCCGCCTTGGCGGGTTATCATTCTTCTTGCTGTTGTTGTATCAGGCGGCTTGCGCAGGGTTGCGGTAACGCTCGTGCAGGAAGTGGATGATTTCGCTGCGGGCGTGGGCGTAATTGGGCAGGTCGATGACCGACAGGCGGTCGCGCGGGCGGGGCAGGTCAACCGAGAGATCCTGACCGATGCGGGCCGCCGGACCATTGGTCATCATCACCACGCGGTCGGACAGCAGCACGGCCTCGTCCACATCATGCGTGATCATCAGAACCGTGTTGTTCAGCCGGGCCTGAAGCTCCATCACCACATCCTGCAAAGCGGCGCGAGTAAGGGCATCCAGAGCGCCAAATGGTTCGTCCATCAACAGAACGCGGGGCTGCATGGCGATGGCGCGGGCAATGCCGACGCGCTGCTTCATGCCGCCGCTGATTTCGCTGGGGCGCTTTTTGGCCGCATGACCCATCTGGACCAGATCGAGGTTGTGCAGGACCCAATCCTTCTGCTCGGCTTTGGTCTTGCCATTGGCGGTTTTGGACACGGCCAGAGCCACGTTTTCCTCAACCGTCAGCCAGGGCAGCAGCGAGTGGTCCTGAAACACCACGGCGCGATCCGGGCCGGGGCGATCGATGACATCGCCATCAAGGAAGATCACACCGCGAGTGGGTTTGTTGAGGCCCGCAACGGCATTGAGCAAAGTGGATTTGCCGCAACCCGAATGGCCGATCAGGGCAACAAACTGACCCTTTTCAATGTTCAGGTCGATGCGGTCGAGAGCGCAAAAGAGACCATTCTTGGTGGGGAATTCGACAGTCACGCCTTCAAGCGCGAGATAGGAACGTTGTTTCATCGAATTGATCCTTATCCGTTGCGGGCGATCAGGCGGCCGATGCCACCAACGATACGGTCAAGCGCAAAGCCAACCATGCCGATCCAGACCAGAGCAACAATCGTGTCCGACAGGAGCGAGGAATTGTAGCTGTCCCAGATGAAGAAGCCGATGCCGGTGCCGCCCTGAACCATTTCGGCGGCTACGATGGCCAGCCAGCTCATGCCGACGCCGATGCGAAGACCCGTGAACATGTGCGGCACACAGGCGGGCAACACGATGCGAACGAAATATTCCATCGGGTTGAGCGCCAGAACCTTGGCCACGTTGCGATACTGCTGGGGAATATTCTGGACGCCAACGGCCGTGTTCATAATGATCGGCCAGATGGCGGTGATGAAGATCAGGAAGATCGCGCTGGGCTGTGCCTGCTGGAAAATCGCAAGGCTGATTGGCAGCCATGCCAGAGGCGGCACCGTACGCAGCACCTGAAACAGCGGGTCCAGAGCGCGGAAGGCATATTTGTTGGTGCCCACCAACATGCCCAAAGCAATGCCCACAACCGCAGCCAGCGTATAGCCTTTCAGCACGCGGGCCAGCGACTTCATGATATGCGCGCCAATACCGACATCGCCGCCATCCTGAATGTCGGGGATGATGCCGTTGAATTCGACGCCCTTGAACGGATGCATGATGACTTCATGCGATTCTTCCCAAACTTTTGACGGGCTGGGCAGGGCCGATTCCGGACCACAGGCCAGCGACCAAAAGCCCAGCAGGAAAGCGAGCATGAAGGCCGTCGGCAGCACCGCCGAAACGAATTTCTGGAGTTTTACCAGAACCGGGTTCGTGGGCTTTGACATGGGCGGAAAGAACCTGCGGGCAATAGCGGTTTTGGGATAGGTCAGGATGACCGCCTCGCCCGTCGACTTGACAGGCGAGGGGGCATCCATGGCGGCGGTTTCTGCTTTGCTGGCCATGGATATTCTCCCTTACACGCGCTTGATGGCGAGGCTCTTGAGATAAGCCTCGGGATGACCGGGGTCGAAGGTTTTGCCGTCGAAGAACTTTTCAACGCCGCGGCTGTCAGAAGGCGGAACCGGAACCCCGCCCACCTTGGCGGCGGCCGCGCGCCAGATGTCGGCGCGGTTGACCTTGGCAATGGCGGCGCCCTTGTTCAGGTTCATCGGCAGCTTGCCCCAGCGCTGTTCCTCGGTCAGGAACCACATGTCGTGGCTCTTGAAGGGGAAGGAGGCGTGACCGGCAAAGAACTTCATCTTGTAGGGCGCGTTGCCCTGCTGACGACCGTCGCCGAAATCGAAATTGCCCTGAAGGCGGCTGGCGATATCGCCGACGGGAACCTTCAGATAGTCGCGGCCCGAGATCATCATGGCCAGGCGGCTGATGTTGGCGGGATTGTCGGCCCACTTCTGCGCCTCGATGATGGCGGCGGTGATGGCGATGGCGGCGTTGGGATGCGCCGCAACCCAATCCGAACGCATCGAGAAGCTCTTTTCCGGGTGGTTCATCCACATCTGGCCGGTCGAAACGGCGGTATAGCCCAGCTTCTGATCAACGAGCTGTGCATTCCACGGTTCGCCCACACAGAAGGCGTCCATTGTGTCGGCCTTCATGTTGGCCACCATCTGCGGCGGCGGAACGGTGATCAGGTCGATATCCTTGTCCGGATCGATGCCGCCGGCAGCCAGCCAATAGCGGATCCACAGATCGTGGGTGCCGCCGGGAAAGGTCATGGCCATGGTGATCTTCTTGCCGCTGGCCTTTTTCTGGGCGATGACGCCCTTCATCTTGGCGGCGTTGATGTCAGCCTTGGCGGCCATATAGGCCTTGTCGACGCTAATACCCTGACCATTGACGTTGAGGCGGGCCAGAATGCTGATCGGCGTCGCCTTTGCCTGAACCCCCAGCGTCAGGAAATAGGCCATGGGCGTCAGCAAATGGGCGCCATCAATGCCGCCGCCCCCGCCGCCCAGCACCAGATTGTCACGCGTCGCGCCCCAGCTTGCCTGCTTGGCCAGCGTCACGTCGGGCATGCCATATTTAGCAAACAGACCCAGTTCCTTGGCCACGATCAGCGGCGCGGCGTCGGTCAGAGCGATAAAGCCCAGCTTGGCGCCCTTGACTTCGGGTGGTCCGCCGGCGGCCAAAGCCTTGGCCGAGAAAAGTGTTTCGCCAGCAGCAGCGGCGGCAAGGCCGGCACCTGACTTCAACAGGCGGCGGCGGCTCAGATTGGTGCGATCATCCGTGTTAGCCATTGCCCCAAAACCCCTCTATGTTGGAACATGAATTACCGAGTGCCAGCCAAGTATCGGTGGAGAAGGGCGATTGGACGCAGTTTTCCGTCACGAAAAACGCGGCTTATTGCGTCTTTCGCGTAGTATTCAGGCCAAAACGCAAAAAGCCGCCACGATCCATCTCCACACTGGAAACAGATCGGGCGGCACCGTTGCCACTAAACTTTGCTGGCGTTTCGCCTCAACAACTGACCCCGTCCTTGGAACCAGCCTCTCGAAACGCTCCCAACTTGTCCGTGAGATTTAAAAATTCAGCAAGCCGTTATTCCGGAGCAATCCATTGCTTACGCTATTTGGCGTACAAATCCTGCGCCAAATAGGCTTCCAGATCGGCAGGATCGAATATCCGACCGTCGAAAAAGGCATTCTTTTCCAATGTAATAAGGCCTTGCTGTGTGCCGACCACCATGGGTTTGTGCAAACTTCCTTCTACTTTCGACGAAGCGCCGGGAAGGGGGGCATCCGTTCCGGTTAAAGCACTTCTGTAAATATCCGGACGAAAAACGCGCTGAACTTTGGCTTCATCTTCGGCGCTATAAGGCGCGTGATCCCACCGCAACATTTGCGAATACAGCCATTGGGCCTGGCTAACCCACGGAAAATTCGCCGCCTCTCGGTATTGGAACATGAAATCGGGATAGTGGATCAGTGATCCGCCCTTGTGCAGCAGCAACCGATCGCCCAGCGCGCGCTGGATCAGGCTGATATCGGAATCGAGATATTCCGGCCGGGCCAAAATGGCCGCATTGGTTAAAAGCGCTTCGGGATCAACAAATTGCCGCGCCGCACGATGAAGGGCGCGAATCAACGCCTCGACCTCATCCCGGCGCGAATCGGCCACCGACTCGCGCATGGCCAGGACCTTTTCCACCCCGCGACGCCACACTTGCGCCGTGGCCAGAACGATGGTCCCCGCGCCGCGTTCGACCGCCACGCTGTTCCACGGTTCACCCACGCAAATGCCGTCAACCTCGCCCGCCTCCAGCGCATCGGCGCAAAATGGCGGAGGGACGGTGGTGATCGTGACATCCTCGTCCGGTTGAATGCCGCATCCGGCCAGCCAGTAACGAAGCATGTAATTGTGGCTGGAATAACGATGCACGACGCCAAAACACAGCGGATCGCCTGCCGCCTTGCGCTCCAACGCAATCTTGCGCAGCGCCGCGCCAACTTCGGCCGGATCGCCCAATGCGCCGTGCGGCGCGACCCTTTCGGCCAGATCGGATTTGAGTGTGATGGCGTTGCCATTCAGCCCCAGCACGAATGGCGCAGCCAAAGGCTGGGCAGGGCGCCCGCGCCCCAATGTCGTGGCAATGGCCAAAGGCGCCACCATATGCGCCGCATCGGTATGACCATAGAGCAGGCGGTCCAGAACCGTGGCCCAGCTGACATCCTTGACCAGTTCAAGTTCGAGCCCTTCATCGGCCGCAAACCCATGGACATGCGCCAGAATGGGCAAAGCAGCATCAACCAACGGCAGGAAACCGATCGAGAATTTGGTTGTCATGCTGCCCCTCCCATCAACTTATGCGCGGTTACGACCGCGTCTGCGATTTCGGCGATACGCTTGCCCTGGTTCATCGCGGTCTTGCGCAATTCGGCATAGGCGTCCGGCTCGCTCAATCGCCTTGTCTGCATCAGGATGCGCTTGGCCTTATCGACGGATTCGCGTTCGGCCAGCTTGCTTTGCGCCGCGCTCAACTCTGTTTGCAGGCGCGAGAAGGCGTGGAAGCGCCGAATGGCAAGGTCGAGGATGGAGCGAATACGGTGCGGCGCAAAGCCGTCCACGACATAGGCCGACACCCCGGCATCGATGCTGGCGCCGATGGACTCTTCGTCGGAATCATCGACAAACATCGCGATCGGACGGGCCAGAGCGCGGCTGACGGCGAAATATTCCTCCAGCACGTCGCGGCTGGGATTTCCCAAATCCATCAGGACGATATCAGGATCAATCTCGGACACGCGGCGCATCAACCCGTGCCGCTCGGTGATCACGAAGATCTCGCATTCGCCCAATTGCGTCAGGCCTTCCTGCATGACGCTGGCCCGGACGGCGCTTTCATCGATGATGGCTATTCGCATGACATTCTCGATGGCGATGGATGGGACGCAAGGCAAGGGGGATTACGTGAATTCCAATTTGCTCTTGCATCAGCGGGGCGAATCCGGCATTTTTATTTCGCAGCTGCCGCAAGGGCGCGGTCAGCATTTGCAAAAACCCATTTTTAGCAAACATAGCCGGCAAAGGTGCCGCTCCTTTTCAGCAAGGTGCCGCCTCATGTCGAATCGTGCCCTATTTCCAGATCAATGTTGCAATCAGAGCGATGAACAAAATCGCGCTGACGCCTTTCCAAAAGGCAATCGGGTGCCGCTCGATCAGGGCCGGTGCGCGCAGCGGCGTGCGTTCAACCGCCGCCCCGCCTTCCAGCGCGCGCAGCAATTCGACCACGTCACCGAACCGGTCCTGCGGCTGAATGGCAACGGCGCGCAGCAGAACGGCGTCGAGCCAACCGGGCAATTCGGGCCGCGTGCGACTGGGCGCAGCGGCCTCACGAAAACGCGGGCGGCTGAAGGCTTCGGCCTCACCATAGGGCCAGATGCGGGCGAACAGGCGCCACAGTGTAATGCCCAACGCGAATTGATCGCTCTGCTCGCTACCGGCTTCACCAGTAAACATTTCCGGGGCCAGATAAGAGGGTGTGCCGGGAATTTCGTCTCCGGTAAAATCCTCGATGCGGGGCAGGCGCGCGACGCCCAGATCGACCAGCTTCAATCCGCCATCACGGGGCAGGATGACGTTCTCCGGTTTGATATCGCGATGAATAATGCCCTGACGGTGCAGGGCCGCCACTGCGCGCGTCAGGTTCACTGCGATGTTCAAGGCCTCGGCCAAAGCAATGGGCGACTTCATCCGCTGTTCCAACGTTTGCCCGTCGTAGAACGGTTGCACACCATAGAGCCGCGTCTGGCGTTCCAGCGCGATGGGAATGGAACCGCCGACAAAGGGGCTGTTCACACGGCTGCCGATCAGCAATTCGCGGGTAAAGGCGGAACGCGCACCACTTTCGGACAGCAAGGTGGGTTTGGGGAATTTGACAACCACATCGGCACTGTCGGTCGTGTCAACGGCGCGAAACAAACGGGTATATCGCCCATCGGACAGCAAATCTTCAAGGCGGAATCCGTCGATGCTTTCTCCCACTTCGGGCGGGGGAAGGATCGCAAGACGCGCCAGATCACCGGCAATGGCATCATGGCCGACCGCGGGCAGGCTGACCACATCCAGCACCAGCGCGGTGGCATTGTCCTGTCCACCCGCATCCAGCGCGGCGGCGACCAAGGCCTGTGCATCAGCTTCCGCGGATTGCCTTTGGCTCAGAATTTTCTCGATTTTTCGGTTCGAAAGAACGCCATGAACACCATCACTGGTCAGCAGAAGACGGTCATGTTCGGCCAGCGGGATCTCGTGATGGTCAAGCCGCAAGTCCTCCTCCAGACCCAGTGCGCGCAGCAGGATATGGCGCCGGTCAGGATGGCTGTGCGTGTGGTCCTTGGTGATTTGGCTGAGATGTCCGTCGCGCAACAACCACGCGCGACTGTCGCCAACATGGCAAACATGGGCGCGTCGTCCACGAAGAACCAAAGTGGTGAACGTTGTCGCACAATGCGCCATGGTTTCGCTGCGCCCCATGGCCGACAGCCAGCGGTTGTAGGGCGCCATCACCCGGTTCACCGCGGCCGCGACGCCAATCGTGTCGCTTTGCGCGAAATAGCCGTCCAGCAGACTGGCCACCGCCAGTTCGGCGGCAATGCGTCCACCCTTGCCGCCGCTGACCCCATCGGCCAACGCAGCAACCATGCCGCGCCCGGCACGTTCAATTTCCGTGCCAAGGTAAACACCGGCAAAATCCTGATTTTCGGTGCGCGGCCCGCGTTCGCTAACCACGCCCGCGCTTACCCACAACCTGCCTTCATCGCGCATATTCGGCCGTCCCTCTCACGTACACACGCGATTGGCAGGCCGGAAGCGGCGCACGTCAAGCCTTTAAACCAATTCGCAGCGGAGACTTTCCGATGACTGATAAAACCTTCTGGCAATCCGGCCATCGGCCTACGCTGATTATGGCCTTTTTGTATTTCGACATCGCCTTTATGGTCTGGAACCTGCTCGGCCCGTTGGCGCCGATCTTTTCCAAGGCCTTGGCCCTAACGCCTGCGCAAAAAGGTTTTGTGGTGGCGGTTCCCACACTGGCGGGGGCGGTTCTGCGTCTGGTCAACGGCTTTCTGGTGGATCGCATCGGTCAAAAGGTGACCGGCACCATCGGCCAGATTATCGTGATCGCCGGTCTTCTCGGCGCCTGGTATTTTGGCGTCAACTCGATGAACGGCCTGATTGCGGTTGGTATCATCCTTGGCTTTGCCGGGGCCAGTTTTGCGGTGGCCTTGCCGCTGGCAAGCCGCTGGTATCCGCCCCAGCATCAGGGCAAGGCGATGGGCATTGCCGGTATGGGCAATTCGGGCACCGTTCTGGCCGCGATCTTCGCCCCGCTGCTGGCCAAGGTTTATGGTTGGGAAAACGTCCTTGGTCTGGCTGTAATTCCGGTCGCGGTTGTGTTTGTGGCCTATCTCGCGTTGGTCAAGGACAGCCCGCATCAGCCCCCCGCCAAGTCCACCGGCGAGTATGTAAAGGGCTATTTCAAGATGCTGGGCGATGGTGACGCCTGGTGGTTTATCCTGTTCTATGGCGTGACCTTTGGCGGGTTTGTCGGCCTGTCGGGCTCGCTGCCCAGCTGGTACACTGCCGAACTGGCCTTTACCCCGGTTCAGGCGGGTTATGCCACGGCGGCTTGCGTGTTTGCCGGTTCGCTGGTCCGACCCTTGGGCGGCGCGTTGGCGGACCGTATCGGCGGTATCAAGACGCTCTCTGGGGTCTATGCTCTGGCCGCCGTTCTGCTGGTGGTCATATCGCAGGCTCCGATCAGCTTTGCGGTCATGTTCCCGCTGTTCTTCCTGACCATGGCGACGCTGGGCGTCGGCAATGGCGCAGTGTTCCAGCTGGTTCCGCAGCGTTTTCGTCATGAAATCGGCGTGATGACCGGCCTTGTCGGCTTTGGCGGCGGGGTGGGCGGCTTCTATCTCGCTTCCTCGCTCGGCCTTGCCAAGCAGTGGACCGGTTCGATGAGCGCAGGCTTCCTGATCTTTGCGGCACTGGCCGTTGTGGCTCTGGCGGGTCTGACCGGCGTCAAGAAGCGCTGGCGCACGACTTGGGGCGCGGCGATCAGCGGCGTTCGCATCTGACTTTACTGGTCCGGATTATGGCGCCCCTTCGATCAGACGGCGCGCCATTTTTATGTCCGCATGAAGCCATGTTCCAAAATCATCGGGCCGCAATATCACAGGCATCGCGTCGCGGGTCATGATGGCAAAGCTGGGGATTTCGCTGTCGCGCCATATCCCGGCCGCGGCAAGGACGGGGCGGGTGCGATCCTCCATCCAGCCGCCCTTGGCATGAAAGGAGGTCATTGGGACAAGGCAGCGGAATTGCGTGTGGCGAAGGGTGCCGATCCAGAACGGGCTGTCCAGATTGCGGACGTGGGTGACAATATGTTCGCCGCGCGGAGGAGGGGGGACGCCCCAGAGCCGAGGGATGATGATCCGCCCTCGCTCTTTGTCGCGGATGACAACGGGCGCATAGCCGCCCGGCGAAACGAGACCGCCCGCCCAGACGTCTCCGGCAGGATCGGCCCGCAGCGCATGCCCAATTTGCGCCGCATGCGCGTCAAGGCGATAAGCCGATGGCAAGGAGTTAGCCTAGCTTGAGACCCAGTTCGGCCAGAAGTTGGGCGGCCTGGGCACGGGAAATGGTCGCTCCGCGATAAAGCGAGGCATCGTCCAGCCGCAAACCGCCCAGATCCGCCCCGCGCAAATCCGCCTTGTCAAAACGAGCGCCACCTAGGTTCGCATCGCGCAGGCTGCATTCCTCAAAATTCACTTCGCGGAAATCTGCCTTGCGTAAGTCGGCCTGAGAAAAGTCAACACGGCGAAGATGTTGCTTTCGAAAGCTAAGGCCGGATAGTTTGGCGCCGGCAAGCAGGCTTTCCTCAAAATGCGTGTCCATGATGCGCGCGTCGCCCAGATCCGCGCCCATCAGTTTGCCGCCGACAAAGCGCATACCGGTCATGGCGGCATGGCGAAGATTGGCATTGTTAAGATCGCACGATTGAAACACCGTATCCGTGAGGTCGGCGGAAAAGAGGCTGGCGAAAGGCGCGCGGCAGGATTGCCAGTGGCTGCGCTCCAACCGCGCCTTGGTCAGGTCAACCCGGCGCATGGTGCAACGTTCAAACCGCCAACCGGCCAGATCGAGATCGGCCAGTTCGGCTTCATCCAAATCACATTCGATCAGGTGGACACCATCGGGATTGCCGCGGGCAAGCGCAGAGACATCATCGCGTGACAATGCCGCATTATCTATTTTAATCAATTTATTGCTGCTCATTGTTTCCGCCTGTCAAAACCCAATTATCAATCGGCTGAAGGCTTATCCGAAGCCGCTCTGGCCGCTTTAATGAGACGGAAGGCTTCGCCCATCAGTGCGTTGATCTCATCTTCGTTCAACACGGTTTCGGCCCGGTAACGAAGGCCTACGCGCTTGCTCATCGACATGTGATCGGCATAGAGCGCCTTGTTCGGACCGAACACCAGATCAATATGTTTGACCAGCGCTGCGGGCGCGTTTGAGGAATAGGCCAAACGGAACAGGCCGATATCAACGATATATGGGCCAACCATCAACCATGAGTGGTTGTTCAACACGGGCTGATTTTCGATGTTCAGCGAGCCTGTAACCACATGGATCGGCGCCGACATCTTGCGTCCAAGGCTGACCGCCAAAGATGCGCTCAACAACGCACTCCCGATGCCACTCGAAGAAGGTAGCAGGGCGAGGATCTCAACCGCTGCGCGCGAAATGATGGCGCGCTCATCACCATGCATGACATAGGCTTTGAACGCCTTGGCCGCCGCCCAGTCATGACTGACGGCGATGCGCTTGCTCAACTGCAGGATATCTTGGTTTATGGACATGCGGGCGCCATAATCCGTCTGAGAAACGGGGGCTAGTGCCGTTGGGTTGGTGAGGCAAATATTGTCGAGAAACGGCGTTCAAAGTTTAGCGGATAATCTCGATTATGTAAAACGAGATAGCAACCTCATGTGATTTCTCACATGCCAAATTGACCAGCGATAACAGCCAGAAGTCCAAAGACAGCGATCCAAATCATCGCCATGCCCAGCTTGCGTCCCGCACCCAATTGAAAACTGGAAATATTGCGCCACGCCAACAGCAACATCAAAGCCACCGCGATCAGCGCGACAATCTGGTCCATGCTGATCGCGGTGCCGCTCATGCTGAAATCACCATTCCGTCAAAGCCAACGTCAACATTCGACGGAATTTCCCGACTTAACGTCGCGTAATCCATACTTTTGTCGAGATGGATCAAGACGACCTTCTTTGCCTTGGTCCTTGCAGCCAATTCTATTGACATGGCCAGATTGGCATGCGTTGGATGCGCTTCTCGGCGCAAACAATCGGTGATCAAAACATCTGAGCCATAGAACAGCGAAACCATCTCATCGGTAATCTCGCTGAAGTCTGTGGCGTAACTAATTGTCTGACCATCACAATCAAAACGAAAGCCGGTGCTCTTTGCTGGACCGTGCGGCATGACCGTCCAACCGATACCAATACCGGCACACATGCGAAGTTGAGAAAGTGTCTCAAGTTGCACGATTGTATGATAGCCAAACTGGCCGGCGAACACATAGCCGAACCGCTGACGCAAACGGCGCACCGTTTCATCCACGCCATAGCCGGGGATCGGCCCGCTGCGGCCATAGCGCAAAGGGCGCAAATCATCGATACCATGGGCATGATCGGCATGATCATGCGTCCAAAATACCGCGTCTATCTTATGGATATTATTCGAAATAAACTGTTGTCGCAAATCGGTGGACGTATCGACCAACAGCCGCGTTCCAGCATCATTTTCAATAATGATCGAGGCCCGCGTACGTCGATTGCGCGGTTCTTCCGGATCACAATCGCCCCAGTCCAGACCAAATTCACCGCCGATGCGCGGAACACCGGTCGAGGTTCCGCTGCCCAGGATGATCGCCTTCATGCCGCTTTCCCGAACAGCTTGCGGAAATTCGCCGAAGTCTGCTCGGCCAGTTCTTCGACACTGACCCCGCGCAGATTGGCGACGAATTTGGCGGTATCGGCGGTATAGGCCGGCTCACAAGTCTTGCCTCGATGAGGAACCGGCGCAAGGAACGGTGAATCCGTTTCGACCAACAGACGGTCTGCCGGAATTTCTGATGCAAAGCCCTGCAAATCACGCGCGCTTTTGAACGTGACGATGCCCGACAACGAAATCGTCAGACCCAATTCCACCATCCGCGCCCCAAAACCGGCCGATGCGGTGAAGCAATGGATCAGCGCCGGAAAGGCCCCCTCTCCCATCTCTTCCTCGATAATCCGCGTCGTATCATTCTCGGCATCGCGGGTATGAATGACCAAAGGCAGGCCCGTCTCACGCGACACACGAATATGGGTGCGGAACAAGGCCTGCTGCACCTCACGATCCGAATGATCGTAGTAATAATCGAGCCCGGTTTCCCCAATGCCAATCACCTTGGGATGACGCGTCGCTTCCAACAACGCCCCCTCGCCCAGATCGGCATGTTCGTCGGCCTCATGCGGATGGATTCCCACCGTCGCCCAGACATCGGCATGGCGCTGCGCCGTGGCGATCACCGCCTCCCACTCGCTCTGCCGGGTCGAGATATTGAGGAAGCCCCCGATCCCGGCCGCGCGGGCACGTTCAAGAACAGCTTCCTGTTCCTCAACCAAACCCTTGTAATTAAGGTGACAATGAGAATCGATGAGCATCATTCGTCCGCAGGCAGTTCGAGACGAGGGAACACGCCAACCGGCTGCGACAGGGTGAAATCCCCGGCCAGAGCGGCAAGCCATTCGCGATTGGCGAGCGCCGCGTAATCGCGCGCATCGGCGGCGACACCCATCTGATCGAGCAATTTGTCGATAGCACTGGGCACCACCGGACGCACGGCCAAAGCCAAATCACGAACACAGCGAAGCAGCGTCATCAATACCGCCTCCATCCGCGCCGGATCGGTCTTGCGCAAGGTCCATGGGGCCTGATCATCAACATAGGCGTTGCATGCGAAAACCGCGCGCATCCAGCCATCAAGACCGGCGCTGAAATCATATTCGGCAAAGGCTTTGCGCATTTCATCGATGCCTGCGGCGACCGCAGAGGTCAGCGCTTCATCGGCTTCAGAAACCGCGCAATCAACCTTCAATACACCGCCCATATTCTTGAAGATCATGGACAAAGTACGTTGGGCCAGATTGCCGAAACTGTTGGCCAATTCCGCGTTGCACCGCGTCACAATTGCTTCGGCACTATACGACCCGTCATTGCCAAAGCTGACTTCGCGCAACAGGAAATAACGCAGCGAGTCCACGCCGAAACGTTCCGCCAGTTCGATCGGATCGACCACATTGCCCAGCGACTTGGACATCTTCTCGCCACGGTGCAGCAGGAATCCATGCCCAAACACCTGACGCGGCAGGGCCAGATCCGCGCTCATCAAAAACGCGGGCCAATAGACCGTGTGGAAACGCACAATATCCTTGCCGATCAAGTGAATATCAGCAGGCCACCACTTTTCCATCTCCGGCGTTTTGTCCGGATAGCCCAGGCCTGTGATATAGTTGGTCAACGCATCGACCCACACATACATCACATGCCCCGGCGAACCCGGCACCGGCACGCCCCAGTCAAACGATGTACGGCTGATCGAAAGATCGCGCAGGCCGCCTTCGACAAAGCGGATCACTTCGTTGCGGCGGCTTTCGGGCTGAATAAATTCAGGGTTGTCGCGATAGAGCGCCAAAAGCTTGTCACCATAGGCCGACAGGCGGAAGAACCAGCTTTCCTCTACTGTCCATTCCACCGGCGTTCCCTGCGGCGAAAGCTTGGCGCCATCGTCCCCGGCCACCAACTCGCTTTCGTCATAGAACGCTTCGTCGCGAACCGAATACCAGCCTTCATAGCGATCCAGATAGAGATCGCCCTTATCGGCCATCGCTTGCCAGATGGCCTGACTGGCGCGGTAATGCGCTTCATCGGTGGTGCGCTGAAACTTGTCATAGCTGATGTTAAGAGTGTCGCACATCGCCTTGAAATGCGCACTCATTTCATCGCACAATTCGCGCGGCGTCGTCCCCAGCTCACGCGCCTTTTGCGCCATCTTCAAACCGTGTTCGTCCGTGCCGGTCTGGAACCGGACATCCCGGCCCGATGCGCGCTGAAAACGGGCGATGACGTCGGCGGCAATCGCCTCATAGGCATGGCCGATATGCGGTTTGCCATTGGGATAGGCGATCGCGGTGGTGATATAGAATGGGTCGGCCATGAGCCTTTGATACCTGCAAAAGAAGACAATTGCCGTCTCTCTAGGCAAGCTATGGCCCGGTGCAAACCGCTTTTTTGCCCGTGGCCGATTATCGGCCTGATGCCGATGCCAGCAAGGCCCCCATCTCCATCGCCAGCATGGGCGGTTCATAGTTGAAGATCGGCGCTTCGGCCCCCAATCGAACCAAGGCGGCGTGGGCCTCGATCATGCGTGATTGCTGTGCCGGATTGGCATGACGCAACCCGTCGGCCAACACCGCCCGCGCCAATTCAAACGCCGCCTGAACCCGCGCCTTGCTGGGCCGCGCGCCCATCACTGTCGCCAGCGCGCCGCGCAGCGCCATGTCGGGGTCCCCTTCCCGCGCCAACCTTTGCATCAGCGCGTGAACGGGCGCCAAATCTTCTTCGACAAATTCCAGCGCCACACCGGGGGACCCTTGCGCCGCTGCAATGGCGGCCGCGCGCGTGGCCGGATCGGTGTGCGGGGCGGCGCGGCTTAAAACCAGATCGACCTGTCCCGCCGCCAATGGAGCAAAGCGCAAGATCCGGCACCGCGAACGGATGGTGGGCAAAAGCCGACCGATGCGATGCGCGACCAGCAGGAAATAGGTCCCCGCCGGCGGCTCCTCCAGCGATTTCAACAGCGCATTGACCGCGTTCTTTTCCAGATCGTCCGCCGTATCCAGAATAACCACGCGGCGGTTTCCCAACGTGGGGCGCGTCGTCAACCGATGTTGCATCCGGCGTATTTCGTCGATCGGGATGGACCGCTTGCGATTATACGGTTCGCCCGCATCGCGTTTCTTTTCATCCTCCTTGGTCGCCGGGGGATAATCCGGGATCAGGATGTCAGGATGCGCTTCGACCGGAGGCTGGGCCACGCCGGGTTCGGCCACCAGTTCCGCCGCCGCGATCCGGGCAAAGCTCCCCTTGCCCACACCCTGCGGCCCGGCCAATATCCACGCATGGTGCATACGCGCACTGCCCAGCGCGGCATGCCATTCTCGCCACGGCGCCTCATGGCCCAGCAATTGCGTCATAGAAGCGGAGAGAGTGCCGACATCACGGCATCATGCACCACATAAACGTCCTGTGCGCCATCAATATGAACAAATCTTTCCGGCTCGGCTTCGGCGAAACGTTCAAAGGCTTCACTGACACGAGCATGATATTCCGCTTCGCGCCCGCCGATCCGGTCGGATCCATCCACGTCGCGGCGCGCCAGTCGCTTGGCCGAAACCTCGACCGGCACTTCGAACAGGAATGTAACATCGGGCAAAAGCCCTTCGCTGCCGATCCGGTGCAGGGTCAGAACGTCCTCGTCCGACAATCCGCTGCCGCCACCCTGATAGGCGCGGCTGGAATCGATAAAGCGGTCACAGATAACCCACGCCCCGCGCGACAAGGCCGGACGGATCAGACGTTCGACATGATCGGCCCGCGCCGCGGCAAAGAGCAAAGCCTCCGCCCGCGCGCCCCAACCTTCGCCATCGGTGCCCAACAGTAACGAACGGATCGCTTCGGCCCCCACCGTGCCCCCCGGTTCGCGTGTCAGAACAACCTCATGCCCGGCCCCGCGCAAGGCTTCGGCCAACATCTTGCTCTGGGTTGACTTGCCAACCCCTTCGCCCCCCTCGAACGCGATAAAGCGTCCGGTCCCAATCTGTTGCCCCATCAGGAAATCAACCTCGACAGCCCTAATTTCACCCGATCCATGACCCCGCCTTTTTCGACCGAATGTCCCGCCGTCAATGGCAAACGCACCGGCGCCGCCCCGCCCAGCCTTACTTCGAGTTCGGCCACAGGCGTACCCTTTTCAATCGGGGCGACCAAGGGGCCGTTATAGACAACGCGTAAATTGGCGGGCGCGCTGGCCCCAGTCGGCATCGTGGCGAAAAAGTCGCGCGGCGCGACCAGATCGACCTCGCCCACTTTCCCGCCCTGAACCCGCGCCTGCGCCAAAGTGGTTCCGGCATTCACCAAAGGCTTATCCTCCCACGCGGCAAAGCCCCATTCAAGCAAGGCTCTGGCCGCGCTGGTCCGTTCCTTGGGCGTCGGCACCCCGGCCAGAACCATCAGCAAGCGGCGCCCATTGCGCTGGGCCGAGCCCAGAAAGTTGTAATGCGCTTCGCCGGTATAACCGGTCTTGATCCCATCGGCCCCCGGCACCACGCCCAGCGTCGGGTCATGGTTGGGCTGGGCGATGCCATTCCACGTCATGCCCGGTTGACCAACGTATCGATGGTAAAAATCGGGATGCCGGGTCAGCATCGCACTGGCCAGTTTCACCAGATCATTGGCCGAAACATAGGTGTTGCCATTGTCCATCCAGCCGTTGGGCGTGCCGAAATGGCTGTGCGTCATGCCAAGCTGGCGGGCGGTGGCGTTCATTTTCTCGACCCAACCGGCGACGCTGCCCGCCGCGCCTTCGGCCAGAACGATCGCGCCATCATTGGCCGACACATTCATTATGCCCATCAACAGATCGCGCACGGTGGGCTTGCTGCCCTCGGACAGGAACATCCGGCTGCCTTTGGAGTGCCATTCCTTCCATGCCTCGCGGCTGACGGTCATGGTCTGATCTTCGCGCAATTCGCCCTTGGCCAACATCTCAAAGGCGACATAGGCAGTCATCGTTTTCGTGACCGACGCGGGCAGGAACGGCGTATCGGCATTGCGCGAATAAAGCGTGCGCCCCGACCCCAAATCATAGAGCAACGCAACCGGCGCAACGCCTACCTCGGCCGGGGGCAACGGATCATCGGCGCGCACGGGCAACGCCACATTGGCCGTGCTGGACGTCGGAGCAGGCAGAGGCGGGGCCAGCGGAACCACCACCTGACCCGAATTCACCCCTCCATGTGCGGCCAGCGCCACCAGACCTGCGACCGATACCGTGGCGCCAGCAAACAGCAGCTTCTTCATTGGCGAAATTTTCAAACTCATTCCCGCAATTTGTCTGGCCCGTATGCTTTTACGATCCGGGCCACCAAACGCGGGAAACGACCTTAATCCCCGCGCTGGATTCGCGCTTGGGTATAACCAGCCGCCTTGGCTTTAGCCAGAGCGGCTTCGGCGGCCGGGCGCGATGCATAAGCGGTTGAGCGTACGCGCCAGAGAGCGCCTCCGCCCACCACTTGCGCCCCTGCGGCATGGGCCAGAGTTTGTGCGCGAGCCTTTTCGGCAAAGGCGCCATATTGCACGACAAATCCGCCCGAAATTGCCGCCGCTGGCGCGCTGACGCGGGCTTCCAGAGCGATGGGGGCGGGTTTGGGTTTCGTCATGGGCAAAGGTTTTGCCACAGCAATTTTAGCCACAGGTTTGGGAGCCGGAGCCGGAGCCGCCATGGCCAATTCGGTTGGCGTGCGAACCGGGGCCACCGCCGTAAAGCGAGGAGGCGCATAGGGCGCGGCATAGCTGGCCCCGCTGACCGGGGGCATGCCCACCGGGCGCGCGGTTGGCGCAACCGGCATGGGCGCAATCGCGGCGACCTTTGGTGCAGGTTTGGCGACAGGGGCGACGGCGACCTTGGGCACCGGCTTTGCCGCCACCGGCGCGTCATCATCATCGTCGCGCGCCGCACCGACCAAAACGCTGCTGGCCAAAGAGGCGCCAGCATGATTGGCATTGGGGTCGGTTGCCAAACGACGCTGAAGCACAGCCAGCAAGGGTTTGGGCGTTACCATCCGTTCGGGCGCATTCATGCCCGATCGCAACAGGGCGCGCTCGGTTTCCAGCGGGTTGACCCGGCGCACGCGGACCGGCGCACGCCCATCGCTGCTCAAACCCAATTGGGCAATGGCGGCGGGGGAAAGTTCAATGGCATGGGTGCTGTCCATCGGACCGCGCCGCTCCACCCGGACCAAAATGGTGCGCCCGGAGGTCAGCGAAGTCACCTCGACATAAGACGGCATCGGCAAAGTGTGATGCGCGGCCGAAACGCCCACCGTAGGCCCACCAACCGAGGCATAACCCACCGCATCGTAATTCATGGCATTCGCCGGGCTGAAGACCGTGTCGCCAACCTTATAGGGTTCGCCCAGTACCACCGGATAATCGGCCGCCGGCCCCGTGGTTGCGCGCGGCATATCAGGCACCGCAGGCGCCGGAGGCAATTTTCCGCCACCGGATATAAATGGAATTTTCAAACCAGCCATCGCGGGCGATCCAGCCCCTAATGCGGCTCCGGATACAGCCAGCGCCAGACAGAGCTGCGCTACACGACGTTCAACGGGCAATCTCATTGGCCAGCAATCCCACACTCAACGCATAATAGTTCGAGCAGTTATAATCGAGGATAACCCGATAATTACCGGTTAAGAGAAATGCCGATTTTCCGGGTCCATCGGGCTCAAACAGCGTAGTAAGCTCAGAATCCCTGATATTCTCCTGCGCATTAACCCCTAATGCGCGCCATTCGGCCACGGTTTTCCATTGGCTCATCCGGGCGTGAACGCGTGGACAAACTGGCGAATCGAGTCGTGAGGTCACACCGTCGCGGTTAAATCCGTCCGCCACCGTGGCGGCCACGCCCCACGGTACGCCCGGCTTCCAACCCGCGTCACGGAAATAGGCGCCGATGGAAGATAGCGTATCAACCCGGCTGGACCAGATATCGGCAAAGCCATCGCCGTCACCGTCCTGTGCCATGCGCAGATAGACCGAGGGCAGGAATTGCGGGTTGCCGAAGGCCCCTGCCCAACTGCCTTTCAATTTCTCACGCGGGACGCCGCGATCCACCATTTTGAGCAAGGCGATGAATTCGGCGGCAAACAATTCCCGCCTACGCCCTTCATAGGCCAAGGTCGCCAAAGAACCGGCCAGATCAAACCCGCCCTTGGCCGCGCCATAATCCGTTTCCGCCCCCCAAATGGCCAGCAATACCGGCAACGGCACACCATAGCGCGCCTCAATCCGCCCTGCATCGCCAGCAACGCTGGCATAGACCGACCGCCCCCGCGCGATGCGAGAGGCGTCGACATGTTTGATGCGATAGGGGGTGAATGCGGGCGGCGTCGTGGTCGTGCTGGCGCCGGGTTGGCTGCGGTCAAGCTGGATAACGCGGGGGTTATAGGTCAGCCCCGTAGTCATGCTCTGGATCGTGGCTTCGCTGACCCCTTCCCCCCGTGCGCGGGCGGCCAGCAGTTGCAGATAGGCATCGAACCCTGCCGAATCAGCCTCTTGTTGCGCCTCCAGCCGGGAAATGGGCAAAACCGCAGCGCTCAGCCCCAAAGCGAGAGAAAACAGGGCGGTCATGCACCGGTGGCGGTTCAGGCGGATCGTCATTCCCGCTGTATGGCACAGCGCGCCGCGCAAAAAAACCCGCCGCCCCTTGCGTTTGGCCCACAAACATGGCTATGCGCCGCAAACAAGGACGGGCGGCCAAGTGGTTTGAGGCAGCGGCCTTTGAAGGCTGTCAGAGCCTGTCACAACGGTTGAATGAATGGAGAATGGTTACAGAGGGTTAGCGATAGGTCGGCTTAGGCGATAACATGGCCTGCAAGCCAGTCGTAAGCGGCAAACCTCTGAATCGGTATGGAAGAGTGTCCGAGTGGTTTAAGGAACTGGTCTTGAAAACCAGCGATGGGGAAACCTATCCGTGGGTTCGAATCCCACCTCTTCCGCCAACCGTCCAAGTGGGCCACCATGACGGTGGCCTTCTTCGTTTGAAGGGATGGCAGATTGAACCTTAGCGTTAGCAAGCTATAGGGTCGATCAACTGCCGCCTGCGTTCATCCCAAACCCCAGGATTGTGCCTTCCGGCAAAATCGCTTCGGCACAAGCTTTGCCGATTTTTTCCTTCAAGCCTTGTTTGCGGAACCTGCCGTAAATACGTTGCGGAACCGCGCATATTTTGCGCGATCCGAACAGCCCCCAAGGAATTTGACATGAGTACCCTGATCGAGAAGCTGTCCTGGCGCTACGCTACCAAAAAATACGACCCCACCAAAACCGTCCCGACCGACAGCATTGAGCGGATCATCGAGGCCGTTCGTCTGACCGCTACGTCCAGCGGCCTCCAGCCTTTTGAACTGCTGCTGGTGACGAACCCGGAGATTCGCGAAAAGATCCGCGCCGTGTCGTGGAACCAGGCGCAGATTACCGATTGTTCACATCTGCTGGTATTTGCCGCGTGGGACGACATCACGCCCGAGCGGGTCAACATGATGTTCGATCTGACCAATGAAGTGCGCGGCTTTGTCAACGAAGGCTGGGAAAATTACCGGCAGCAACTGTTGGGCATCGTCGGCGCAAGGGGCACCGAGGCCAATTATCAGGCAGCCGCACGCCAGGCCTATATCGGCCTGGGGTCCGCGCTGGTGGCGGCCGCTTTCGAGGAAGTTGACGCCACACCGATGGAAGGTTTTGACCCAGAGGCGGTCGACGAGATCCTTGGCCTCAAAGCGCGCCATCTGCGCAGCGTGATCCTGCTTCCGCTGGGCTATCGTCAGGCTGAAGGCGACTGGCTGGTCAACCTCAAGAAGGTGCGCCGCGATCGCGACGCATTTGTGACCGAAGTTCAATAGTCATGGTCGGCAATGGCGGCACACCTTAATTGCATTGCCGCCATTGCCATCTTGGACAATGCAGGCGTGATTGTCGCGCCCTTGGAAATGTCGTTTATACATCAACGCTGCTGCGTTCAAACCGTCGCAGGGCACTCGACTTTATCGGCCCAGTGCCCTGATCATCTGAGGCAATCATTGCAATTCTGTCAGATCGCCGGGAAGTCAACCTCCGTCCCGGCCACATTGTTGATCAGGTTGGTGAAGAAGTTTTCCGCCACCGTGGCCACAATTTCCACGATCTGCGCATCGGTAAAGCCAGCGGTGCGCACCGCGTCCAGATCTTCTTGTGACACTTTGCCCCGCGCCTCGGCCACACGGCGGGCAAAGCCGACAGCGGCGGCATCCTTGGCCTCTGTCGCCTTGCCCTGACGGGCCAAAGCGATCTCTTCATGGTTCAGCTTGGCAAAGGTGTGGCCGGTGAAGCTGTGCGCGGCGTTGCAATATTCGCAGCCGTTGACCGCCGCCACGGCCAACGCGATCCGCTCGCGGGTTTTGAGGTCAAGCGACTTACCCAGATGCTGGCTGAGCGCAGCATGGGCGCCCAGTACCGCGGGGCTGTTTGACAAGACCCGGAAGAAGTTGGGCACTTGACCAAGCTTGGCCGTTATCGCCTGCAAGACGGTTTGCGATCCTTCGGGGGCGGCATCGGGGTCAGGGGTGAGGATGCGGGGCATGGAATGTTCCTTTCAAATGGTGTGCGGTTTGCGCAGCGCGTTCAGGCGCCGGTGGGGCTTGCAAGGCTGGTGACGTCGGGCGGGACCGCCTCCATGCCCGGATTGGCGGCGGTCACTTCATCCCAAAGGCCCCGACCGATGCCGCTGGTCCCGCCAGTGATGAAGATGGTGTTGCCGGTGAGTTTCACGGGATTTGTCCTTTGTTCTTTGGAAGGAAAGATCAGGCCGCCACGTGAAAGCGTGGTGCAGCGGTCGTGGCGGAAAGCTGAGGGCCGAGCGCGTGGCGGGCCGCTTCAAAAGCGTGCCAGAGTTCGGCGTCGCGCAGTGCCGGGATGGTGCTGATCTCGCCCTGATCCAAACCGGCCAGAGCGGCATCGACCATATCGGCCGCATCCATCACGATCTCGGCAGGCAGATGCTCGACCGGCAACCCGCCCAGCGCCCAGAAATCGGTGCGGGTGGCGCCGGGCAGCACAGCCTGAGCACGGATACCCTTTTCGGCCAGTTCGTGGTTCAGCGAGGTGGTGAAAGCCTGAACAAAAGCCTTGGTGCCGCCATAGACGCCGTTGAGCAGTTCTGGCGCCACCGCCACGATGGAGGCAATATTGATCACAGTGCCACCACCGCGCGCCACCAGGCCCGGCACGGCGGCATAGGTCAGGCGCATCAGCGCCGTCACATTGAGCTGGACCATGGCGTCCATCTTCTCGACGTCGCTTTCCAGCAACGGGCTGTGCGTGCCGATGCCGGCGTTGTTGACCAGCGCGGTGATGCTGGCATCCTCGCGCAGAACTTTTTCCACGCGGGCCAGATCGGCCTTGTCGCCCAGATCGGCGGCGAGCACCTCGACCGCGCGGCCGGTCTTGTCTGAAATCTGTGCGGCCAGCGTTTGCAGCTTGTCCTTGTTGCGGGCGACGAGGATGAGATTGTAGCCACGGGCGGCAAGGCGGTCGGCGTAGATGGCGCCAATGCCGGTGGAGGCGCCGGTGATGAGGGCGGTGCCCTTGTGAGCGGATGTGGTGGTCATGGGTCAGATCCTTCGGTTTGGTAAGAGCGCCTTCGCTCTCGACACAGCCCTTATGGACGTGATCGCGCTTGTCTGATATGACGTAGAAATTACGTTTTTCAGACATTCCTCTTGGAAAGACCCTATGCCCCATATTTCCATGGTATTGACCCCCGGGTTCCAGTTCCTCGCGTTGGGGGTGCAGGCGGCATTCGAACTTGCCAATGTCTTGAAAGACGAAGACTATTACACACTCTCGATTGCGTCGGTAGAAGGAGGGCCGGTCACCTCGTCCAGCGGCTTTGCCGTGCCAACCACGCCGCTGGCCGAGGTCGGGCAGATCGACACATTGTTGTTGCTGGCAGGCCTTGTTCCGCCGCCACAACAAGAAGATGAAGTGCTGGAACGGCTGCGCGCCATGGCAAAGCAATCGCGGCGGGTAGCGGGCCTTTGCACCGGCGCCTTTCTGCTGGGACAGATGGGCTTGCTCGACGGGCGGCGCGCCACGACGCATTGGTCCTATGCGCGGAAGATGCGCGAGCGCTTTCCCGATGTGAAAGTGGAGGATGATCGCATCTTCATCAACGAGGGGCCTGTCTGGACCTCGGCGGGGCTGACGGCTGGGCTGGATCTGGCCGTGGCGCTGATCGAGAAGGACCTGGGACGCGATCTGGCCAGCGCCGTCGCCCGCCGTCTGGTCATGCATCATCGGCGGGCCGGTGGGCAATCGCAGCATTCCGAACTACTCGAACTGGCGCCCAGCAGTGACCGCATTCAAAAAGTGCTGATCTTTGCCAAGGCTCATCTTGCCAATCCGCTGACCGTGGAGGAACTGGCCGAAGTGGCGGCGCTCTCGCCGCGCCAGTTCGCCCGCGCCTTTCGCGCGGAAACCGGCCAGACCCCGGCAAAAGCGGTGGAGCAAATGCGGCTTGAGGCGGCCAGATTGATGATTGAGGAAACCCGCCACCCGATGGATCAGATCGCGCGCGAGGCCGGCTTTATCGACCTGCGCCGTATGCGCGAGGCTTTTATGCGCCAATATGGTCAGCCACCACAAACGCTGCGTCGACTGGCAAGGGCGGCTTGAGACTTTTTCACGGCGCCCCGCCAACCGCGGGGTAAAGCAACGACGTGCCGTTCCCAGTCCTTGATGTGTGTCCGGTTCACCCGGTTTTCTTTGCCATCGGCATTACGCCTTGCCTCAACAGTTCGACCAGGGCGGCTATCTCCACCGTCGCCACGGTGGAGAACGTGTCGGAAACCGCATAGGGCAACACGATCCGGTCACCGAACTTCATCGCACCGCAGGAATAGACAACATTCGGCACATAGCCTTCGCGAGCGGACCTTTCAGGTTGCACCAGCGGGACGCGAGAGCGACCTATCACGCGGCTGGGGTCATCCTTGTCCAGCAGCACCGCGCCGATCGAGTAATGGCGCACCGGCCCGACACCATGAGTGAAAAGCAACCAGCCCTCATCCAGTTCGATGGGGGAACCGCAATTGCCGATCTGAATGAATTCCCACGGGAATTGAGGGCGCATGATCGGCGTACCCAATTCCCATTCCAGCAAATTGTCGGAATAGATCAGATGCAGGCTTTCATTGTCATGGCGCGCGATCATCGCGTAACGCCCGCCGATCTTGCGCGGGAACAGCGCCATACCCTTGTTGTTGGCCGCAGGGCCGCGCAGCGCGACAAGCCGGAAGGAGAGAAAATCGCGGGTTTCGAGCAGTTCTGATCGAATCTCGCGCCCGCTATAGGCGGTGTAGGTGGCGTAATAGGTTGTGGCCCCGTCTTCCTCAAAGGCAACAAAGCGGGCGTCCTCGATGCCATGGATTTGTGCCTCGGTGATGGGAAAGATCACCCTTTCGGTCAAGTCGCTGTCCGGGGCAAAGCTCAGTTCGATCCGGTCGCCCACACGCGCCGTCACTTTGGGCAGGCTGGCAAAGCGCAGAGGCGGTTCGATGGCCAGCATCCCATCGGCGTTGATCGTACCGCATCGGAAGGTCAATGACGAGACATGCCCCTCGCCCACCGCCCGCAGCGAGAGGATAAAGCGCATGGCTCCGCTTTGCACGCCGCTTTGGTCGGGATGAGGCACAATGCTGGGGTTAAAGAGCGCGGCGGCCTCGAAACTGTATTCATGCAGGAAATATGCCCCGATCAGCTGGCGCTGGACCAACGAAAAAGAGGCGTGGGCGGCAAAGACATGCTCCATATCTTCGGCGCGTCGTTCGAACAGGCGCAGCATGAAGGCGTGGTCGTCGAAATTGGCAAGGGCCGCCACCAGAACGGCTTCGGCCTCCTCGGCGGTCAGGGAAAGCACCCTTTCGACGGCATGGTTGACTCGCGCTTTATCGGTGGGGTTAAACTCGCGCGGCTCGCTGGCAAGGCGGAATGGGCGCACCACCACGCGTGAGGGATCGGGCCGCAAATGCAGGGCATGGCGGTTGAAAAACGGGGCATTTTGCATAGTGTGCTATCCGGCGTGATGGAGGGTGGGCAGCGAAGCGTCCGGCAGGCGAATGGCCGCCGGCCAAGGCAGATCCCGTTCAAATTGCCACATGTCGGACAGTGACAGCAGATAGGCGAGCAAGGACTCAGCCCCCCTGTTTTCATTGGTACGATCCACGTGCAATCCATCGCGGCAACTGCCGCTGGCGATATCAACCAAAGGCAAATGCAGATCATTGGCGCCGGTAAACCATGCAAAGGCCTTGTGTGCCTCGACATGCCATGATGGCGTGGGGTCGATCAGAGAGGCCGCCAGACAGGCCGCAATCGTGGCGCAGGCTTCGACGGGTTGTTGATCAAAACAAAGCGGGGTTTCGCGCGAAATCAGCAAAAAGCCTTGCGACCCGACCGGGCGGAAATGACCTTCCGGCGCGGTCTGACGCGCCAATAACCAACGCAGGCTGCGCAAACCGGCGTCAACCAGATCGCGCGAACCGCATGCCTTGCCGGTCACGATCAGCGCTTCGCACAGGCGCGCGTTGTCATAGGTCAGCCGATCCTCGAACCATACCCAATCCTTGCTCTCGCAGGCGAGCAAAAGCGCGTGGAGTCGGCCGCCAAGAGCAAGCTGGATCCGGTGCGCCTCGCGGTCCTTGGGTCTTGCGGCGCAATAATAGGACAGACCCAGCAGCGCAAATGCCCATGCCCGCGGCGATGTGAAAGCCTGCACCGGGGCAAGGGCCTGTTCAAACAGGCCGCAGGCCCATTGCGCCAGCGGAGTATCCTGCCCCTTGGCCATGCAGGCGCCCAGCGCCCAGAGTGTCCGGCCATGGCTGTCCTCGGATCCGGCGTCCTCCAGCCATTGGCGGTCATAACCCATGAAGTTGCGGAAACGGCCCTTGTCCGGGTTCCATCCGTGCTGGATGAAGGCTGCAAAGCGTGGCTGCATGGTCTTGATGAAATCGGCGTGGCGATGGGCGTCGCCATGCCCACCCATGGCGCAGCACAGCAGCATGGCGCGGGCATTGTCATCGATGCAATAGCCGTGGCTTCGGTCGGGAATGCCGAAAACCGCATGTTGAAACAGGCCCGTGTCGTCACACATCGCGGCAAAATGATCGAGCGGCATCGCGGGCAATGCTGGAACCGGCTTTCGACAAGCCGCGCGAAAGGCTTCGCGATAGTGCAGCGCAGTGTTGCGCCATGTCATCGCCCGACTGGCCACATAGGCGCGGCGGCCCATGGCAAGGCGTGATCCTTCATCGGTCAGAAGATCGGCCACCACCGTGCCAAGCCCCGCCGTATCGCCAAAGGGCACCAGCGCCCCCGACCCATCGGTCAGCAATTCAAGCGCATGCCAATAAGGCGTTGAGACCACCGGCCGCCCCAATCCATGCGAATAGGCCAAAGTGCCCGACGTCATCTGGGTTTCAACCAGATAGGGCGTAACATAGACGTCGCACATCGCAATGTGTTGCAACAATTCGGGCCGGTCGACAAAGCGGTTGAGGAAGACCACATGCCCGTCAAGACGCAGATCATGGACCAGCGCGATCAGGTTTTCGCGATAGGCCTCTCCCGCTTCGCGCAGGAGCGTGGGATGGGTCGCGCCCATCACCACATAGACCGCATCGGGCGCCGCGGCCAGAACCACCGGCATGGCCTTGATCATCGTTTCTATGCCCTTGTTCGGACTGATCAGGCCAAAGGTCAGGATGATGCGGTGACCCGCAAAGCCAAGCTTTTCCTTGGCCTGTTGCGGGATGATCAACGGCATGTCGGGAATGCCGTGGGGGATGACAATGATTTTGCCCGGATCGGCGTCATAGAGGTCGATCAGGATTGAACGCCCTTTTTGCGCCATCACCACCACCCGCGCTGATGCGGCCAGTATGGCCATGGTGACCTTGCGCTGGGCATCGCTGGGCCGGTCCAGTACGGTATGCAGCGTGGTGACCAGCGGGATACGCAAGGCGGCAATCAGGCCAAGGATATAGTCCCCCGCTTCGCCCCCATAGATCCCGAATTCATGTTGGAGCGAAACGACATCAAAGCCCTGCTCATGGATGAAATCCGCCGCGGCCAGATAACCGCCAAAATCATCCTGTGCGATGGACCAGCGAACGTGGGGCGGAAAAGCATATTGTCCGCCCGGATCGCACATGGCGACGATGGCGGTTTGCGCCACATCATCAAGATGCCGCAGGGCCAGTTCAAGGTCGGTGGTAAAGGTCGCAATGCCGCAACGACGCGGCAGCGCATTGCCGATAAAGGCAATCTTTAACGGTCGTGTCTGAGAATCGTCTCAGAGCTTGCCTTTCGGCTTGCGCGTTGCGGCCAATACCGGCGAAATTTCCAACGGCACCAGCGCCGTGACGGACTTGTTTTTGGCGGTCTTGGGTTTGCGGATTTCGCGATTGCTGCGCTTTTGTGATTTGGCCATGTCAGTTGCTGCCTTTATGAGAGAGGGAGTGTCATTTTTTGTCCATCACCGGCACAGGCGTCCGATTGGGGACATAGGGGCGGTGGGGATAAGGGAAAGGCTGAAAATCCAGCCGCAATCGACACAAGGCCCGCAAACTTGCCCCTACATCAGGCCCATTCGGGGCCAAAGTATAGCGCATGATGGCAAGCTGTTCGTCTTTGAAGATCTGATTGAGGCACATGGCGTGTCCTCTTGTATCAAGCGGGGGCGCTTGGCATCCCTCAGCCGCGAGTGGCTCGGAAACAAAGTCTCGCGATAGCTCTGCCTATAGCACCAATTGCAAATTACCTTGCATCAATTCGGGGCGTGCCGTCCCGCCAGCATCGCTTTGCCTTGATGCAGCTGTTGGCGGTAAATTTTAGAAACCAATCAGTTCGGCGTTTCGTTCAAATGACGTATTTAGGCAATGATATCGGCCCGATCGAGCCTATCTCCAATCCCCCCGCCATCGCCAATCCAAGCGCTTCGGTTTCAATATGGCGTTTCGATGGGGCAAGGCCACGAACCAAGGCGCGGCAACATCACCATGTCACCGCGCCCTGTACCGGGTTACAGTTTGTATCGGGTTTTAATTCATCAGCCCTTGATGAAGGCCAGAATATCCTTGTTCAGCACATCGGCATGGGTGGTCAACATACCGTGGGGATAACCGGGATAGATCCGCAACGTGTTGTTGGGGATCAGCTTGGCCTGCAACCGGGCCGAGGCGTCCACCGGCACAATCTGATCGTCGTCGCCATGCTGGATCAACACGGGCACCTTGATCGCTTTCAGGTCTTCGGTCTGGTCGGTTTCGGAAAAGGCCTTGATGCTGTCATACTGGGCCTTGATGCTGCCCATCATGCCCTGACGCCACCAGTTCTGGCGGATCGCTTCGTTCACGCTCTGGCCCGGACGGTTGAAACCGTAAAAGGGCACCGGCACATTCCAGAAGAAATCCGCCCGGTTTTCGACCAACGCTTTGCGGAAACCGTCAAACACCGACATCGGCAATCCGCCCGGATAGGCCTCGGTTTTCAGCATGATCGGGGGCACCGCGCCCACCAGCACCGCCTTGGCCACGCGCCCTTCGGCATAGCGCGCCACATAGCGGGCCACCACGCCGCCGCCGGTGGAATGGCCGATATGGATGGCATTATGCAGATCCAGATGCCGCGCCAGCACCGCCGTATCGCGGGCATAGGTGTCCATGTCATTGCCGTTCATCGTCTGGGTCGAACGGCCATGACCACGCCGGTCAAAGGCAATGACGCGGAAACCCTGCGACAGGAAAAACATCATCTGCGCATCCCAATCATCGGCCGTCAGCGGCCAACCATGGTGGAACACGATGGGCTGTCCGCTGCCCCAATCCTTGTAATAGAGCCGCGCTCCATCGGGCGTGGTGACATAGCCGTCGCCCACCGGGGCGGATTGGACAGCCTTGGCCGGAGCGGCAGCAGAAGCCGGAGCCGCCGCCAGTTCAGCGCCGCCGGCCAGCGTTGCCGCGCCCGCCACGGCGCCTGCGGTGGTCAAAAGATGGCGACGCGAAAAATCCTGAACAGAATTGGTCATGATACACCTCGGGGGAAAGTGGGGGGATTGGAAAGAGGAAGGGGGTATTCGGCAAGGAATGTCCGGGCGCTTCCCTTAAAAACGAGGGGAGCGGGAGGCGCCCGGAAGAGTATTATGCGGCATCCACCAGCACAATCTCGCTGTCCTCGATGGCGGTGACGCGCAGCACTTCAACATCGCTGATCGCCACACCGTCGCGGGTCTTGACGGTCAGGTCATCGATCCGCACGGCCCCGATGGCAGGCACCAGATAGGCCTTGCGGTCCGCGCCCAGCGGATATTCGGCGGTTTCACCGGCCTTCAGCGTTGCGCCCACAACGCGGGCATTGGTGCGGATGGGCAGCGCGTCGGTATCCTCGGCATAACCGCTCGCCAGTGTCACGAAATGGCCCGAACGATCATCCTTGGGGAAAGGCTTGGCGCCCCATTGCGGCGCGTCGCCCTGATGGGTGGGGATGATCCAGATCTGAAAGATCTTGGTCGTGATATCTTCCAGATTATATTCCGAATGGCGGATGCCGGTGCCTGCGCTCATCACCTGGACGTCGCCGGCCTCGGTGCGGCCCTTGTTGCCCAGATTGTCCTGATGGGTGATCGCGCCTTCGCGGACATAGGTGATGATTTCCATGTCGCGGTGGGGGTGCGGGGGAAAACCGGTGCCCGGCGCGATCGTGTCATCGTTCCACACGCGCAGGTTGCCCCAATGCACGCGGGCCGGATCGTGATATTCGGCAAAGGAAAAGTGGTGATGCGCATCCAGCCAGCCATGGTTGGCCGCGCCAAGCGTTTCAAAGGGGCGATGTTCGATCATGGTTCAATCTCCTGTTGGGCGGCATGGGTTGGCCGCCCCTTGATGAGATCGTTTTAGCCCTTGCAGATCATTCCGTTCAGATGGATAAAATGAACCATAACGTTCGATATTCTTGAAAAGAAGGTTTCGCAGTGAGCAATCCCGGCACCCCCACCTTTGATCAGCTCCGTATCTTTTTGACCATTGTCGACACCGGCAGCTTTGCGGGCGCGGCGCGCAAGCTGAACCGTGCCGTCTCGGTCATATCCTATGGCATCGCCAATCTGGAGGCGCAGCTTGGCCTGACCCTGTTTGACCGCGAGGGCACGCGCAAACCCACGCTGACCGTGGCGGGCCGCGCGCTGTTGTCCGAGGCGCGGGGTGTTGCACAGGGGATCGACGCGCTGCGCGCCAAGGTCAAGGGCCTGCTCGACGGGTTGGAGGCCGAGGTCGATGTGGCGGTGGATGTGATGCTGCCCACCGCGCGGCTGGGGCGGATCCTGCGCGCCTTTCGCGCTGAGTTCCCCACCGTGCAATTGCGCCTGCATGTCGAGGCACTGGGCGCGATCACGGCCATGGTGCTGGACGGCAAGGCGGTGATCGGCCTGTCCGGCCCACTGTTCGCCGGGGTGGAGGGGCTGGAAAGCGTCGATGCCGGATCGGTGCAGATGGTGCCGGTGGCCGCGCCCGATCATCCGCTGGCGCAAATGGACCCGATTCCCCCCGGCGCGGGGCGGCAATATATCCAGCTCGTGCTGACCGACCGTTCGCGCTTTACCGAAGGGCAGGATTATTCGGTGCTCTCACCCAGCACATGGCGTCTTGCCGACCTTGGCGCCAAACATGCCCTGCTGCGCGAGGGGATCGGGTGGGGCAACATGCCATTGCCGATGATTGCCGATGATCTGACCACGGGCACGCTGGCCCGGTTGATGATGCCCGACCACGTGGGCGGCACCTATCGCTTTGCCGGGATATGGCGGCGCGACACCCCCCCCGGCCCGGCGGCGGCTTGGTTGATCGAACAATTCGTGGCCACCGCCCATATGCACGCACAGCCCGGCGACGAGATGATGCCCGACATCTGAGGCCATCCGGGGGCGTGATTCGGGGTGGGGCCTCTATTCAAAAATATCGAACAAACCATCCTATCTTATCTCACTTACCCGAAGTTCCTTTCCGACATAGTCTGCCCTCACAGCAACGATGCTGGCCCAACAAAAGGACCCCCCCGATGACCATCACCGCCACCGCCACCCCCGGTAAGAGCCTGATTTCGCCCAAGGATCACACGCTGGTCCTGATCGATTTCCAATCACAAATGGCCTTTGCCACCAAGTCGATCGCCACCGAAGTGCTGCGCAGCAATGCCGCGCTGGTCGCCAATGCCGCCGCTTCGTTTGGCGTCTCCACCATCCTGACCACGGTGGCTGAAAAGAGCTTCTCCGGCCCGATGTTCACCGAAATCACCGACGCTTTTCCGGGCCAGCCCCTGCTCGACCGGACCAGCATGAACACATGGGAAGACGAAGCCGTGATCGCCGAAGTGAACCGCATCGGCAAGGAGCGCATCATCTTTGCCGGCCTGTGGACCAGCGTCTGCATCGTCGGCCCGGTGGCCTCGGCCATTGATCAGGGCTTTGACGTTTACTTCATCGCCGACGCTTGCGGCGACATTTCGGCCGAGGCCCACGAACGCGCCGTCCAGCGCATGATCCAGCTGGGCGCCAAGCCGATGACCTCGCTGCAATACATGCTTGAGCTTCAGCGCGACTGGGCGCGGGCCGAAACCTATGACAGCACCACCGGCATCGCTCGCCAGTGGGGCGGCGCTTATGGCCTGGGCATCACCTATGCCAAGACCATGTTCGGCGGTTCGGAAGGCGGCCATTGATCGCCCGTCCCTGACCATTGCCCCTGGGCCGGTTTGTCCCCCCGCAAACCGGCCCCCTCCCCCAATCCCCCGTATCAAGGGAGACACGCGATGAAACTCTATTTCCTCTCACTCGGCGCCGGATTGCTGGTCGGTGTGATCTACAGCCTGCTGGGCGTGCGTTCGCCCGCGCCGCCGATCATCGCGCTGATCGGCCTGCTGGGCATTCTGGCCGGTGAACAGATCGTTCCGATTGCCCGCCGCGCCATTCAGGGACAGGATATCGCCTGTTATATCCGCGGCAATTGCGCCGATCATGTTCTGGGCCAATTGCCCGGAAGCCCTGACAAGAACTGATCCCTTCCCCAAACCGGAGCCTTCCCCCCATGGCCGACCTGATCATCACCAATGCCAAGGTTTCCACCCTTGACCGCGAAAACCCCGAGGCCGAAGCCATCGCCATCCGCGACGGCAAATTCCTGGCCGTGGGCAGCGAAAAGGAGGTGCGCGCCGCCGCCCTGCCCGAAGCCGATGTCATCGACGCAAGCCGCCGCCGGGTGATCCCCGGCCTGATCGACAGCCATATGCACATCATCCGGGGCGGACTGAATTTCAACATGGAGTTGCGCTGGGACGGCGTGCCCTCGCTTTCGGAAGCGATGGCGATGCTGAAAGCGCAGGTTGACCGCACCCCCGCCCCGCAATGGGTGCGCGTGGTGGGCGGCTTTACCGAGCATCAGTTTGCCGAAAAGCGCCTGCCCACGCTGGCCGAACTCAACGCCGTGGCGCCCGATACGCCGGTCTTCATCCTGCACCTGTATGACCGCGCGCTGCTCAATGCCGCCGCGCTGCGGGTGGTGGGCTATACCAAGGACACGCCCAACCCTCCGGGCGGCGAGATTGTCCGCGATTCCATGGGCAACCCCACCGGCTTGCTGCTGGCCCAGCCCAATGCGACGATCCTCTATTCCACGCTGGCTAAGGGACCAAAGCTGCCGCAGGAGTATCAGCTTAATTCGACCCGCCATTTCATGCGCGATGTCAATGCCTTGGGCGTGACGGGCGTGATCGATGCCGGTGGCGGCGCGCAAAACTATCCCGACGATTACGAGATCATCGAAAAGCTGCATCAGGACGATCAGCTCACCGTGCGCATCAGCTACAACCTCTTTACCCAAAAGCCGAAAGAGGAACTGGCCGACTTTTCCGGCTGGGTGAAGCAAGTGACGCCCGGACAAGGCGATGACACCTATCGCCACAATGGCGCGGGCGAGATGCTGGTCTATTCCGCCGCCGATTTCGAGGATTTCCGCGCCCCCCGCCCCGACATGCCCCCCAGCATGGAAGGCGACCTTGAACCCGTCATCCGCCTCTTGGCCGAACACCGCTGGCCCTGGCGCCTGCATGCCACCTATGACCAGACGATCAGCCGCGCGCTGGACGTTTATGAAAAGGTGAACCGCGACATTCCCCTCACGGGCATCAACTGGTTTTTCGACCATGCCGAAACCATCAGCGACCGCAACATCGACCGCATCGCGGCGCTGGGTGGCGGCATTGCGGTCCAGCATCGCATGGCGTTTCAGGGCGAATATTTCGTCGAACGCTATGGCGCCAAGACCGCCGAGCGCACGCCGCCCATCAACAAGATGATCGCCGCCGGCATCCCGGTGGGCGCGGGCACCGACGCGACACGCGTGGCCAGCTATAACCCCTGGGTCTCGCTGTCATGGCTGGTGACGGGGCGCACTTTGGGCGGCATGCGGCTCTATCCTTCGGCCAACCGGGTCACTCGCGAAAAGGCGCTGGCCATGTGGACGCATGAAAACACATGGTTTTCCAATGAAGTGGGCAAGAAGGGCCAGATCAAGGCGGGCCAATTGGCCGATCTTGCCATCCTGTCCGACGATTATTTCACCGTGCCCGAACATGAAATCGTCCATATCCGCTCTGTCCTGACCTTGCTGGGCGGCAAGGTGGTGCATGGCGAGGGCAAGTACGAACCGCTGGCCCCGGCCCTGCCCCGCCCGATGCCCGACTGGTCGCCGGTCGCCACCTTTGGCGGATACCACAAGACCCGCGAGGCCCGCGCGAAACTGGCCTCGGCCTGCGCCTGCCATTCCTCGTGCGCGGTCCATGGCCATGACCATGCCGCCGCCCTTGGTGCCAGCGTTCCGGCCGGTGATCCCCAAAGCTTCTGGGGCGCGCTGGGCTGCGGCTGCTGGGCCGTCTGATCCCCTTTTTCACTGGAGTCCCCCCGCCATGAAATCTCTCGCTTTTACCATCGCTCTCGTTTTGGCCGCGCCTGTCGCCGCCAAGCCTGTCGCCACCCCCGATGTGGGCGTCGCCCCGCAATATGACACCACCCATGTCTATGTGCCCGAAGGCGATTTCGACCGCTTCGTCGCCAGCTTTTCCGCGACTTTTGGCGGCACCACCAGCAAGCAGGGCACGTTTCAGGTGACCCCCACGCCGTCGCTCACCAAATCGCAGCTGGTGCTGACCCCTGCGGGCACGGTCTCGGTGTTCGGTTTCAAGACGCCCATCCCCTATCCCTTTGGTGCTGAACGCACCGGCTATCTGGTGACGGATATGGACAAGGCCGTGGTGGCCGCGCGCAAACATGGCGCGATCCGCCGCCTGAATGATTTTCCCGATCCCATTGGCCGCGATGTGGTCATTCAATGGCCGGGCGGGGTCAACATGCAGCTTTACTGGCACACCGCCACGCCGCATTACGCGCCGCTGGCCACGGTGCCGGAAAACCGCATCTATCTGACGGCTGACGCTGCTGATGCATTCCTCAAAAGCTGGGGCGGCTATGCCCATGCCAAAATCACCGCCGACAACCGCAAAGCCTCCGGCGCCGAGGTGGGCCAGAGCGGCAAGACCATCCGCCGCATTGCGCTGACCAGCAATTACGGCAAGATGGTGGTGTTTGTCTCTGATGGCCAATTGCCCTGGCCCTATGGCCGCGACATGACAGGCTATCAGGTGCCGGATCTGGCCGCCACGCTGGACAAGGCCAAGGCCAATGGGACCGAGGTTCTGGTCGCGCCCTATTCGGTCGGCGCCCGGCAAACCGCGATTGTCCGCTTCCCCGGCGGCTATATCGCCGAAGTGCATCAGGGCGCCTGAGCCATGGACACGCGCCACGACTTTACCCACCGCGACCCGGCCATGATCGACGCCATTCTGGAATGGCCCGGCACATGGACCATCGCCCGCCTTGCGCTGGTGGGGCCTTATCTGCTGGGCGGGGTGGTCAAATTGACCGACCTTTCCGCCGCCGCCGCCGAACAGGCCCATTTCGGGCTGAACCCGCCGATGGTATGGGCCACGCTCACGATTGCGGTCGAACTGATCGGGCCTTTGCTGGTGCTGTCGGGCCGTCTGGTCTGGCTGGGGGCAGGCATGCTGGGGGTGTTCACCCTGCTGGCGGCCTGCGTGGCCAATGCCTTTTGGGCGATGCCCGCCGGACAGGACCGCTTTATGGCCACCAACGCCTTTTTCGAACATATCGGCCTGATCGGCGGCTTTGTGCTGGTCGCGCTGGTTTCGGAACGGGCGCAACGCCGTGACCGAGCGCGCCCAGACGGATCAGGCCATGCGTAAACTCGCCCTCCTCGCCCTGTCGGGTGCCTTGTGGGGCGCCTGCCCCGCGGCGGCCGAACAGGCGCGGGAGGCATGGCAGGCCCCCACCCTTTCCATCACCCGCATTGACGAGGACTGGTCCGATCTGGCCGATGCGGAAAAGCGCGCCCATCATTGGACCGGCCCGTTCAAATATATCCCGATCACCGATGATGTCTGGCTGTCCACCGGCACCGAATTTCGCCTGCGCAGCGAAAGCCTGAACGGCAATCAATGGGGCGGCCCCGCGGCCAAGGGTTGGCCCGACCAAACCTATCTTTGGGCGCGCGCCCTGCCCTATGCCGATTTACATATCGGCCGGGTGCGCGCCTTTGTGCAACCCATGGCCAGTTTTGCCACCGGGGTTGAACCGGCCGCCGGCGCCATCGATCAAAGCCGCCTCGACCTGCTTCAGGTCTTTGCCGAGGCCGACCTTGGCCCCGTCACTCTGCGCGCCGGGCGGCAGATGGTCTCGCTGGGCACGGAACGGCTGGTTGGTACGCGCTATGGCCCCAACACGCCGCTGGCCTTTGACGGGGCGCGGGCGGTGGTGCGGGCGGGAGCGGCCTCGGTGAATTTTCTGGCGCTGAACCCGGTTCAACCCGGCGCGCGCGATTTTGATGACCATACTTCGCCCGCGCGGGGCTTGTGGGGCGCCTATGCGGTGCTGCCGGGCTGGGACGTCTATTATCTGGCCTATCGCAACCGCAACGCCCGGTTTGGAGGCGTGACGGGCCGCGAATTGCGCCACTCCATCGGGCTGCGCAGCCATGGCGTGCGGGGCCGGTTCCACTGGAATGTCGAGGGTGTGGCGCAATTCGGCCATTTCGACGCCCAATCCATCGGTGCATGGACGCTGGGCACCGAGGTCGGCCTGACCCTGCCCCATGCGATGGATGCCACCATGCGCGTCAACATCATCAGCGGCGACGGCAAGGCGGGCGACGCCCATCTGGGCACGTTCAACGCGCTGTTTCCCAAGGGCAAATATTTCGGCGAACTCTCGCCTGTCGGCCCAGCCAACATTATCAACCTTACCCCCCGTTTCAGCGCGCAGATCACCCCCAAGGTTTCGGCCAGTGTGGCCGCCATGGCGTTCTGGCGCTACTCGCGGGCCGATGGCGTCTATGACATTCCGGGCAATCTGATCCGCGATGCGGGCGCGGGCCGATCACGCTTTATCGGCGGCGGGGCCGAAGCGGCGGTATCGTGGCAGGCAACCCCCGAACTGGCCCTGTCCACATCGCTTTCCGCATTTGTGCCGGGGGCGTTCCTGCGCGAAACGGGATCAACCCACACCTTCACCATGCTGGGCCTTGAGGCCAATTTCCGCTTTTAAGGAGCTTCGACCATGACGAAATCCTCACCGCTTCCCGGCCTGCTCCTCTTGCTCTCGGCCACAACGGGTCTTGTCGATGCCGTATCGGTGTTGGGGTTGGGCAAGGTGTTCACCGCCAATATGACCGGCAATGTCGTTTTCCTTGGCTTTGCGGCGGCGGGTACGCCCGGTTTTGCCGTCAAACCCTATCTGGTCGCCCTGCTGGCGTTTCTGGTGGGGGCGCTGGTGGCGGGGCGGGTTGGGCTGCGTCTGGGGCAAAAGCCGTTGCGGCACTGGTTGCTGGTCGCCGCCGGGGTTGAAGGCACCTTGCTGGCCGCCGCCGCGCTTTGCGCTCTGCCGATGGCTCCGTGGGTCGATGCGATCATCGCGCTGACAGCGCTGGCCATGGGGTTTCGCAATGCCACGATCCGCATGCTCAAAGTGCCCGATCTGACCACCACGGTTCTGACGCTGACCTTGACGGGCATAGCAGCCGATTCGCCGCTGGCGGGCGGGACGGGGCCGAACCTTTCGCGCCGCCTTGCCGCCGTGGCCAGCATCTTTGCCGGGGCCGCGCTGGGCGCCTTCATGGTCACGCATTGGGGCCTTGCCCTGCCATTGGCGCTGGCGGCCGGGTTGGTGATGCTGGGCACGGCGGCCTGTGTCACCCATCCCGCCGCCGCGCAAGTTCACAACCATTGATAAGGAGCAACACCGATGCCCGCTGATCCCGATATGGTGCGCAACAATCCCGCACAAAACCGCTTCGAACTGCCGATTGAGGGCGATGCCCTCGCGGTCTGTGTCTATCGCCGCGATGAAGCGGGGCGCTATGTCCTGCTGCATACCGATGTGCCCGAAGCCTATGCCGGGCGGGGGCTGGCGGCCACGCTGGCCAAGGGATTGTTCGCGATGGCCCGCGCCCAAGGTTTGCGGCTGGTGTTGATTTGCCCTTACATGACGGCATGGTTTGCGCGCCACCCGGACTATGCCGATGTGGTGGTGGGATCGGGCGCAAACTGATTGGCTCTTCGCGTGCTGTGCCGCTACAAAGGCGCATGGACATGTTCGCGGCAATAAAAGCTTTTGTGGCTGTGGTTGACGAAGGCGGGTTTGCCCCGGCGGCCCGTCGCCTTGGTCAGGCGGCCTCTTCCTTCACACGCCATGTCGATGCGCTGGAGGCCGAACTTGGTGCAAGCCTGCTCAATCGGTCAACCCGTCGCGTCTCGCTCACCACCGCCGGCGAAGTCTATTACGCCCAGGCGGTGGCCATTCTGGCCGGGCTGGAGGAAGCCAATCGCAGCCTGCGCGAACGCGACGGCCCGCCGCGCGGATTGTTGCGGGTCAGCTTGCCGACCTCTTTTGCCCGAATGCATGTTTCACCATTCCTGCCACGCTTTATGGCCGAATTCCCCGGCGTTGAACTGGATTTGCTGATCAGCGACGAGGTGGTCAATCTGGTCGAGCGGCGGGTGGATGTGGCGGTGCGTTTGGGCGCACTTGAATCCTCCAGCCTGATTGCGCGCAAATTGGCGCCGCATCGGCGGATCGTCTGTGCCAGCCCGGCCTATCTGGAACAGCGGGGCACACCGGGCACGCCGGGGGAACTGGCCGATCACGCCTGCCTTACCTTCGCCTTTGCCGATGGCGAACGGCGCTGGCGCTTTACAATGGGCGAACGCATAGAGCAGATCCGTGTCAAAGGCCCGTTGCGCGCCAATCAGGCCGAGGCGCTCAAGGAAGCCGCATTGGCGGGCTTTGGCGTGGTGATGTTGCCGACATGGCTGGTGGGCGAAGACATCGCGCAGGGCAGTCTGCGACCCATATTGCCGCAATGGCATGCCGATATTGGGCGTCTGGGTGCGCCCCCTTCGGGGGAAAGCGGCATTCACGCCCTGTACCTGCCCGATCGGCGCGGGTCGCCCAAAGTTGGCGCTTTCGTCAATTTCCTGAGCCAGAGATTTGGCAGTCCGCCCTATTGGGATCGCGCTCTTTAATCTTTGCAAAAATTGCAAAGATGATCGCGATATTCGATGGATTATCAAGCACGACGAATGGGGGCAAACCGCAGGGATCAACCCTTTTCAGCGGAGTAGTCTGCCATGACTGATCTTTTGTTTACGCCTATCCGCCTTGGCGCGCTCGATCTGCCCAATCGGATCGTGATGGCGCCTCTTACGCGCTCGCGCGCGGCTGCTGGCAATGTGCCGTCCGATTTGGCGATTGAATATTACCGCCAGCGCGCCTCGGCCGGGCTGATCATCACCGAAGGCACCCAAATCTCAGCCCAGGGTCAAGGCTATGCCTGGACCCCCGGCATTCACACACAGGCGCAGATGGAAGGCTGGGCCAGGGTTGCGCAGGCTGTGCATCACGAAGGCGGGCGTATCGTGATGCAATTGTGGCACGTGGGCCGCGTGTCGCACCCCGTGTTCCAACCCGGCGGAGCGCGGCCCGTAGCCCCGACTACTATGCCCGTGCCGGCCAAAGCCTTCATTCCCGGTGAGGATGGTCGCGGTGCCTTTACCGATGTGCCCGAACCACAGGCGTTGACCATCGCGGGGATTCAACTGATCATTGCCGATTATGCACAGGCCGCCCGCAATGCCATTGCCGCCGGGCTGGACGGCGTGGAGATTCACGGCGCCAATGGCTATTTGCTTGATCAATTCCTCAACAGCGCCAGCAACTGGCGGACCGACCGTTATGGCGGATCGCCAGAAAATCGGGCGCGTCTGATGCTGGAGGTTGTGGATGCGGTTTGCGCCGCGGTCGGTTCTTCGCGGGTCGGCCTGCGTCTGGCCCCGATGGGCAGGGCTTTTGGCATGAATGAAGCCGAGCCGGAGGCGCTGTTCGCCTATCTGATCGACGAATTGGCCAAGCGGAACCTGGCTTATCTCCATTTGGTGGAACCCAGTGTGGTGGGCCGCGAAATTACGGCCATCGATCCGCGCGCGGATGCGTTGATGGGCGCCATTCGCCGGACCTTCACCGGGCCGATCCTTCTGGCCGGTGGCTATACGCGCCAGAGTGCGCAAGCGGCTTTGGCCAATGGTCGCGGGGATGCCATCGCCTTTGGCCGCCCCTTTATCGCCAACCCTGATCTGCCCGCGCGGTTGCGCATTGATGCACCGCTCAACACGCCTGACCCCGCGACCTTCTATGGCGGCGATGCACGTGGCTACACTGACTATCCCGCACTGGCCACATCAGAGGCACTATCATGAGCGCGCCCACCAAGCAGATTTCCACCGCCATGGTCTATGCCATGGCGGTGGCCACCGGCCTTGCCGTTGCCAACATCTATTATAACCAACCCATGCTGGGCCTGATTCAACGCGATTTGCCCGGCGGGCTGACTGCATTTGTGCCGACGGTGACACAATTAGGCTATGCACTGGGCCTGTTCCTGCTGGTCCCGCTGGGTGATCTTGTGGAACGAAGGAGTCTGATTCTGGTGCAATTTCTGGGGCTGGCGATCGTGTTGATCGCCGCCGCCGTCGCGCCAAGCGGGGCAGTGTTGGTGCTCGCCTCCCTGCTGGTCGGAGCGCTGGCCACCGTTGCCCAGCAGATCGTGCCGCTGGCCGCGCATATGGCGCCGGACGCCAAACGGGGCGCGGTCATCGGGAAAGTGATGGCCGGTTTGCTGGGCGGCATCCTGCTCAGCCGCACTTTGGCCGGCACAGTGGCGCAGCAGGCGGGGTGGCGCAGCATGTATTGGCTGGGTGTGCCGCTGGCCGTGGCGGCAGGCGTGCTGATGCGGGCGGTGCTGCCGGTGCCGCAGCCCGACAAGGGGCCGTCCTATCCCGCCCTGCTCGGTTCATTGTGGGACCTTTGGCGTGATTTGCCGGTCTTGCGCCGGGCCACCTTCACGCAAGGCCTCCTCTTTGCCGCATTCAGCGCCTTTTGGAGTATCCTTGCCCTGTATTTGCAACAGTTGGGGCAAGGTCCACAAGTGGCCGGTCTGTTCGGCGTGGTGGGAGCCGCAGGGATTTTTGCGGCTCCCTTGGCCGGGCATCTTGCCGACCGGCGCGGCCCGCGCGCGGCGATTGCCGCGGGCACCTTGCTGACCATGGCGGGCTGGGCAATCTCGGGCCTTGCGCATGGCATGATCGGGCTGGCGCTGGGCTGCATCCTGCTCGATCTGGCGGTGCAAGGCGCGCTGATCTCGCACCAGCATATCGTCTATGCTCTGCGTCCGGATGCGCGCGCCCGGCTCAACACGCTGTTCATGAGCGGCATGTTTCTGGGCGGAGCGGCCGGTTCCGCTCTGGCGATGGCGGTCTGGCAGATGGCAGGTTGGCACGGCGTGGGGCTGCTGGGCGTTATACTGGGCGGTCTGGCTCTGGCGCTTCAGGTGGTTGGCCCGCGCAGAGTGAGCCTTGCCTGAAGACAAGGGTTGGGGGCGGTTTTGCCCCCAACGGCTTTCATGGCGCTGGCCCTGCTTGGCGGAATAGGCATGCCATCACATCCTATAATCCGCCCCGGCCAGCGCCTGAGCATCGGCTCCGGCCGGAAAATGAAGCCGGTCTGTGCGATCGTGCACCGCATCCCACACCGCCTGGGCAACATCGCTCTCACGCGTGGTCAGTGTGGGCGCGGCAAAGGCCTCGAGTATAGGCCGGGCAAAATCGGCGTACTCACCGGGCAGCAGATCGCTCACCGGCACGATGGCATTGGCCCCGAACCGCGTGGTCGGCGCATAGCCCGGCTCGACCAGCTTTACCGCAATGCCGAAATGGCCCAGTTCATGCGCCAATGAGCCGGTGAAACCCTCGACGGCCTGTTTGCTGGCAGTATAGGCAGCAGCCAGAGGAAAGGCGCCCAGCGTGACGCTGGAGGTGACATTGACGATGCGGCCTGCGCGGCGTTCGCGCATCTGGGGGATAAAGGCCTGGCACATGGCCATCACGCCAATGGTGTTCGTCTCGATCAATTGCCGGATCAGGCTCATCGGCATCGCTTCAAAAGCGCCCACGCCGCCCACACCGGCGTTGTTGACCAGCACGTCGATCGGTCCGGCGGCTTCGACCAGCGCGGCGATACTGTCTTGCAAAGTGACATCAAGGGGCAGGATACGCAGCCGGTCGGATGCGCCGGCAAAAACCGTTTTGTCAGGGCGGCGCATGGTCGCCACCACATTCCAGCCCTGAGCAAGGAAGTGTTCCGCTGTTGCCAGCCCATAGCCGGAGGATGTGCCGGTGATGAGGATTGTCTTGGTCATGGTCTGTCTCCTTGGTGTCGATACAGGAGGGATAGACGCAGCCATCAGGACAGTATATAATCATAAATCCAAATTTGATTATGGATCGTCCAATCATGGATCCCCTCAGCGAAATCATCACCCTGTTGCGCCCCCATGCGGCCCTGTCGAAACCCATCACGGCGCGGGGGCGATGGGCTGTGCGCTATCAGGCGCATGATGCGCCGGGCTTTACACTCATCCTTGCCGGACAGGCCTGGGTGACGTTCGACCGATCGGCTCCGCTGCGGCTTGCACAGGGCGATTTCCTGCTGATGCCCACGACACCGGCCTTTTCTCTGGGCAACGAGCCGGGGCAAGATGGTCCTTTGCAGGAGCCTAGCACCGAGCCGGTCAGGCATGGCGAGCAGGACGGTGAGCCCGATTTTGTCGCTTTGGGCGGCAGCTTTTCCTTTGATCGGGTCAATGCCCCTCTCCTGCTCGGATTGCTGCCCGGCCTGATCTATATTCCCGCCCCGCAGGGCATGGCCGACCGCATGGGCCGGACCATCTGCCTGCTGGCCGAAGAATGCACATCCAGCCATCCGGGCAAGGATCTGATTATTCAGCGTATGCTCGAAGTGTTGCTGGTCGAAGCCTTGCGTTGGCGGGGTTTGGGGCAAGACGCGGCCTCTGCCGGACTGCTGGCCGGCCTGCGCGATCCGGCATTGGGCCGGGCGCTGCACGCGATGCATGCCGATATCCGCGCCCATTGGACTGTTGCGGAGTTGGCAAGGATCGCGGGCATGTCACGGTCGGCCTTTTCGGCGCGGTTTGGCTCAGTCGTTGGCCACGCGCCCATGGAATATCTCACCGGTTGGCGCATGGCGGTGGCCAAGGCTGCGCTTGCCCGTGGCGGCAAATCGCTGGACCGGATCGCCGATGATATCGGTTATGAATCAGCCAGCGCTTTCAGCACCGCCTTTCGCAAACGCCTCGGCTCTCCACCGGGCAGTTTTGCCCGCAGGATGGTGGAGGCTTAATTCCGCGTTCCGGGGGGATGTCCGGCGACCTGATCCGACTTGCCTGCGCCCCATCATTTGGAAAAGTTGGGGCTAATTCCGGCGAGGGTCTAGACCGTGGAGCGCCTATCAAGGTAGCGGCCCAAACCATGAGCATCATTGCAACCATCATGAATTCGTCGACCGGATTGGCCATACAGAAAATGAAGTTTGAGCGTATGCCCAAGCCTTGGGTGACGCTTCATCTTGAAACAGGTGAACAGGTTACGGCCGACCGTGTCCATGTCGGCAAACCCGCACCGGGCAAATTCATCACGCCGGTGGAAGTCTGGGTAACGCCCAAAGGATAACCGCCAGCCGCCGGGGGGCATTCATGGAAATCGGCAAAGAATGGACCCCTCACCCCGGATTTTGAACGATCAGGCGATAACCAATTCCCGGCTCGTTTCGGATAATGCTCTGTTCAACGGGTACGTCTTCCAGCTTGCGACGCAAACCTCTTGCGGCGACGCGAAGGTACTCGACCGATTGTTCCTGTCCGGCGCCCCATACGTCCCGCAAAATGTTCGCGTGCGAGATGCCCCGCCCGGGATGGCGGGCCAAAATGGCCAAAAAGCCGTATTCCTTGGGGCTGAGATGCACCTCAACACCGTCTCGATGCACCATGCGGGCGGACAGATCGATCACCAAGTCGCCCAGACGCAGCACCGGTTCCGCCGTCTGGGTGTACAGGCGGTTGCGTAAAGCCACACGAATGCGGGCCAGAATTTCCTCGGTGTCGAATGGCTTGGTAATATAGTCGTCTGCGCCAAGATCGAGAGCCGCCACTTTTTCCGCCGTTGCATCGCGCGCCGAAATGATCAGCAGCGCAGCCTTCGCCGCCTTGATCGCGGTGATAAGCTCCAGCCCGTCTCGGTCAGGCAGGCCAAGATCGAGCAAAACAAGTTCCGGCTTGTCAATGGGCAGGGCCGCGAGCGCCTCTCGCGCATTGGCGGCCTCAATCATCCGAAAATCGGCGCGTGCAAGGCTTGCCCTCAGCAACCGCCGGATAGACATTTCGTCGTCCACCACCAGAATTTTCGGTGCGTTCACACGCTGTCCTTCCACAATAATGCCTCATCCATATGCAGGGTAAAGCGGGCGCCTTTCCTGTCATGGCGGTTGGCGGCGGCGGCTCGCACCCCCATGGCTTGGGCAAATCCCTTGACGATGGCCAAACCAAGGCCCGTTCCGCCGTTCCGATCGGACCCTGCCACGCGGGTAAAGGTTTCAAAGACCAGTTCCTCACTGCCGGGAGGCAATCCTTCGCCTTCGTCCATGACGCAAAGGTTGATCCCGCCGGCCACCCTTTCGGCCATGACGGTAATCGGGCTTGGCGCGGGACTGTATTGAACCGCGTTCTGGATCAGGTTGATTAGGCAATGATGCAACAATTGCGCATCCAACCGCACCAAAGGCAGGTCGGGCGCAATCTGCATCTGCACTTCGCGCGCGCCCAACATACGGCGCAGGTCATGCACCGCGCTGCTGACCGCCTCGGCCAGATCGACAGGTTCGAGGTGCAATTTCACCGCGCCCGTCTCAATCCGCACCATATCCAGCAAATTGGCGACAAAGCGCTGCAACCGTCCGGCTTCGGTGCGGGCCAGCGCCAACACCTCGGCCTGTTCCACCGAACCGGGCGAAAGATCATCAAGAAGCCCGATGACGGCGGTCAACGGCGTGCGCAAATCGTGGCTGACCGAGGACAACAGAGCAGCCCGCAAGGCGTCACGCTCTTCCAACCGCTGCAACTGCCCGCGCTCGACTTCCAACCGGGCGCGGTCCAGCGCCAGCCCGGCCTGATCGAGAAAGCTGGAGATCAGCGGCAGCATATCGGCACGCACCGCCTGTTCCATATTCGCATGGGCCACGCCAAACACGGCCAAGGCCCTGCCCCCTGCCTCAACGGGCAAAAAGCGCCATTCGGCGGCGCTGAGCGTATCCGAGCCGCGTCCTGCGGGGCGAAGGTTATCAAAGGCCCATTGCGCCACCACCAGATCAAAAGGTTGCAACGCAACGTCCGGGGCCGAGGCCGCTACGACTTGAAACCCACCCTCACCCGGCATGAGCAGAACGGTATAGGCTTCGAGAAGCCCCGCGCTTTCGTCGCACAGCACTTTGGCAATGGCGCCAATGTCGCCAAGCCCCGTCAACCGGCGCGCAAATCCGGCAAGCGTATGGCTTCTGGCCGCGCTGGCCCGCGAAAACAGGGCTGTGTCGCGCAAACGTCCCGCCATATGGCTGGCCCCAATCGCCACGGCCAGCAACACGACCACGGTGATGATGTTCTGCGGGTCTTCGATCGTGAATGTGTAGAGCGGCGGGATAAAGAAGAAATTATACGCCAGCGACGATATCAGCCCCGACGCAATGCCGGTCCACAGCCCAAAGCGCGCCGCCGCCAGCATCACCGGCAGGAGATAGAGCAGCGCAATATTGGTGATATTGCCCAACCCCGCAATCAGCGTGCCAAGCAATGTCACAATGGCGATGAGCAGGCTGGAAACCGCCAGACCGGCCGGTGTCGGCCAGACGCCGGATCGGCCCTGTTCGCCAAAGCTCCGGGCAGGACGGGATGGCCGCGTGGCGATGACATGCAACGCCATGTGCACGTCCGATGCCAGCAGGCGGCGATGAAGCGCCTGTGATCGCCAAAGCCGGTTCCACAGGTTCTGTTTGCCGGTTGCGCCCAGCACAAGAACGGTCGCCCGCAATTCGCCCGCAATTTGCAACAGCCCGTCAACCACATCGCCGGCCGACAGGGTGATCACTTGCGCGCCAAGCTGGGTCGCCAGATGCAGGCAAGCCTCCAGCGTCTGGCTCTGGGCCATTCTGTGGGGGGTTTCGATATGAACGGCGGTCCATGGCGCGCAAAGCGAGTCCGCCAGCCGTTTGCCAGCCCGAACCACCTCGGCCCCGGTATCATTGTCGCCCACCGCGACCAGAACCCTGTCGCCAACGCCATAGGTGCCGCGCACCGCATGGGCGCGCAAATAGTCCAGCATTTGCGCATCGACCGCCTGTGCCGCGCGGCGCAGGGCCAGTTCACGCAGCGCGGTCAGGTTTGATTTGGAGAAAAAATGGCTGAGCGCGCGGCTTGCCTCTTGCGGAACATAGACTTTGCCCGCTTTGAGCCGCTCGATCAGTTCATCGGGCGGAATGTCCACGACCTCGATCTGGGCGCTGTCCAGCACCCGGTCGGGCAGGGTTTCGCGCACCCGGATATTGGTGAATGAGGCGACCAGATCGTTGAGGCTCTCCAGATGCTGGACATTGAGCGTGGAAAAGACGTCGATACCCGCATCCAGCACTTCCTCGACATCCTGCCAGCGTTTGTCATGGCGGCAATCCGGGGCGTTGGTATGGGCAAGTTCGTCGATAAGAACCAGCGATGGGCGGCGGGCGATGATGCCGTCAAGATCCATCTCGCTCAGCATTTGGCCGCGATACGGGATCTGTCGACGGGGGATGATCTCGAAACCGGCCATGCGCGCCTCGGTTTCCGCGCGGCCATGGGTTTCGATGACGCCAATGACCACATCCTCGCCCATATCGCGGCGCTGGGCGGCCTCGCTCAACATCTCGCAGGTTTTGCCTACGCCCGGCGCCGCCCCAAGGAAAACCTTGAGGCGGCCCTTGCGCGGCCCGTCCTGCTCGCGCTCTGGCGAACTATTCTGTGCCAGACTGCGCAGCAGGGCATCGGGATCAGGACTTGCGTCGCTCACTGTATCTTCATGCTCCCTTGGGGGATGCCTCGTCCAGCGCCAGATTGAGACGCAGCACATTGACCCGCGCCGCGCCCAACACACCGGCCAAAGGCGTTTCGATGGAGGATTTTACCAAAGCCTCCACCTGTGCCGGGCGCATATGACGCGCCGCGGCCACACGGGGCACCTGCCAAAAAGCCGCCTCGGGGCTGATATGAGGGTCAAGCCCCGAGGCAGAGGTTGTCACCATTTCAGGCGGGACGTCTTGATGGCTTTGGGCGCGCAGCGCTGCATGGTCCTTGGCAATGCGTTCGGCCAGAACCGCGGAGGCTGCGCCAAGATTGGACCCGGCCGACGCGCTGGCATCATAACCATTGGCGCCAGCCGCCGAGGGGCGCGGGTGGAAATAGGCGGGCGAGGAAAATCCCTGTGCCAGCAATTGCGAACCAATGACCTGACCATTCCGGGTGATCAGGCTGCCATTGGCTTGATGGGGGAACAGCGCCTGTCCGGTCATTGTGATCAGCGTGGGATAGGCCCCGCCCAGCAGCAGCGCAAAGCCGATCGTCATCACGCAGGCGGGGCGCAGGGCAGCGGTAAAAGTGGAAAGCATGGATCTTCTCCCTCAGGCCAGATTGAGCGCGGCCACGCCAAGGTCGATCAGCTTGATCCCGACAAACGGGGCAACCAGACCGCCCAGCCCATAGATCGCCAGATTGCGCGACAACAGCGCGCCAGCCGCCATCGGGCGATAGGTCACACCTTTGAGCGCCAGCGGAACCAAGGCCGGAATGATCAGCGCATTAAAGATGATCGCGGACAGGATCGCGCTTTGCGGGCTGGCCAGACCCATCACGTTAAGCGCGCCAAGGCCCGGATAAAGAACGACAAACATCGCCGGAATGATCGCGAAATATTTGGCCACATCATTGGCCACACTGAACGTCGTCAGCGCGCCGCGCGTCATCAGCAATTGCTTGCCCAGGCCCACAATCTCGATCAGCTTGGTCGGATCGCTGTCCAGATCGACCATATTGCCCGCCTCGCGCGCGGCCTGTGTGCCGGTGTTCATCGCTACGCCCACATCGGCCTGCGCCAGAGCCGGGGCGTCATTGGTGCCATCGCCGCACATCGCCACCAGACGCCCACCTTGCTGTTCACGCCGGATCAGCGCCAGCTTGTCTTCGGGCGTGGCCTCGGCAAGGAAGTCGTCCACGCCAGCCTCGGCGGCAATGGCGGCGGCGGTCAGGGGATTGTCGCCGGTGATCATCACCGTGCGGATGCCCATGGCCCGCAATTGGGTGAAGCGTTCGCGGATGCCCGCCTTGATGACGTCTTTCAGCGCGATTACGCCCAGCAGCCGGCCATTTTCGGCGACGCCCAAAGGGGTCTGTCCGGCGCGGGCAATTTCGTCCGCGATCCGGCGCATCTCTGTGGCGGCGGGCGTGTTGGCGGTGTCGGGATAGGCGCGCAGCAGCGAATCCACAGCGCCCTTCTGCACGATCCGTTCCTCTATCCGAATGCCCGACAAGCGGGTCTGGGCGGTAAAGGGAATGACCTCGGCCCCGGTGGGCAGGCTGGCCTGCGCGTGATAGCCCTCACGCGCCAAAACGACGATGGAACGGCCTTCGGGCGTTTCGTCGGCAAGACTGGCCAAAAGAGCCGCTTCGGCCAGACGGTTGATGGGCGTGCCCAGCAGCGGACGAAATTCCGATGCCGCGCGGTCGCCCACGGTGATCGTGCCGGTTTTGTCCAGCAGCAGGACATCAATATCACCCGCGGCCTCGACAGCGCGCCCGGATTTGGCCAGCACATTGAAGCGCACGAGGCGATCCATGCCCGCAATGCCAATGGCCGAAAGCAGCGCGGCAATGGTGGTGGGGATAAGGGTGATAAGCAAAGCGGCCAGCACCGCCACCGGGACGCTTCCCCCCGCATAATGGGCAAAGGCCGGGATCGTTGAAACCGCGATCAGGAAGATGATGGTCAAACCCACCAGCAGAATGGTCAAAGCGATTTCATTGGGCGTCTTTTTCCTTTCGGCCCCTTCGACCAAGGCAATCATACGGTCAAGGAAGCCCTGCCCCGGTTCCTGTGTCACGCGCACGGTGATCTGGTCGGAAATGACACGGGTGCCGGCGGTTACGGCGCTGCGGTCGCCGCCTGCCTCGCGGATGACGGGGGCGCTCTCGCCGGTGATGGCCGCTTCATTGACCGAGGCCACGCCTTCGATCACCTCGCCATCGGCGGGGATCAGGTCGCCGGTGGTGACCACCACCACATCGCCGCGCGAAAGCTGGCTGGCAGGAATGGTGCGCCCATCGGGCAATCGGGCCACAAGGTCGGATTTGGTCGCGCGCAAACTGGCCGCCTGTGCCCGCCCGCGCCCTTCGGCCAGCGCCTCGGCAAAGGTGCCGAACAACACCGTCAGCCAGAGCCAGACGATCAGTTGCAGTTGAAAGCTGAATGACAGGCCGCTCCCCCCGACCACCATCAGAACGCACAGCAAAAGCGCGACAATGGCGGTGGTGAAAAGAACCGGATTTTTGATCAATTCACGCGGGGCCAGTTTAAGCACCGCATCGCGCGCAGCCGGAAGGACCAGTTCGGCCGCAAACATGGATTGGGGCGTGGACATCGATGTTCCTCTCAAAAACTCTTGCCGACAATCGCCGTCACCTGATCGGCGATGGGGCCAAGGGCGAGGCTGGGCAAAAAGGTCAGGCCGCCAAGGATCAGGATCACGCCCACCAGCAGGCCGACCCACAAGGTGCCGGTGGTAGGAAAGGACCCGGCGGTTTCGGGCGTATGCTTCTTGGCCGCCAGAGAGCCCGCGATGGCCAGAACCGGCACGATGACGAAGAAGCGTCCCACCCACATGGCCGTACCAAGCAGGCCATTGTAAAAAGGCGTTCCCGCGCTCAGCCCCGCAAAGGCCGAACCATTGTTGGCCGTGGCCGAAGAAAAGGCATAAAGGATCTCGCTGAAACCATGCGGCCCTTTATTCAACGGCCCCACCAGCCCTTCGGGCAGCACAGCCGCCAACGCGGTAAAGCCAAGGATCGAAAGCGGCAGCACGGCAATCGCCAGCACGGCCAGCTTCACCTCGCGCGCCTCGATCTTCTTGCCGACATATTCCGGGGTGCGCCCGACCATCAGCCCGGCGACAAAGACTGCAAGAATGGCAAAGAGCAGTAAGCCGTAGATGCCAGCACCCACCCCGCCGATCACGATTTCGCCCAATTGCATGTTGAACAGCGGAATCATGCCGCCAATGGCGGTAAAGCTGTCATGCATGGCGTTGACGGCCCCGCAACTGGCCGCGGTGGTGACGGTGGCAAACAGGGCGCTGGCGGCGATGCCAAAGCGTAATTCCTTGCCTTCCATATTGCCGCCGGAAAGGCCCGCATGGGTCAGCGCGCTGAAACCTTGCGCTTCCTGCCAGTAGGTGATGCCCGCGCCGGCCAGAAACAGGATGAGCATGGCCGCCAGAATGGCCCAACCCTGACGCGTATTGCCCACCGCGCGGCCAAAGCACCATGTCAAACCCGACCCGATGGCAAAGATCGACAGCATCTGAACGAAATTGGTGAGCGCCGTGGGATTTTCAAAAGGATGGGCCGAATTGGCGTTGTAAAAACCCCCACCATTGGTGCCCAACATCTTGATGGCTTCCTGGCTGGCGACAGGCCCCAGCACGATGCTTTGTTTCGCGCCTTCCAACGTGTGGGCATCCATCAGCGAGGCGAAGGTCTGGGGCACGCCGCTGGCCACCAGAAACAAGGCATAGATCACGCTGATCGGCAGCAGGAGGTAAAGCGTGACCCGCGTGCAATCGGCCCAGAAATTGCCTACTGTCGCCGCCTCGTGGCGGGCAAAGCCGCGAAACAGGGCAAAAGCGATGGCAATGCCGGTGGCCGCCGACAGAAAGTTGTGAATGGTCAGCCCGACCATCTGGCTGAAATTGGAAAGCACGCTTTCGCCGCCATACCATTGCCAGTTGGTGTTGGTGACAAAGGCGATGGATGTGTTCATCGCCCCATCGGCGCCGATCCCGGCCAGCGCGCGCGGGTTCAACGGCAAAACAGCCTGAAGCCGCAGGATCGCATAGGTAAAGACGGTGAGCGCCACCTGAAAGGCCAGCATATGCAGCGCATAGGCAAGCCATGTCTGTTCGCGCGTGGGATCGATGCCCGATGCGCGATAAAGGCCCCGCTCGATCGGCCCCAGAACGCGATGCATCGGCGTTGCGCGTCCTTCATACAGGGCAAAGAGCCACGCCCCGACGGGTTTAGCCATCAGGGCCACCAGCGCAGTGAAGGTGAGGATCAGGCCCCAGCCGGAAAGGGTCATGGGCAATTCCTCTCTAGAATTTTTCGGGCCGCATCAGCGCGACCACCAGATAGGCTAGAAGGCCCAGCGCGGTGAACGCGGCCAGAGCAAGCGGAATGGGCATGGTGGCTCTCCGGTTCAGGCTTTGGTTGCAAGCCGCAGGAAGGCGAAGGTAAGCAGCACAAGGCCGGCCAGAACGGCCAGCCAGACGAGGTCATTCATGTGACATCTCCGTCGGATGAGGATGCGGGCATTATTGCAAAGGCCGAGGTGGTCGCGGCATCGCGCGGACCAGATTGTCGCCGGCAAGAAGAAGGGTCAGTGCGCCCCACAGGATCATGACCGCCACCAAAGCGACCACGAATTCCATCGGGCTTTGCGCAGGCTTTGCCCCCGCATGACGCCAGCCATAAAGTACGCGCACCAGCGCCCCGACCGGCAGCAGGCCGATCAGACCAACCGCGCGCAACAGAATATCCGTGCGAGGGCCGGGCCGCAGGCGAAGCGGAATGGTTCGGGTGAAAAGCTGTGACACGCTTGAGGCTCCTGCCGGATGGGCAGGGACGCTGATGCCTTGGGACCGCATTAAGCTTCCAGATGAAGCTGCGGGCTCTTGCGTGAAGAATGCGTAAAGGTGGGTCTGGGCGCTTCGAACCTTATGGCTGAGGGGCTTTGGCTTCACCCCTCCCCATCATGGCCTATTCCAACCCCAATTGCCCGCGATCCACCAGTGAGGCGACCAGTTCGGCGCGCGAAGCCGATACCCGGTATTCGGCATCCACTTGCCGCAAACGGGCGTCTGCGGCGGCTTCTTCGCGCAGGTTGACCAACAGAAAGTCGCTGGCGCCAAGGCTGAAGCGCCGCCGTTCCGCCTCGGCCATGCGCGCGGCCAGCCCGGCCTCGTCATGGGCCAGATGGGCCAGCTTGTCCGAGCCTGTCACCTGCGTTTTCAGATTGGCGATTTCGACCGACAATTGCTGTTCCAGCAAACGGCGACGTTGCACCAACGCATCGGTTTCGGCTGCGGCCTCGGCCATTTTTCCGCGCGCCTGACGCTGCTCCAACGGCATGGTAAAGCGCAGCCCCACGATGGCTTCGGCAGGACGGCGGACATAGCCCATGGGGCCGCCATCGCCGATGTCTTTCGATCCCTCCACGCGCAGGTCGAGCCGGGGGCGCATCTCGTTTTGCGCCATGGCGCTGCGCGCGGACGCCTGTGCCAGCCGCGTCATCAGCATTTGCATATCGGGCCGCGCTTTGATGGCCTCATCCTCATTCATACCCAGCGGCGGGGCAAGGCGCGGCAAGGCACAGGGCAATTCCTCGGCCTTGGGGACAACGGGCCGCCCTTCTTCGTCGCGCCAAAACAGCGAAAGCGCATTGGCCTGGATCGCCAGATCCTGTTCCGCCCGCACCAACAGGGCCTGACGGCGCACGATGTTCTGCTGATTTTCCACCACCAGCATCGCCTGCCTCGCCCCGGCGGCCACCTGCTTTTCAATCGAGGCTTGTCGCGCGGATGCCAGTTCCAGCAAATCACGATAGATACGCAGGCGTTGCCCGGCCGCCGCCCATTGCTGATAGGCCTCAATCGCGCGGCGCTGGACGCCTACCGCCACCATCTCGCGTTCAAGTTCGGCCAGATCGGTGTCCAACCCGGCAATCTGCATCCGGCCACGCCGATCATCAATCAACCTGTCACGCAGCAGCGAAAAGACCGCCCCGACCTTGACCTCACCCAGAGAATTGGTGACCGATTTGCCGTCATAGCCGGGAAACGGCCCCATAGAGAGGCGATAGCCCGCGTAATAATTGCCGCCATTGCCGGTCATGGGTCGGGTTGCCTTGGCCTCGGCGGTGGCATTGTCATAATAGCCCAGCGCCCGCCATTGCACGTCGCCGTCAAACACCAGGTCATAAAGGCCCTGTGTCGAAAGCATACGTGCATCGGCCTGTTTCTGGCGCGCCACGGCTTCGAGGATTTGCGGCGCATGGGCGGCCGATGATTGCAACACCTGTTTCAGTGTCAGTTCGGCCGCGCCCGCCGCCGAAGCGGAGAGCGCCAGCGCCGCGCCAATCAGAGCACGGATCACTTACCCTCCTCCTCATAGGAGTCCTTGGACTTGGCTTTCGCCTTGTCACCCTTGTCGGACAATGCCTTGCCCAGCCCCTTGCGCGGCCCCGGATTTTCCGGCGGCGTCATCTCCAGCGGGAAGTCATTAAGCTGGCGCCACAATTCATAGCCCACGCTTACGGTTTCCATCTGAATCCACCCGCGCACCTTTGAACCCAACCGAACGAAATTATTATCCGGCCATGGCCGCAAGCCCGGCATCGGTTCGATCAGCACACGAAAGAGGCCATTGTTCAACGCCGACGGGTCAATCGAGCGCACGCGTCCATCAAACATGCCCTGCGCCACCGACGGCCATCCGCTGAACTGAATGGCGGGCCAGCCTTCGAAATTCAGCCTTACCCTTTGCCCGCGCCGCACCATGGCAACGTCGCGCCCGTCGATCTGCAACTCGACCACGCGTTCGGAATGTTCGGGGGCAAGCGTTGCCAACCAGTCGCCCGCGCTGACCAGCGATGCACCGACGTTGGTGTTGATGGCCTGAATACGCCCGTCGCGCGGCGCACGTACAACCTGTGCGGATTGGCGGTTCAGCGCAATGTCCACCCGGCTCAACTTAGCCTTGGCCTCGGCCAATTTGGCGGCATGTTCGGCAACCTTGATCTGCGTATTTTCGTAATCGCGCCGCGCGGCCAACCCGTCGGCATAAAGCGAACGCGTGCGCTCGACATCCAATCGGGCCACCGCCATCGCCTGCGCCACCGAATCGATCTGGGCCAGAACCTGCGCGCGTTCCGCGGCCATGCGGGTCAAAACATCGGGATCATTGTCAACGATCTGGGCGATTGGGTCGCCCGCTTTGACCTCTTGGCCATCGTTCACATACCATTTTTCCACCCGGCCCGGCACCAGAGCCGTGATCTGTTGCACCCGGTCATGTGGATCGAGCGCGGTCACGCTGCCCCTGCCCGGCGCGGTTTGCACCCATGGCACCAGAAACAGAAATGCGACGATGGCGGGAATGGACAGCGCGATCATCCATGCCACCACCCGCATCACGCGCGGGGGTTTCATGGCGCTTAACGTAGCGAAACGGTCAAACCGGCTCATGCCTGCGCCCCCCCAACCAGTTTGCCGTCCATTCCGGCCGCAAGGCGTATGTCGTCCAATTGTCCCCCACGGATTTGTTGACGATTGCCCAGCCAGAGCCAGCCGTCACGCTCCAACCCTTCGGGCCGACCGGTGAATTGCAGAACGCTGGTGCCTGTCTGACGCAGGTCTTGCAAAACCTTGTCCAATCGTGCGGGCGGCAGAAGGTCATAGAGCGGCGAGAGCACCAGCACCTTTGGCCGGGCCAGCAATGCGCCAGCCAGTTTGAGCGCCATCGTTTCCCCCACAGCCAGCGGCCAGCCCAGCGGAGAGAGCATCGTGTCCATCCCTTGCGGCAATTGTCCCACACGATCAGCCAGACCAACCATATCCAGCGCTGCGATCATCTCGTCGTGGCGATCGCCGCTGGCCAATGAAAGATAATCGCGCAAGGACAGGTCAACGATCGTCGGCCGGTCCAGCACCACCACATCCGAACGCAGGCGCAGCATGTCATAGGTGCCGATATCCGCGCCGCCCACCGTGATCAGGCCGCGCGCGGGCGTGTCCAACCGCTTGAGCAAAACCGATACCGCCCGGTCCACCCCCGGCGCGGCTAGAATGGCCAGTTGTTCGCCGCTGCTGACCGAAAAATTCAGGTGATAGTCGCCCAATTCCACGTCGCGAAAGGCAATCGCGCCATTGGGCAATGCGGGCGCATCCGCTTTTGGCGTGCTTTCCTGTGGCAGATCCCAAAAAAGCGACAGTTCTTCGAGCCCGCCCACCAGATCGTAGAAAATTTCCAGATAATTGCCCAACTGCGCAATGCCGTAAAATACCCCGGACAGGATCAGTTCGGCCGCCACCAATTGACCAATCGAAAGTTCGCCCGCGATGATCAACATGCCGCCCATGGTCAACAGACCGGCGCTGGCACAGGCGTAAAGCAGCAAGAGGCAGATGGTTTGCGAAAAGGTATAGCGGAAATGGGCACGATGCTTGGCCACATAATCTGCGGTCAGCGCTTCGGATTGGTCGATGGCGAAATGCATGTGGCGGCTGGATTTGTAAAAGCCATTGGATCCGCCAACCCCATCCAGCCAATGCGCGGCGGCATGTTTGGAATGGCTGACGGCGATGGCGGTGGTAAAGGCGCCGCGCGCCCACAGCATCAGGATCAACGCAATGATCGTGACCAACAGAACGTTGAAGGCCAAAAAGAAGGGGTGATAGAAACTGGTCACGACAAGGCCGACAGCGCCCTGCAAAACAATCGCAAAACCGCCCACCAACAGGCTGGTCAAAGCCTTTTGCACGGTGGCCATGTCGAAAAACCGGTTAAACAGATCGCCGCGTCGTGCATCGTGAAAGAAAGGGTTGCGGGCATGAACCGCACGCAGCGTAATTTCCGCCATCATCCGCGCGAAAAAGCGCCGCTCGAACAAGGCCATCACATGCACGCGCAACGCGCTGAGCAGGCCGGCCAGCAGGAGCAGGCCAAACAGGATGGCAGAAAGTGTGAAGAGCGGTGCGGGCAGCGCGATATTGGCAACGGCGTTGATCAGCAATTGAACCGAGATCGGCGTGGCCAGAGAGAGCAGTGAAATGGCGGCGCCATACATTAACGCCATACGCAAATATGGCCCATCCGGCCCCAATATCAGCCCGATCCACCGGGCCACCTGCCGCATTCCCACATTCTGTTTGGCCATGCCCCATCCTTTTCGCAGTTGCAGCAGCTAAATAGCGGCTATTCCTTACCCTTCAAGTTCAGGAATACCCCGCAATAAAACGAAACATTGAGGAAATGGATTGATTGCACTTGGGCCTATGCGGCCATTGCTACACCCAACTCTCCCTATTTCGTCAGCGGCCAATTCACGGGTCAAATTTGCCCAAACCGCCCAACGCCACGGAACCAATATGGATCAACCGTGATTTATTGAAACGTAACATTAGGATAATCACCTAAACATTGTTCGTGCGAACCAGCGTTTCACCCAATTTTAACGCCGCACACCTAACCAGCGTGGGTACATGCGATCAGCGATCGTCCCCCCTAAGCTTGCTGGATCTCCCCTCTCATGATCAACGTTGCCTTGTGCATTGCAACCGAACACGACCCTTGGTTGGTCGCATTGGCTGTATTTGTATGCTGTGTTGGCGCCTTTGCCGTCATTCAGATGTTTACCCGCGCCCAGGCCACATCGGGAGGCCAGCGTATCGCATGGCTCTTTCTGACATCGGTGGGCGCAGGTGCAACCATTTGGTGCACCCATTTTGTTGCGATGTTGGCCTATCGCGCCGGCGTGCCGGTTCATTTGGACCCGGTTTTGACCATCGTTTCGTTGATTGCCGCCACGATGGGCACGGGTGCGGGCTTTGCCATTGCCACGTGGAAGAAGTCCGCAGCCTATGCCGGAGCGGGGGGCGTGCTGATAGGACTGGCCATTGCGGTCATGCATTTCTGCGGGATGATGGCCTATCGGGTCGATGGGATCGTCGCGTGGCGCAAGGAATATGTGATCGCGGCCGTGCTTGGTTCGGTCCTGTTTTCCGCCGCCGCGATGATCGCAACCCATCAAAGCCGCCTTGCGACCTATCGAGCGCCCCTGTCCACGGCGCTGTTGGTCTTGGCGATTGCGACTTTGCATTTTACCGCCATGACCGCGCTGCACATCACCCCGCTGCGCATCAGCGCCGCGCCGATGGAACCGCAGCAGATGGAAGCGCTGGCTCTGGCCACGGCAATTGTCGGTCTGCTGGTGATTGCGGTCGGTGTCTTTGCCGCGTTGATCGACCGTTGGACGCGTTCCGACGCGATGAGCCGCCTGCACCATATGGCGATGAATGATGCACTGACGGGCCTGCCCAATCGCATCAGCTTTCAGGATGAGCTTAAACGCCAGATCGAAGTGGCGCGGGTTACCGGGACAAAGCTGGGCGTGGTGGCCATTGACCTTAACCGTTTCAAGGAAATCAACGATATTCACGGCCACAAGGCCGGTGACGATGTACTGATTACACTGGCGCGGCGCATGACCGCCGAATTGGGGCGCAATCAGATGATTGCCCGATTGGGCGGCGATGAATTTGTCGGACTGATCCGTTTTGACAACCGCCCCGCACTGGCCAATTTTACGGGACGGATCAAACAGGCGCTGGAAAAGCCGCTGGAAATCAGCACATTCGATACATGCGTCGGGGCCAGCATTGGCGTTGCCATCTATCCCGATGATGCCGATGCGGCCGACACGTTGACCAACAATGCCGACATGGCCATGTATCGCGCCAAGAGCCGCCGAGCGCCTGAACCATGCTATTACGATGCGGTTTTGGACGATGCGATCCGTGAACGCCGTGATCTGGCCAATGACCTGCGTCAGGCTATCGGCTTGAACCAGTTGGAGCTGCATTATCAGGTCCAGACCTCGCTCGTGACGTCGGACGTCACGGGTTACGAGGCCCTGCTGCGCTGGACCCATCCGGAACGCGGCGCGATCCCTCCGGCGGTGTTCATTCCGATTGCCGAGGAAAACGGCCTGATCCTGCAACTGGGCGAATGGGTGATGCGCCGGGCGTGCAGCGATGCGGTAAAATGGGACCATGGCGCCCGCGTGGCGGTCAACGTATCGCCCATGCAATTGTCGCATGCCGACCTGCCACGGCTGTTTCACCAGATTCTGATGGACACCGGCCTGCCGCCGCGCCGTCTGGAAATCGAATTGACCGAATCCGCCATCATGGCCGACCGCGACCGCGCGCTGCACGTCCTGCGTCAGATCAAGGCGATGGGCGTGGGCGTTGCCCTCGACGATTTCGGAACCGGCTATTCCAGTCTGGAAACCCTGCGCGCCTTTCCTTTTGACAAGATCAAGCTTGACCGCCTGTTCGTTTCTGAACTGGAAAACAGCCCGCAAGCCGTCGCCATTGTCCGCGCGGTACTGGCGCTGGGCAAAAGTCTGGCCATCCCTGTTCTGGCCGAAGGGATTGAGACGGCAAGCCAGTTGGGCGTCCTAAAACGCGAAGGTTGTGACGAGGTGCAGGGGTTCCTTTTCGGATATCCTCAAACCACCGCTCAATATATCCCTATCATTCTGGCGGAGCCGCCCTCCAACGGCCCCGGAGATGTAAGCACCGCTGCCTGATGTTTGGCCCGGTTGGCGCATACATGCCATCCGGGCCTGTTCGTCACGCCATCATATTCCCGCTCAGCAAATGCCCGGCCTCGCGTTTGATGATCTGCGCCACCTCGGCATAGTTTTCGCTATAGACCGAGTCATGGCGCCAAATGGCCGCGACGGAGCGCGCATAAGACCAATCCTCGATTATCAATGGCGTGATGATGTTTTTTCCGCCAATCTCTGAACGCAGATAAAGTTCGGGCAGGATCGCCAGACCCAATCCCGACGCGCACATCTGGCACAGACTGTCGAGGCTGGTCCCTTCATAATCATCGAGCAGTTCCAGCCCCAACTCATCGCAAATCTCACGCGTTTGCTGATGAAACGGATAACGCGGATCGATGCTCAGCGCCTGAATGCCGACCAGATCGGCGCGTTTCAAATGCGACCGGGCCGCAAGAGCATGGTCAGGCGGCGCGACCAGATAGAGCTTTTCATCGAACAAGGGCTCAACGTGCAGATCCGCCCCGCCCAGCGCCAGAGGCGTCAGAACCATGTCGAGCGCCCCGCTGCGCAGCTCAAACATCTGGTCATTGGGGATCCCCTCGCGAATATGCAGGCGAAGGTCGGGCATTTCCTGTTTCAGTATGCCGACAATCCCCGGCAACAGATAAGGGCCAAGCGTCGGTGAAACGCCAAGGCTGATCGTTCCGACCAGTTCCCCCACGCTGCGCCTTGCCGTTTCCTCAAGGTCGTTGAGGTCGAGCAAGAGTTTACGCGCGCGTCCAACGATTTCCTTGCCAACCGGCGTTGGCCGCACCGGCGTCATGGCGCGATCAATCAGACGGACGCCAAGGCTTTCCTCCATCTTCTGCAACTGAAGGCTTAACGTCGGTTGGGAAACATGGAGATAGATCGCGGCCCGGCGAAAGCTTTGATGATCAGCGACGGCGACCAGATATTGCAATTGGCGGAAGGACAACATTCATCGTTGATAGATAATATCAATCAATTCGTCCACAACCTTTCAATTGGACCTATCGGAAACTGAACTGCATCCTGTGGCCTGTCCATGAACAAGGCAGCAGCCAACCCTCTCAATGGAACAGGAGATGACACGTGAAGGTTCCCTATTTCGCTCTGGTGGCCTCTGTTGGGCTGATTGCGCCCGCCACGGCGTTTGCTCAGGCCCCACAGGCGGCGGCATCCTCGGCGCTGGTCGTTGGCGCCATGACCTATGACCCGCAAGGCGGCGAAGTCGGCAAGATCGAGAGCATTTCCAATGATGCCATCGTCATCAACACTGGCGCCAGCAAGGCGGCATTGCCCAAGAGCGCCTTTGGCACCAATGCCAAGGGCCCGATGGTGACAATGACCAAGGCCCAGATCGACGAGCAGGTCGCCGTATCGGCGCAAAAGTCGGCCGCCGCGCTTGAGGCCGCCATGGTCGTCGGCGCCGAAGTAAAGGGCAAGGCGGGCACGCCGGTTGGCACGATCAAGGAAGTGAAACCAGACCTGATCGTCATTGACCGCGCCGCCGGACCGGTCTCGCTGACCAAAAAAGCCTTTGGGCTTGGTGCTCAGGGCCTTTTCATTTCGCTCACCGCAGCGGAGCTGGATGCGGCGGCCAAGCAGGCCAAGCCTTCGGCGTGATGGATTGCAGGCGTCGGGAGCGATCATTCCCGACGCCACATCTTCATTGTTTAATGAAGAACCGAATTCAAACCGATGATTTCCAACGCCTATACCCGATGATGGCCAAGACCACCATAGCCGCATAAAGGCCCGACGTCAGATACAGACCTTTGAATATAAACATCCCAACATAAAGCACATCAACCACGATCCACAGCAGCCAACTTGCCGCATGACGTCGCGCCGTCCAATATTGGGCAACAAGGCTGAAGCTGCTGAGCCCGGCATCCATCCACGGGATGGCGGCGTCCGTATAATGGCTGGTGAACCAACCGATCGAGACGGCGCCAATCGCCCCCAAAGCCAATCCACCCAGCGCGGAATGGTTGCTCAACGGCTGCACGATCACCTGCCCATCCCCGCCCCGCCCTTTCAGCCAGGCGATCCAGCCATAGACAATCGCCACGCCAAAGACCGCCTGAAGCGCCATGTCGGCATAGAGCCGTTCATCGAGGAACAGTTTGAAATAAAGCGCGCAGGCCATCAGGTTGACCGGCCAGCACACCATCACCCGTCGCGCGGTCAGCCATATGCCCAGAAAACTGACCACGACCCCGATGATTTCCAGAACGGACATTATAGCCCCATCCCTTCGCGCAATTGCCGCAGAAAGGATTGGCCATTGTCCGACCCGAACCACCGCGCATGGCCGATCAGATAGTCATCCCACGCCATCGACGCCTGCGCCTCATCCTTGAGAATGCCCGCGAAATAGTCGACCTCGGACATCGCAAATTCGATGTGGACCAAAGGCAAGAGATTAAGCAAGGTTACTAAATTAGAAGTACTTAACGGCGCTATCTCACAATAGGCTTGAACCAAGACAAGCGCCGTCGCGACATCCCCCTCCATTGGCGCATCATTGCCCAAGTCAAGCCATGGAATAGCGCAACGCTCAATCGCCGTGGCCAGATCGTGCAAAGCGCAGGTTTGCGTCGCAAGGCCAAAGTCAAAGACCGTCGCAACCTCTCCCTGCGCAGACCAGAGCAGGTTGGAGGGATGCCAGTCATTATGTGTCCACAGCGCAGCTTGGCCCGCCAGCCTATCGCAAAGCCCATGGCCAAACTGTGCAAAGATCCCAGCCAGTTCCCCCTGCCAGTCGCGCGCCCGCAGATAACGCTCCAAGGCGGGCCGCGCCGCGAAATAGGCCTGCGCCGCGCCGCGCCAATCGGCGGCGGGCACGATGGTAAAACTGGCGATCAACGGGTCCGCTCCACGCGGCGGCGCATCATAATCGCGCGCCGCCAGATGAAGCCGCGCCAAAGCATGACCGGCAGCGCGGGCATGATCCAGGGACAGAAAACCCGTCCATGAATGCCTGTCGCGATAGAGATCCGCGCCGGGCGATGCGCGATGGAGTTCATAGGTCCACTCCCCCAGCCCCAAGGCCCCCACATCGCCCGCCGCCTGCGCCATGACCTCCGGCACGCTCACCCCGCCCTTGCGCAAATGCGCCATAAAGCGGTGTTCCTGCGTCAAGCCATCAACGGAACGCAGGGTCTGATGGTGCCGCTTCAGGATGAAAGTGCCACCCTCGGCCTCAACCCTTGCCGCCGCCGAAAACGGACGCGGCGAATGCCATGGCAGCGCAATCACGCGCCCCGCCTGCGGGAAATGGGCGAGAACGGCCTCCGCCTCACCAGCGTTGATCGCTGGCCAGGCGGGGGGTTCAAGCACTTTACCCATGCCGTGGACCAAATGATCCGATGCAGGCGCGTTGGCGGTCATCAGAACGCGCGCGAGATGGTCGCCACAAAGGCGCGCCCGCCGCCGATATAATAGGTCGGAGCATAGCCGGAAATGACCGAGCCATTGCGCCCAACGGTGTCCTGCGCATTCATGCCAAAGCTCTGCACACCCGACAGGACGCGCGGATTGGTGATGTTGATGGCGTTGACGCGCAAATCGGTGCGCTTACCATCGACCAGCTTGGCCAGATGGACGCCCAATGACAGATCAAGCGTGGCATAGCCGGGAATGCTCTCGTCATTCATAAAGGTCGAATATTGGCGCGCGACATATTTCAGCGCCGTGCTGCCAAACAACAGGCCATCGTCATAGGTGCTGCCTACGCCAAACTGATAGGCGGGCGCGGCAACGGCGCGCTTGCCCTTGGTGGGCAGCCAATCGCCATTGACCGACAAATCGCTGTCGATCCGCGTGTGCAGATATTCGCCCGAAACATAAAGGCTGACGCCCTTGGCCGGTCGCCAATCGATTTCGCCATCCAGACCATAGGAAGTCTGGCTGCCGCCATTGATCGTCGAATTGACCAGAGCGCCGCCGCTGTTCACGACGGTTGCGACCTGTCGGTTGCGGAAATGGTAATGAAATCCAGTCATTGAGAACGAAAGGTTAGGTCCGATATAACGATAGCCCAGCTCCTGAGACACCGAATATTCGTTTTTGAGGTCAGTCGTCCCCCGCGTGCTCACCGCGCCATAATCATAGGTGTTGTAGAGCGTGAACTCATTGGGCGCGCGGAAATTGGTGGTGATATTGGCAAAGACCTGCTGGCGGTCATCGATCCGGTAATGCAGCGCGGCACGCGGCAAGGCGGCGAACTTTTCAAACCGCACCCCCGATTGCGGACCGGGCAGGAAATTGCGCCCGCTGCGCAAGGCATCGACGCCCTTGAAACCAATGTCGGCGGTCAAACGGTCGCTGATCGTGATGCTGTCGGCCACAAAGAACGCCTTGGACACTGTCACCGTCCGTATATTCTCATAGGCCAGAAGGCGGCCATCGGCGGTGCGGATCGCATTGGCGGGATAGCCCCATTCGTCGGCCGGCTGCCCATCGCTGCCCACCGGGGTGTAGGTCTGTTGCACACGGTCATTGCCGTAATCGAACCAGATCCCGCCCGTCAGACGATGCGCGCCCGCCTGCAACGTCAATTTCGTCACATTGCCGGCGCGAAACTGATTGCCGGTCCAATTGCCCAGAACCGTGGCCAGACCCGAAGCATCCGCGCCGGGCAGATTGATCGGCTGGGTCAATTCCTCGGTGCCCAGATAATTGCCCGTTGTGGTCAATTGCATCCCATAGGGCGAATTGCCGTAACCCCATTGCAGATAGGTCGTGGTGTCCAACGTCAAACGGTCGTTGATCTGAATATGCACCGGGGCCGACAGATAGATATTGCGGAACGGCGCACGATAGAAACGCCAGTAACTTGTATCACCAACCGTATAATTCTTCTCGAAATTATATCCGCGCCCATAGGTTTTCCAATTGGCCAGAGAGGGGCTGGGATAGGTCGAAGTCTTGGCCTCGTTGAACGAGACGGCCAGACTGGCGCGATTGCCCTGCCCCCATTCCTTCAGCAATTTGCCGTCAATATGGTTGCGCAGATCATAGCCCGCCCCGCGCCAATTGTCGGCGCGATTGTTCGAATAGGACACAAAGGCGCGCAAGCCGCTGTTGCCGATCGTGCCGGTGTCGAAACGGACAAAGCCGCGCCGTTCATTATACGAACCCAGCGAGAAATTGACCAAAGCCCCCCGCTTCTTGGCCGGATCATCCAGCGTCAGCGACAACAGCCCGCCCGTCGCGCCCAATGTCGGCGAATCCATATCCACCGCGCCTTGCGTCAGGGCGACCTGACGGATGTTTTCCGCGTCCGCAAATTGCGATGGATAGGCATAATAATAGCCGATGTCATTCTGCGGCGCGCCTTCCATCAACACGCCGATCTGATCCTGGCCCATCCCGCGCAGGGTCAGGCTGGAGGTTGCCGAAAGGCCGTAGGGATCGGTGGACGACACATTCGCGCCGGGCAGCAGGCTGACCAATTGGAACGCGTTGAGCGTCGGGGCCTGCTTGATGATGAAATCGGACGAAATCGCGCTGATCGCCTTGGGCGCGGTCTGGTCGGGCAAGAGACCTTCGGGATCGGGATGACCGGTCACGCGGATGACGGCCGGATCATCGGCTTCTGCCGCATGGACCTGCGTCGCAAAGCCGGCCATGGAAACCGCCATCGAAAGCGCCAGCGCGCGCCCGCAGCCCCCCAGCAAACGCAAACGGATCAAATCGGCAGCCATCATCTTTTCCACGTCTCTCGCACTCCAACGGGAGAGACAACGGACTGGCCGCCAACCCTCCCTACGCCGGTGTCAACCGGATCAGGTTCAGCGGGTCGTGGTCTGCTGACCACCTCTCAGCCGCGCAACAGCGGCCCCCCGGGGATGCGGTGCCTCTAGGGGCTCTTTGCGCTTGTGGGAAGTCCTGTTGCGCATGCCATGCAACAACGATGATCGACTGCGACATTTTGGGCATAGCAACACTACACCCCGATGGTGCTGGCCGGATGGCTTTCAGCGAAAACTGAGCGAGAGCGCGTGATAGAGTTTGGGGCGGCACACCAAAGAGCTGACCCAATCCGCGATCAACGCCGTGCCGAACAGAGGCAGGATCATCCCCCGGTCGGCAGTCATTTCCATCACGATGATGATCGCCGTCAGGGGCGCCCGCACCACCCCGGCAAAATAGCCCACAATGCCCAGCACCACGATGGCCCCGCTAGAATGTTCGGGAAAAGCCATCGACAAGGCCTGCCCCAAACCGGCGCCAACCGACAGGGTGGGCGCGAAAATGCCCCCCGGCGCCCCGCTGATGGCCGTGGCCATCGTCGAAATCAGCTTGGCCGGACCGAACAACAGCGATGCCTGATGCCCTTCGAGCAAGGCGCGCGTGGTTTCATACCCCGTGCCCCATGACAGGCCGCCACTGGCAATTCCGGTCAAGGCGACGATCAAACCGCAACCCCCGGCCAGAAGCAGCGGACGCGCCTTGATCCGCACCAGCCAAGGCGCCCCGGACCAAGCCATCGCCACCATCACACGCGAAAACAATCCGCCCAGCACGCCCCCGATCACCCCGGCCAGAGGCACGACCAGCACCATGGCATGAAGGTCCAGCCGGGTGCTCATCGCTCCGAAATAGACGTAGTCACCCGACAGGCCCAGACTGACCAGACCGGCGATCATCACGGCGGCCATCACCTGTACCGCAACCTTTTGCTCAAAGGCCGAGGCCAGTTCCTCAATCGCAAAGGCGACCCCGGCCAAAGGCGTGTTGAACGCCGCCGCCACACCTGCCGCGCCCCCTGCAATCACCACGCCGCTGGTCACGGGAATGCGAAGGACGCGGTTGACCGCCACCATGATGGCGGCGCTGATCTGTACCGTCGGTCCTTCGCGCCCCGCCGAACCACCGGCCAGAAGGATCAGGATCGTACCGAAGAATTTGGCAAGTGCAGTCGAGGGTGACAACAAGGCCTTGGCCTTTGGCCCATCTGGCTTGTGACAGGCTGCCATCACCTGCGGAATGCCGGAGGCACGGGCCAGAGGCCAATAGCGCCGCGTGCACCACACCACCGCCATGAACAGGGCGGGCGTCACGATCAACGGTGACCAGAACGCGCGGCGGTACATCGCAATAAACAGATGCTGCGCCCATTCACCACATTGCGCGAAGATGATGGCGACCAGCGCCAGCAGCATGGCGCCAATGATGGCGGCCACCCTTGATTTCAAATTCCCGGTACGGCGCAATTTTGCAAACCATGCGATGGCTTGCCGATAGATCGACACAGCGGCCTCATGTTCAGCCAAGCTTGGAAGGCTTAGCCCTTAGGCCGCAAATGCCCCGCCGTCTATGGGGCGTTGGCGGGTGGAGGCGGCGCAAATTGCAATTGCGCTTGCGCAACCTTGATTGTCTTCGATGGCGCCGCCACCGTCACGGCAATCCCGGCCCTCTGCAATTGCTGAACAAAGGCGGCGCTTTCTTCCTCCGCGCCCAAAAGCACAACGCGGTTCACCCCCCAACGCGTCACCGCCCAGACCGCCAGATCCGGCGTGACCGCATCCGTTTCATCCTGTTGCCCCTCCAAAGCGACGTTGAGATTCGCGCTGGCGGGCGGGACAATGGCGACATGCCATCCTTCGGCCACCTGTTGGGCCATAACTTCCACCCGGCGATAATCCTCCAGCCGCCACCCCGGCGCGGCGACAGGTGCGACAAAGACCGTGCGTTCCGTTCGGTTCACCCATAGCGATGAGGTGGGCAAACCAATTGCGGCGCGAATACGTGCATAGGGCGGAACATCGGCGGCGATCCCCGCCGCAGTACGCTCCATCGCGGCATCAACCATTGCCTGCGTCTGGGCGGGCAAGTCCGCGGCCAGCACCTGTTGCAGCTTGACCGTTACTTTTTCCGCCCCATCGGCAATCAACGCCTTGCGCAACACATCATCGGCATCGCGGGAATAACGCGGCGTCACCACCAGCGCGCTCACCTCTGGATCACCCAGCAGCGGCCATGTCACGTCTAATTGGGCAATGCGGCTGTTGGCGCCATCGGTGGCCTTGGCAATGGCGGCCCTTGCGGTCTTGCGCAGACCGGCCTCGCGGCTGACCTGCGACAGCGTCAGGCCCAGCGGAACGGCCAGTACCGCAAAAGCGCCAAGCCCGGCCAAAACATAGCGCGGCGACCAGTCCACATCACGGTCGGGCAAGGCCGCGCCGCTGAGCCGGGCCACCAACGCAAAGGCAAAAGCGATGGCCGAAAGGTTGGTAAGAAAAAGTAACAAGGCGCCGATGGCAAAGGCGGGCTGCCACACGGCAAGGCCATAGCCCACGGTTGCCAAAGGCGGCATAAGCGCCGTTGCGATGGAAACGCCAATCGCTGTCCCACCCTTTTTCATCACCGAGGCATAGCCCCCGGCCAGCCCGGAGAGCAAAGCCACCACCAGATCGAGCAAGGTCGGCTGGGTCCGCGCGATGATTTCCGGCGTGGCATTCCGTATCGGGCTGAGCCAGGTGATGAGAATGCCGGTCAGAATACCGATGGCTGCGCCAACCGCGACCACCTTGGCCGCGTCACGAATGCGATGGCCGTCGAGCGCGGCAAACCCAAAACCCAGCGCCGCAATCGGTCCCATCAACGGCGAAACAAGCATCGCCCCGATCACCACCGCCGTCGAGGATTGCAACAGGCCCAGCATGGCAATGCCCGCCGCCAAGCCGCACATCAGCGCAAAGCCGCGCGACAGTCGCCCGTCATCCTCAACCTGCTGGCGGATTGTGCCGGCTTCCTCGTCGCTCATGTCCGGCAAGAGCACGAGATGGGCCAGTTTCACCCGCCAATAGCGCAGCCGTTGGTGCCAGTTTCTCAATGCACCGTTTCCCCTGTTACGCCATGACGCTGTTTGATCCGTTCGATCAACGCGCCGATGCTTCCGCCCTGTACGATAACGGCAAACAGGACGACGAGATAGGTCGCCGCCAGAATGGCGCTGCGGATCGGGCTGTCGGGCAAGGACAGGGCCAAAGCCACCGAAATCCCCCCGCGCAGCCCGCCCCAGACCAATGTCGGCAAGGCCAGCGGCCCCATATCGATCATGCGCCGCATCGCTACCAAGGGCACGCCCACCGAAATGACGCGCGCGACCATGACCAGAACGATCGAAATCACCCCCAGCGCCAGCAAAGACAGATGTGGCGCAATCGCGATCACTTCCAGCCCGATCAGCAGGAACAACACGGCATTGAGGATCTCGTCAATCAAGGCCCAGAATTTGAGCAGATAGTCCTGCGTCACATCGCTCATCGCATGGGCGACACCCGCATTGCCGATCACAAGGCCTGCAACCGCCATCGCTACCGGCCCGCTGATATGCAGCGCCATGCCAAGGCTGTATCCGCCCATCACCACGGCCAGAGAAATCATTACCTCGATATTATATTCATCGATGCTGCGCATGGCGCGAAAGGCGATCCAGCCGATCACAAGGCCGAGCAAGGCCCCGCCGCCCGCTTCCTGAAGGAAATCCATCGCCGCGTGGGACAGGTGGAACTCCTCGCCGCCCGTCGCGATGGCCAGAAGGATGGTGAAAACCACCACGCCCACACCGTCATTGAACAGGCTTTCCCCCGCCACCGTCGCCTGAAGCGTCGGGGGCATGGCAGCGCGCTTCATCACGGCCATGACGGCAACCGGGTCGGTCGGGCTGATCAAGGCGCCAAAGACCAGCGCCCAGCCAAGCGGCACCATGACCCCCAGCCAGCCGGCCGCCAGCCAAAAGGCAAAACCCACCACCACGGTCGAGATCAACACGCCAATTGTGCTGAAAATGATGATGGGCCAGCGCCCTTTGCGCATGTGCGACCAATCGACATGCAACGCCCCGGCGAACAGCAGGAAGGACAACATCCCCTCCATCAGGGTGCGATGGAAATCGAGTTGTCCCAGAAAAGCGTTGAATTGAGGCGCAAGCTGGCTGGACGGCATCAACCGGTCAACCACCAGCACCAGCAGAGAGGCAATCGCCCCCATCACCGTCAACCCGACCGAAGCGGGCAAACGCAGCCAGCGGTGGTTGGCGTAACCCAACACCGCCGCCGCCACGATCAATACCGCCGCTGCGTCAAAGGGGGAGAATGTCGGGGACACGGCAAGGCCTCTCTATCGTATCTGTCGAGGCCCATTTTGATGCCCCCGGCATGCTTGTCCAGCAAAACCGAACCTTTACTATGCCTCTTTTACGCGACCTTTGGCGCAAGGTGCCACACCGGCGGCGCCTCTTTGGCCAGAAGGCGGCGCATTTCGTCCGCGATATAGTCCCGCGTCATGGGCAGAACATCCTGACGCTTGACGCTCTGAATGTGGAAATTGACCATGCTGCCCTGTCGGAACGCCTGTTCGGCCCCGGCCAGATAGAATTGCCACATACGCAGCATCGGCTCGTCATACATGGCGGTAATCTTGTCCGCATGCAGCGTGGTGCGCCGATACCATTCGGCCAGCGTATGGGCATAGTGATAGCGCAGGATTTCAACATCGCCCAATTGCCAGCCGGTGCGTTCAATCGCGCCGACCAATTCGCTCATCGCCGGGATATAGCCGCCCGGAAAGATATACTTGCGCGTCCATGCGTCGGTATAACCGGGCCGTCCGGTGCGCCCAATCGTATGGGTCAACATGATGCCGTCATCGGCCAGTCGATCAAACGTATGGCCGAAATATTCATCAAAATGACGCGCGCCGACGTGTTCGATCATCCCGACACTGGTAATCCGATCAAATTTGTCCGTCAGATCGCGATAATCCACCAGCCGGAATTGCACTTTGTCAGCAACACCTGCGGCCTGCGCCCGTTCCTGTGCGAATTTCACCTGATCGGGGGCCAGCGAAATGCCCAGAACTTCGCAACCGTAATTGCGGTTGAGATAGAGCGCCAATCCGCCCCACCCGCAACCAATGTCCAGCACCCGCATCCCGCGCGCATCGGTCTGCAGAGCGAGCTTGGCCGCGATCAGCGCCTTTTTCTCCAATTGCGCCTGTTCCAGCCCGACCTGCGGCTGGGCGAAATAGGCCATCGTATATTGGCGATCCTCGTCCAGGAACATTTCGTAGAATTGTCGGGTCAGGTCATAGTGATGGCGAACGTTCTTGCTGGAACGATGGCGGTCATTGAATTGGTCCAGACGCCATGCCACGCGGTCAATCCATTGCCGCATCCGGCCCGGCGCCTCCATATGGCCCTTGGCGGCCTTGACCTCTGCGCCGATCATCAGGATCAGATCGCGGATGTCATGGGGCGGTTCCACCACCAGCCACCCGCGCATATAGGCTTCACCCGCGCCAAGTGATGGATGGCGCGCGATATGGGCCGCCGTTCGTTTGTCGGTAAAGCGAAGATGCAATGGAGCACCCGCGCCGGTGCCGTAATGATAGACCCGTCCGTCCGCATCGGTAATCTGTAATGGCCCGGTGCGGATGGAACGACGAAGGAAGCGATCAAGCAACCACATGTTTCGTCCTTTCATCCCGTCGCATATCAATTCCGCAAAGGCGAAATTGGTTCCGACGAATGGCCGCGATTTGTTTATTTCGCAGCAGGAAACATCCGGAATATACCATAGTCGTAATGACCGCTCCAGCCCCGTATCAGGGTATGAGCGCCGGTTCCCGCTTCTCCTTTCGCTCACGCTTTTCCAGATACATGGCGGCATCGGCCTTTTGCAGGGCCTGATCCGTGGTCAAATGCTGCGGATCGGCGCTGATGATGCCAAGGCTGGCGCCCGGATAGTAAAAGCGGCAGGCGGGTAAATCATAATCCCCCTCGATCAGGGCGGAGATCCGTTTACGCATACCGGCGACAGGGGCGCCATCATCAGCGTCCAGTGCCGGGGCCAGTCCGGCCAGCACGAATTCATCCCCGCCCAGACGCCCAAACAGATCGCTGCTGCGCATACCTGAGGAAAGGCGCTTGCCCACCTCGATCAGGAAAGCGTCGCCGGTTTCGTGGCCATAGGTGTCATTGATCTGTTTGAACCCATCAAGATCGATAAAGGCCAATAGCACCTTGCGCCCTTCCCGCTGGGCCAGACCGAACAGGCGTGACAACTCCTGAAAGATAAAGCGGCGATTGGGAAGGCCGGTCAACGTGTCGGTAAAGCAAAAGCTTTCAAGCTGGCGATTGGCTTGTTTGAGCCGCTCCATCATATGTTCGCGCTGTATGTGCTGCTGGATCAACTGGCCGAACAGGGCAAGGATCTGTTGGCTTTCGGACGAGATGGGGCGGCGCTCGGCACTGGCGGCGCATAATGTTCCGAACAGGCTGCCGTCTTCCAGACGCAGGGGCGTTGACAGATAGGTGCATATGCCCAGTGCCTGCGCCGCTTCGGAATCGCCCCAACAGGCCGAAACATCCTCGGTGAAGGGCCGCCCTTCATCCAGCGCGCGTTTGCACAAAGTGTCATCCCAGGGCACTATGATACCTTCGGGTATCTGCATTTGCCGGGTGTTGCGCGCATAGATGACCGTCTGCACCCCGGCGTCCTCGTCAACGCGGGTTAAATAGGTGCTTTCCAGACCCGTTACCAATTCCAGCATAGCCAACAAAGGACGCGTAAGTTCTTCAACGGTTTGCGCGCTCATCAAAGTATCCGAAATCTGGACCAGCAATTCTTGCGACATGATTGTTCCTTATGCTGATCGTGCGGTGCTGACCCATTATGCCGTCACGACCATTGCCCCAAAGGACGGGTGGATTTTCCGAAATTTAACCATGAATTTCATCATCAACGACGATGGAGCGAACCAATCCTTCGCCCATAGGATTATGCGCCGCCGCCTTGATTGCGGGCGGGCATCCTGCCTATAGATTTGGCCATGAAGCTTTCGTTCCGCGCTTTGTCGCCCCTCGCCCCGCTTGTGGTCCTGCCCATGCTGCTGGTCCCGCTCTCTCTTCAGGCCGCACCGGCGCGCAAGCCCGTCGCCAAGGCAGCGGCCAAACCCGCAACATCGGTGGTCAAGGCCACCAATGACATCATCCCCTTGCCGCTCAACCCGATCCTGCCCGCTGGCCAGCGTTTGTGCAGCGCCAAGACCGCCGATGGCCTTGGCTATACGATCCTGCGCGACGCCCCCGGCGCCAAGCCTGCGGCAGAGGATTACGTGCTGGTCAATTACATCGGCTATCTGGCGGCAACCGGCGCCGTGTTCGATCAGAACACCAAGGCAACCTTTCCGGTCAGCGGCGTGATCCCCGGCTTTTCCAAGGGGCTTCAGATGGTGGGTAAGAATGGCATCGCCCGCTTCTGCATCCCGGCAGCCATGGGCTATGGTTCACAGGAAGCAGGCCCCATCCCGGCCAATTCCGATCTGGTGTTTCAGGTCGAGTTGATTGACTACAAGACCGCCGCCGAAATCGACGCCATCCGCAAGGCCCGCGCCGCCGCCGCAGAAGCGCCCGCCGCGCCGACCACGCCGCCCCAGCAATAAAGCCTTAGCTGGCGGCCTTCACATAGGCCGCCAGTTTGCCCAGCATCGCATCCTTGTCCGCCTGTGGCAGCCAAGCCGCCTCGAAACCATTGCGGGCGATGGTGATCAACTCGCTCTTGCTTAAACCGCTGCGATCGGCTGCGCGGATCAACACATCGTTGATATACTCGCTGCCCATATAGGCTGGGTCGTCGGACGAGATCGTCACTTTCAACCCGGCATCCATCATCTTGCGCACGACATCGACGGGCGTTTCCATCCCCTTGCGCAACGTGCCGGAAAAGGTCGGGCATACGGTAAAGGAAATCCCCTTCTGCCGCGCGATGGTCACCAGTTCGGGCGATTGCACGATATTGCCACCATGGTCGATCCGGTCCACCTTCAGGTCCAGCAGCGCGGTGCGTATATGGCCCAGCGTATCTTCCTGATCGATGTCGCAATGGGCGGTGACATGCAAACCATTGGACCGCGCCTTGGCGAAATGTTCGCGGAATTTTTCCGGCGGATTGCCCGCCTCGTCCGAATCCAGCCCGACGCCGATCAGGTCGCTCTTGAACGCCAATCCGGCATCCAGAGCCTCCATCGCGCTTTGCGCCGACAGGTCGCGCACGAAGCACAGGATCAGTTGGGAACGAATGCCCAGTTTGGCCATCGCGTCGCGCCGCGCCCGCGTGATGCCGCTGATCACCACGCCCATCGGCACGCCGCGCTTCATATGCTCCTGCGGGTCAAAGAACATTTCGGTGTAGATTACATTCTGCGCCGCCGCCTTGCTCAGATAGGCATAGGCAAGGTCGTAAAAGTCCTGCTCTTTGAGCAGCACCTTCATCCCGTCATAATAGATGGCCAGAAAGCTGGGCAGATCGTGATAGCGATAGCTGGCCTTCATCGCCGCCACATCGGCAAAGGGCAATTGCAACCCGTTGCGCCGCGCCAGAGCGAATTTCATCTCCGCCTCCAGCGTGCCCTCCAGATGGACGTGATATTCGGCCTTGGGCATGCCGGCGATGAATTTGGCGATGGACGGGTCCTTGATCGGCGCCACCGCGCCCGCCCGGCCCATCATGGCCGCTGCACAAACCATACCCGTTGCAAAACCACGCCGATCCATATTCGCCCCTGTTGCAAACCCCAATGGCGTCTGTGTCGACGCGGCGCGGCCACAGGTCAAACATGCTTTGTGCAACAGCCCATTACGGAAATGAGCGCACCGATTTTGCGGGGTAAAGCAACGGTGGTGGACAGGGCTAGAAACGCCCTGAGCAACCCCGTAATGGCTGATTTCTGCGGCTTTCAGGACCGCCGATGGGAGACCATTTGGACCTGAGAGTTGGACCTCAGGACTGCCTTATGGATAGCCGCTGGGGCGCGGCTGGCCAAGATGAAAAAACAGGGCAGAGAGGAAGCGGTCAATTAATCACGCATCTCTTCGATATGTCCGGCGACCATCTGATACACCGCGTCAATGTCGTCCCAACCGAACCAGCTTGCTTGCCTAATCTCAAAGTCACCTAGCTTTCTCACCACAGGGGTCACAGCATTTATCCGATTGAGAATCTCACTTTCGTAGTCCTCCTTGCCTTTGTTGGGCGCTGCGTAACGCCCCGCGCCAGTCAAAATGAGGTGAGCCTCCAGCAAGGTCTTTTTGATACGGTCCTGCAAGCGGCTGAACGGAACTAGTCCAGTCATCCCCCAAAGCCGAACCACATCATGGGTTGAAGGCACCTCCTGTCCTCCCACACCAGTCGCACCAACCTCAATCCGACGAGCGACCGCCGCCTTGAGGATGAGTTCGATTGACAGCGCAGCTTCACGTTTGAAAGCCTCCGACAAAGCGATAGCCGGGGTGCCATGATACCTAATAGACGAGGCCAAATCTGCGCATTCCGCAGCGCGTGCCATCCAGAGGGAATATGCAGAGAAGCGCGCATTTTCGGCACGGGCAAGGTGGTGCCATGGCGACTTCCTTCGAAGATCATGGATCGACTCTAGCACCATAGCCCCCCTTCTCTGCACTCAGATTGATATTTTGGCACGGCATCCTCAACGGACACCACTGCCTGAAAGCCCTTGGTCATATCATGCACAGCCTTCTGTGCTTCAAGGGATTCCTTTTCTGTTCCGGTTGTGCGACATCACGAGAACGCGAGAGCTGTGGGCGGGGTTTGGATCGACCAATGTTGAATGCAGTTGAGTTGTTTGCCGGTGCTGGTGGTTTGGCCATGGGCGTGAGCCTTGCGGGCTTCAAACCTTTGGCGGTTCTGGAATGGGATCGTTGGGCTTGCGACACATTGCAGCAGAACAAGGACCGTGGCTTTCCGTTACTCACGGATTGGCCCATCCATTGCGGAGATGTGCGCTCTTTCGATTACAGCGCCATTCAGGGGCAAGTCGATTTGGTCAGCGGCGGCCCGCCGTGCCAGCCGTTCTCTATGGGGGGCAAGCATCGGGCCTATGATGACCATCGGGATATGTTTCCGGCTACCGTGGATGTTATCAGGCGGCTTCGTCCTAGGGCATTCATCGTGGAAAATGTCAAAGGACTAACGCGGGCTGCCTTCGCAAACTACCTGCAATACATCGAGTTGCAGCTTGAATTGCCGGAGATTCAGCGACGCAGTGATGAGGCTTGGCAGGATCACTTTGCCCGCCTGCAACGTGAACATACGGCAGGCCCAAGGGGACTGTCCTATAACCTAGTGCGAACGCTGGTGAACGCAGCAGATTATGGGGTGCCGCAAAAGCGTGAGCGCGTCTTTATCGTGGGGTTCCGGCGCGATCTTGGGATTGAATGGAGCTTCCCCGATTCCACCCATTCTCTCGATGCCCTATTAGCCAGCCAGTGGGTCTCTGGGGAATACTGGGACAGGCATAAGCGCAAAGCGCCAGCGGCTGGCCTTGCTGCCATGGGGCCAAGCCTAGCCAAACGCATCGAGCGCCTGCGCCGCTCTAATGAAGTCTTGGCTGCGTCAAAGCCATGGATGACGGTGCGGGATGCCTTGCTGGGCATTCCACAGCCAAGGATGGAAGACAGCCGCGAATGGCTTAATCACCGCCTGCAACCGGGGGCACGGGCTTATCTGGGCCACACAGGTAGCCCGTTGGACTTGCCTGCAAAGACCCTGAAAGCTGGTGACCATGGTGTGCCAGGTGGCGAGAATATGATGGTGAGGGATGACGGAAGCGTTCGCTACTTCACGGTTAGAGAAAGCGCCCGACTGCAAACCTTCCCTGATACCTTCGCCTTCCATGGTGCATGGTCGGAGACTATGCGCCAACTCGGCAATGCGGTGCCGGTTAGCCTAGGCCACCTTGTCGCGGCAAGTGTTGCCGAACAGTTGTTGCAGGCTGATTTCAGGGCCTTAAAGGCGTCCCTGTTGGAATCACCCCAAGGGAACGCTTGATGGATTATGAGCCTTACAACCCGCTCGACGAACGAAACCTTGGGGCGAGTGTTGCCGAGGCTTTGCTAGAGCGAGACCCCGTTGCCTTGGGCGGTCTATCCAAATTCAATGGCGCGGGCATCTACGCCCTATATTATTGCGGAGCGTTTCCCTCCTACCACGCGATGGCAGAACGGAACCGCGACAACCGCTTTGAGTGGCCGATTTACGTTGGCAAAGCCGTATCGGCTGGCGCTCGGAAGGGTCTGTTCGATCCTAGCGCGAAGGTCGGCCCCAAGCTGCATGACCGCCTGAGCGAACACGCGGAGAGCATCCGATTGGCCAGCAACCTCAACATCGACGACTTTTATTGCCGCGCTCTGGTTGTAAAGGACATATGGATTCCTCTTGGGGAATCGCTACTCATCACTAAGTTCGCCCCCGTTTGGAACCGCCTGCTTGATGGGTTCGGCAACCATGATCCGGGCAAGGGCCGATATGAAGGGATGGTCACCCGCTGGGATGTGGTTCATCCGGGGCGCGCTTGGGCTGTTAAATGCAAGCCCCGCCCAGAGACAGCGGAGCAGTTGCAGGGTGAGGTTGCGGCTTATCTCGCAAGCGCCTCGGTCCCTGCGCATCCTCGCTTCCTGTCGCGTTAAACGCCCGCTCTATCACCCGCTTAACCCCCATGGGCGTCCATGCGCCACCCCTCGGTGTCTCCACGCGGTCAGCGGTCAGGCGATCAGCAATGGCCGCATAGGACAGCCCAGAGGCGCGCAAGGTCTGCACCATCGGCCCCACCTTGGCGGCGTGGGCGTCTGCCTTGGCGACCACCGCAGCGGCCCCAAGGTCAGGACGGGAGACCGACAGGCCCCTAGGGTTACCCAGCCGCGCCACCTGTCGGCCTGAGCGGCGGGAGGTGTGAGCCTCGCCCTTGTCCAGCTTGGCCTTGATCGACCCCAGCGCGGCCTTGGTGCGCAGGGAGATGGTGCGGGCCTCCTCCTCAGCGATGGCCCCCAGAATGTGCAGTAGCAGGGACGATGCCCCCGGCTGGTCACAGACCACAAGGCCCACCTCGCCTTCCATCAGGTCAGCCAGCAGGCGCAGCTTACGCCCCAGCCGGTCCAGCTTGGCGACCACCAGCCGCGCCCCGGTCAGCTTGCAATGGTCCAGCGCCTCCCGCAGCTTGGGCCGATCATTGCGCTTGCCGCTTTCGATCTCGACATAGGAGGCCAGCAAGTCTCCCCCGCAGCCGGACACATGGGCCGCGATGGCCGCACCCTGAGCGTCCAGCCCCAGCCCTGAGGCCCCTTGCTCAGCGGTGGAGACGCGCAGGTAAGCAATGAACTTGGCGGTCATATCAAATCACCTATCGACCATTACGAGGTTTGATACGCAGGCCAGCCCAGCGCCACCACAGGGGAGACACTGGGCCAGCCGTAGGGCGGTGTCAGGCTTCCGAGGTCAGCCCAGCCTTGCGGCGATCCATCCACGACAGCAGCGCCTCAGTGTCATACGCTGCCCCATGGGCCGCCTCAGCGTCGCTTGGATAGACCCACCGCTCAGACCGAAAGCAGGCAAGGCCCAGCGGCCCCACCCACACGGCCCAGCCGTGGTAGTTGTGGCGGAAGGCGTCAAAGAAGCCCCGTGGGCGCACCTCATGGTCGGCCCCCTCGGTCCCCAGATAGACGGCCCAGTGATAGCGCACAGCCTTCTTGCGGGCGGGAGCGCGGCTGGCGGTGGTGGTGTTCGTGGTGGTCAATGCTTCCTCCTTCCATGCGGCGGGGTTGCCGCTGGCCGGGGATGAATCACAACAGCGAATCGCTGTAAAGCCCTAAAAAACCTGCATTCTTGCAGGGATTCGGGGGAGGCTCATTCCCGATCAGGCCGAGGGTGGGCCATGGGGGTAAGAGGTCAGAGCGCCGCGTATATATTGGGCTTCGGGTAAGCGACCCCTGAAACCATCGGGGCCACCAAGCGCCCGCCCCTGACCTTCCATCGACAGCACAGACCGCGCCACCCTGAGGGGGCGTCAGGGCGGGGTTACAGGGAGGAGGTCAGATCAGGAGCGGGACACCGCCACCGCCTCACTGGCCAGCCGCAGGGCGGCCCATGGCTGACCACTTGCCGACCAATGGAGGTTACTTCACCAGATTTAGCGTCTTGAGCCGTATGTCCATGGCTGCTTTCGATACGCCAAACTTCTTTGCCAGCGCAGCCGAGTCCTTTTCGGTTTGGAACTCATGCTCGACCAACTTCTTAGGCATCACAATCTGAGCGGCGATACGGTTCGCTTCGATTTCATGCGCCCGCTTGAACACCAGATCGTGAGGACGCTCACCACCATAAAGGTTATCAACGTGCCTATGCATTCGCTTTCCGTCACCCATCAGATCGCGGTGCAAAAGATAGTGTGCAAGCTCATGGGCTGCCGTAAATCGTTGCCGGTTGTCCGATTCAAGTGCGTTTATGGTCACAATGAATTGGTCACCGTTACGGGTGATTGACCCTGACGCGCCGTCATCCATCCAATCAGTTTTGTATTCTACGCCCAACTCAGCAAAAATGGCTTTGAGGTCAACAGGAGCCTTCTTCAGATAGCGGGCTACAATGTTCATTTCACTCTTCTCCATCTTCACCCTCCTTTCCGTTGTCAGCTTCACGGCCAGCAGCAGCGACCATGTCTCCTATCAGGTCTTCCGATATAGTGGGTTCCTGTGGAAAAGTCTTCCTCCATTCTTCCACCTCGCGCCGAAGGAATGGAATGCCCTCTTCGGTAATCCACTTTTTAACCTCTAACTCTGCGGTTTTCCTAGCCTCCTCCTTGGCTTCCTTGCGCGCTTCCTGCTCAGCGTTTTGAGTGATGATCCTTCCCCAAGCGATACCCGCAATGGCAAAAATCACCGTTAGAACTACAGCGCCAAACGCAATCGCGTTCGACTGCGATGTAAGGGAGACGGCAATGGCATCCCAGTTTGGATTGGTAGGAGCCGCTTGGGGCACAACAGGGGCCTGACAAGATTGAGTGGCTGCTTCCACGATCTTGAAGCAAGCGTTCGCGCTAATGGTTTGGGTGGACATTGTGTTTTGATGCCATATCCCCCGCACTTCGGCTAGGTCGGTTGTGGAGCTACAGCGGAATGGTTTTCGCAGATGACTAGGGCGGCCCATCAGGGGCTTAATGGGACCGCTAAAAGTTTTAGCAGTTAGGCCAGCCGACAGGGGGCCTACCCCGGCCTTACTGTTCTGAGTAATGGACTTGTAACGGATTTGTGCCGGTCACCTGAGCGTTTTATGCTCGCAACAGGAGACCGACGAGATGATGAAGCATAGTGAAGATTTTAAGC